>JBGSYY010000604.1:0-27508 GCA_041750675.1 Isosphaeraceae bacterium | reverse complement strand
GGCGAATGTGGCGCAGGGCGGTCGGGCGGAGGCCGTCCGTGTTGACGACGAAGTGGAAGGGCTGGCGAAGCGCGCGGCATCGGCGGTCGGGGCGTCCATGGCCGGCGTCGATCTGATCGAGGCCGCCGATGGCCGCCGACTGGTACTGGAGGTCAATGCGGTGCCGGGTTGGAAGGCACTGGCGAGAGCGACCGGGGTGGATGTGGCAGTAGCGATTCTGGAACATCTGCGGGACGTATCTCGATGAGTTCCGTGATCGCCATGTTCGCGCGAACTGCGTGTGTGCTCGAAGCGACGGCTCGAAAGCCCGGCAACGTGCATCGCAGCGCCGACTTCGCGGACACCGGCTATCTTGATTTTGTGCTCAGCGCCGCGGCGATCGGCGACTGGCTGGACCCGACGCCGATCGCGGCGGTTGGCGTTGGAGCGACGGTGCTTGAAGGTGTCTCGGCCACGCGGCGAATCGTCGGGTCGAACACCAACCTCGGCATCCTGCTCTTGCTAACGCCCATGGCGGCGGTCGCCGAGGATCGTCCCGTGCGAGAAGGGCTGGAGGCTGTGCTTTCGGGTCTGACTGTCGACGACGCACGGGCCGCCTATGCGGCGATCCGCATGGCGAAGCCCGGTGGGCTGGGTTCGTCGGCGACGCAGGACATTGCCGACGAGCCAACGGTGACCTTGCTCGACGCGATGCGGCTGGCCGCCGATCGCGACGCCATCGCGCGTCAATACGCAACCTGCTTTGTGGATGTGTTTGAAACGGGTCTACCGGCATTGGTCCACCATGTGGAAGCGGGTCGATCGCTGGAGACCGCGATCGTGGGCTGCCATCTATGCCTGATGGCGGAACGACCGGATACGTTGATCGCCCGCAAGCGGGGACAGGCCGAAGCGCAAGAGTCGGCCGTTCGCGCTCGCGCGGTCCTCGACGCGGGTTGGCCGATATCCGCCGAAGGCATGGTTCGCTTCGTCGAGCTTGATGGCTGGCTCCGCGCCCAGGGAAACACTCGCAATCCGGGAGCCACCGCCGACGTGGTGGCCGCCGTCCTGTTCGCGGCCCTGCGCGAGGGGGTGATCTCGCCGCCAGTTCAGGGACGATTTGCGTTCGACCTGGATAACCCGGCTCTAAAATGTTCGGAACAAGGGAACATTGAGCGAAGGGAGAAACCATGAACGACTACCGCGTCCGCGTGACCAAGGATCATCTCGTCTTTAGCGCCGGCCATTTCATCACCTTCAACGGCGACATCTGCGAGCGAATTCACGGCCACAACTGGCGTGTGGCGGTCGAGGTTGAGGGACCTCTCGACGAGAATCACTATGTCTTTGACTTCATCGCGCTGCTGGATCTGAGCCGGGCGATCGTCGCCGAGCTGGACCACCGGATGCTCTTGCCCGATGGATCGGGCCGGATCGGGATCGTCGAGGAGGGACCGAACTGGCGGGCCGTTCATGGCGATCGGTACTGGAGCTTTCCACGCGACGAGTGCGTCATTCTTCCTATTCCAAACACGACCACCGAGCGGATCGCCGCCTGGTTCAGCCAACGGCTCAGGAATGCCATCTCCGCGCGTGGCCTGATCGTGCCGCCCGTGGTGCGGGTGGAGATTGAGGAGAATTTCGGCCAGTCGGCAGTCCATACGTGGAGCCGGAACGAGGGGCGGGAATCATCCTGAGCCATCGATCACGACCGACGACTCGCGATACCTTCCCCGCTCGCCGGTGTTTAGTGTTGGAGAGCCGAGGCTCACGCCTTGGGGATCGACCCAGTTCTTCGTCTGTCCGAACGCCAGAGGAGCATGATCCATGCGTATCCGAACTCAATTCCTCGCGACGCTGGCCGTTGTGGGCCTGCCTTGCCTGGCACTGGCCCAGCCGCCCGCCGCCGAGCGCCTGCGCGAGACGTTCGAGAAGCTCGACGCCAATCAGGACAAGATCCTCGAACGTTCGGAGATTCCCGAAGCCGGGCTTGCGGCCTTCGATCGGCTTGCCAAGCGAGGCGATACGAACGGCGATGGCAAGCTCGATGTCGAGGAGCTTCGCGGATTGGGCCAGAAAGTGCGGTCTTTGACTGGCGATGCCGCGAACGCAGGGCGGGCACGGATCGCGGCCATGGATCAGAACGGCGACGGCGAGTTGACCCGCGAGGAATTCCGCGGCCCGCCGGCCGTCTTCGACCGCCTCGACACCGACAAGGATGGAATTTTGAAGCCGAAGGAGATTCGAGCGGGTGCGGGCGGGGCTGCTGGGGCTGGGGCCGCCGCACCGGGTGGAGGGCGGCTCAAGGCGATGGACTCAAACGATGATGGCAAGGTGAGCCGCGAGGAGTTCCGAGGTCCCGCGGCGCTGTTCGACCGGCTTGACACCGACAAGAATGGCGTGATCGACGGATCGGAACAGAAGGCGGCGGCACGAGGCGCGGCGGCTCGCATCAAACCGGCGAATGCGAAGAAGAAGGCGGCGAAGGGGTCGCCGGCTCGAAAGCCGTCGGCTGCCGTCGATTCCGATTCCTGAGGACTCTCGGCAGGGCCGGCTGAATGGTGTCAGCCGGACCCCGGCCGGGGCGCTTCGACGGCGATCCCGGCCGGTGTGGCCGGCTCGGTTGAAACGGTGTCGGGCTGCAGCTTCAATTCCATGGTGCCGTTGGCGGTGCCGGTCGCCTGGCCTTCGGCCTGCATGTTGAGCAACACGTCGATCGTCCAGCGGCCGGAAACCCAGGCGTTGCGGGCTGGGTCGAAAAGCTGCTCGCCGGTTACCTTGTAGCTGCCGTCGCGAATATCTCCACCGGGCCTGAGGACTGGCTTCAGTTCGCCGGCGACGCTGACCTGGACGGTGCCGTCCGGGCCTGTGCCGATGTTGCGGTAGGTCAGGTTGCCGGAAGCGAACTGACCTTCACCCATCGAGAGCCGGCAGGGGGCGTCCCAGGTCTCTCGCCCGGCGGGAAAGGGCGGATGGAAGAGCCGTGTGTTGTCGACGATGCCGTTCTCGACGAAAGTCGACTCCTTCTCGACAAGAATGACGCGGCTGGTCTCAGCGCCGTTGGCGTCTGTTTCGATCCGCGCCATTGGCTCGTTGAACTGGCTCAGGGTCGCCTTGAGTTCCTTGGGCGCGCGTTCGAAGGTCACGGTATCGGGCTTCTGGTCGCCTTGCTGAAATTTGGCCTCGGCTCGCGAGAGCTGCACTTCCGAGATCACCTTGCCCTCGCTGGAAACGGTGAGCGCCAGGCCCCGGATGGTCACTTCCTGGCCGTTTTCCACGGGGGTGAGGCTGTAGCGCATGCGAGTGGCCGTTTCCAGCGGCTGGGGCTTGAGCTGGCCCGGTGATTTCACCTGGAGCTGCGCGTCGATCGCGAGTGAGTAAGGCCATTCCTCGACGCACGCCTGCGCGGGCGAATTGCACACCGAGGCGGCAAGGGCCGCGATCGTCCAGGTGATCACTGAGCCGAGATTGCGTCCGCGCATCGCCACTGCCTCCGTGTGTGAACCCGAGAGCCTGCGCCGGGACGTGCCCGCGCTGGTCGGTTTGGCAAACTGTAGCGTCTGGGTCGAGGCTCGACAATCGCAGCTTGGCTGGCGAAGGTTCGGCAAACGGCTAATAGTGCAGGGTATACAGTTGCAGTCGGACCAGCAGCTCGACGAGCCAGGGGTGGCTCCACGGGCCGCGGATCGCGAATCCAACCGACAGGGCCGAAATGGCCAGAAGCGCCAGGCAGAGCCAGCGGAACCAGGGCCGGTTCGCCCCGGCCTCGACAGCGCGAGGAAGCATCACCAACCAGAGCGGGAAGAGCCAGAACAGCCAGCGCAGACCCTGGGTCGATCCGCCGTAGTTCCTGGCCTTCGGGTTCCAGGTGTAGAAGGCGATCATGGCGACGGTCAGGAAGGCGACGAGCACAGCGGCGGAGCGGAGTCGTCGCGTGGGTTCAAACATCAGCCAGAGCATGCCGCCCATCGCCAGCAGAATGATCGGCGTCAAGGAGAAGATGCCGTGATGGCCCAGGGTCATGTGGAAGAGGTAGTTGGGCCAAGGCTCGGGGTGTGCGTTGAAATAATCGAATTCGAGTGGAGTGGCCCAGTAACTGCCTTCGAAGAGATAGGACTTGGTGCCAAACTCCTCATAAACGGGCAAGAACTGCCCGAAGGCCAGGAACTGAGTGACCAGGAACGCCGCGACCGGGACGATCGCGGCGGGCACGAATGCGAGCAAGGTCGAACGCGGCGAGCGGACGAGCAAGATTGCGAAAACCGCCACCACGAGCAGAGCGGCCGGAATCTCATTGGCCGAGGCGAAGGCCGAGAAGAAGCCGGCGGCGGCATAATAGCGGAGACCCGTCGCGCCGTCGGCTGTGATCCGGATCAGGGCGTAGATCGCGAAGAAAGCCGACCAGGCGGCGATCGTATGGTTGTTGAGAGTCTGATTGAACGCGAACAGGTACGTTCCCCACGCGGCGGCGAACAGACTGTAGAACCAGGCCCAATCGTTGGCGGCGTGGCGGTCGAGCAGGCGTCTGTAGAGCAGCAGGGTGATCAGGAACGGGACCACGTTCCAGAGCATCAGGATCGGCTTGAAATAGTAGATGTAGGCGGGGAATTCGGCGTAGCCCCGCTCGGTGTCGGTTCTCCGCTTCGTTTCAAAGACCCCGGGTTCGATTTCGACCAGTTCCTCGACGTTGCGTGCGTCGCGTTTTTGGCGAAAAACGACCCGCTCCAGCTCGACGCCGGTTGCCTTGCGGAAGGGGTAGAGCATGCCGGCGATGAGGGTCGGCAGCAGGGGCGGCTTGCTGGAATAAACACGGTCCTTAGGCTCGCCCTCCTTCCACCAGGCGGGAGCGATCGCGTATTCAACCCGCTTCAGGGCTGAGGAATCCGGTCCCATGGGTGCCAGCTTGTCGGATCGAACCACCTTGTCCTGGGTCCGGTGCTGCCAGGGGCATTCCTCGATGATATAGGTGCCGCGCTCGAGCAGCGACCAGACGGTACACCAGCGTGAGATGTCGTTGACCTCAAGCTGGACGGGGGTCCGCAAGGTCATGCCGACAAGCTGGGCGATGGCGACCACCAGAATCAGTGTGCCGACGAGCCGCCGCGGCTCGGATCGACGGATCGGCTGATCAATCGGATCGGGGAGGGGCCAGTCCTTCGGTTCATCGGCCATCGGTCGCTCGTTCCACGGTGTGAGGGGCGAGCGCGTCGCCTTCCAGACGCTCGGCCACGCTGTAGGTCGGGTGAGTGCGCATATGGTACGACGTGACCAGTTCGGCCAGAATCCCCAGGCAGAGAAGCTGCACGCCGATTCCCAGAGAAACTGTGCTGTAGGTGAGCAGCGGTCGGTTGCCGATCGGTCGGTCGCCCATCATCCAAAGGAGTGCGAGATAGCTCAGCCCTGCCATTCCCAGGGCGATCAAGCCGAGGCCGAGAACTCCCAGGACATGCAATGGTCGCTGACCATAGCCGGTCAGAAACCGCACCGTGAGCAGGTCGAGAAATCCCTTAACGAGCCGGGAGAGCCCGTATTTCGACCAGCCGAAGCGCCGCGCGCGGTGCTGAACGACCACCTCGCCCACGCGAAACCCGCGTGCGTGGGCCAGTACGGGAATGAAGCGGTGCAGTTCGCCATAGATATCAACCTCGTCGAGCACGGCGCGGCGATACGCCTTGAAACCGCAGTTGTGGTCGTGCAGCCGGCAGCCGGTCATGGTGCTGACCGCGGCGTTGAACAGACGGCTGGGCCAGACCTTGTGCCAGGGGTCGTGGCGGATTTTCTTCCAGCCGCTGACGACGTCGAAGCCCTCGTCGAGCCGGTCCAGGAAACGTGTGGCTTCGGCGGGGTCGTCCTGGAGGTCGGCGTCGAGTGTGAAGATGATCCGCCCGCGTGCCGAGCGAAAGCCAGCGGTCAGGGCGGCGGCCTTGCCAAAGTTGCGCCGGAAGCGAATGGCGCGAACTCGAGGATCGCTCTCGGCCAGCTCGGTCAGCACGGTCCACGAGCCGTCTCGGCTGCCGTCGTCGACGAACAAAAACTCGATCGGACCGAGGGGCGTGAACGCGCGATCCAACTGGGCGTGTAGCTCCGCCAGGCTGAGGCTTTCGTTGAACACGGGGATCACGACGCTGATCATGGAGAAAGCCTAACCCGAGGCGGGATCATCCGAGAGCTGAGGGGTGGTTGGAATCGGGCCTGTTGACGCGGGGGAAGGGTGGTCTGTGATCGAGGCTCGACGCAGCGCTGACCCAAGGGAGGATATCACGGCGGCGAGCACCTCGCCGAGCACCCAGGCAAATCGCAAGACCAGGGCCGCGATCACGGCTTGATCATGATCGATCAGAACCCCCAGGCTCGTCCAGAGCACCCACTCGCGAACACCCAGGCCGCCGGGCGCGACCGCGACGACGAAACCGGCGACGGTTGCCAGGGCCACGCTCGCCACCAGCACAGGCATTTGGGCGAGGCCAAGCCCCTCGATTCCCAGCGCACGCAGCACGGCGTACTGGCTGGCGCCCAGGAACAGCCAGCCCAGACCGCTCCAGGCCAAGCCCTCGACCAGCAGCCGTGCGGAAAGCCGCGGAACGGCACCCGCTCCCACTCCACGCAAGCTGGCGCTGGCAAACGCGGCCAAACGTGGAAAGACCGGTGGCGACGCCAGGAAAAGAAACGCCGCGCCCAGCGTGCCGCCCAGGGCCATCAAGGAGATGTTCTGGGTTCCCAGCGGTCCCAAATTCAACGGAACGCTGCGCGCGGGAGCGAGTGCGTATCCCATTGCCGCGATGAGCGCACCCGAGGCCATCATCACGAGGGTTTCGTACATGCTGGCGAAGACCGCCGAGGCCGGACGAGCACCCGCGCTTGAGGCGATGGAAGCCCGCATCACAACCACCATCGCCTTGCCCGGAACGTATTTGCCCAGGTGGCTGACCAGATAAGCCCGGATCGACGCGAGCAGCGGAATCGGTGTAAAGCTCGCCTGCATGACCCGGTGAAACCAGACACCGTCGAGAGTCAGGCCGGTGAGATAAAGAAGGATGGAGAGAACGAGCCAACCGGGATTGATTTCAACTGATTCACCTCGGGTGCGAAGATCCAGCCAGGTGGTCGTCACGTGCCGGGCGACCGCCGCAATCACAAGGAGACCCAGCACAAGTTTCAAAACCCGAACCACGACGGCCCGGCCCGAACCGGTCGTGGCGGCGCTTGGACCCAGGCTCACGCGTCCGGCTCCTTGGCACGCTGCAGGAGTCGATTCCAGCGGGTCCGTTGCTCGCGCTGAAGTTGCTCAACCTTGCCGATCAGGAGCCGGTGTAGATCGTCGCCGGCAATGTCGTCGACGGGCAGTGTGGGGTGAGGAGGCTGGGGCGTGGGACTTTTCGAGGATTGGGGTGGCAGACCGTTGTGACCCGTGTCCGGTGAGGGTGGGGTGAGGCGGGGAGTGGTGGTGGGTGTTTCGTTGAGCATGGGGGAGGGGCGACCCGACTCGTCGCGTGCGGCCACGGCCTGGCGCAGCTCGTTTAGCTCCTCGCGCATCCGGACCATCTCTTCACGATGGACGTTCCCCAGCCAGCGACCCATGGTGAGAAGCGACTGACGGACCTGGTCCAGCAGTTCCGACTGCATCTGACCGAACTGCTCGACAAGCTCGGTGCTGAGCGGATCGACGACCGTGGGCTGGAGACCGCGGCGGTCGGACGAGGATTCACGGCGGGCGAGTTCACGAGAGGATGCGCTGGCCCGATTCTTGGGGGATCGGGTGGTCAGGCGGGACACAATCCGGCGATCGCCAATGGTGAAGCTGTCGCCTTCCTTGAGTGGCAGAACGCTGACTTGCTCGCCTTGTTGCGAGATTCCGCACCGCCCCAGGAGGCTCAGGGCCCAGGGACCGAGCGGCGTGCGAACCAGTGCGCATTCGTAACGGGAGAGTGCTGGGTGCTCAATGCAGATCTTGCAGGCGGGAGAACTGCCGACGAGTGTGATGAGGCTGCGCATTTCCCAATGCGTCGACTTTCCGGCGCGTTGGCTGGGAAATTCAACGGTCAGAGGCGGCAGGAGGTCGTGAACCACGGGGCGGGACGAGAGGGGGGCGATACAGCCCTCGGGCCAGGCGGCCGGTTCCGGCCAACCGAGGCTGCCGGAATCCGACTCTCTCTCGCCCACCACTGAGAGCTGGAAGGGACCGATCCCGACGGCCATTTCCTCCTCAAGCCACCCTTCACGAGCGGGACCGGCGGGCCAGATCAAACCCGTGCGGCTTCCCAGATCGACCACGAAGGGCCGGCCGGCGATCACGACCAGCAATGCATGGAGGCGGCTGACTGCGGGATCATCGAGCACGATCTCTGCCCTGGGATCGCGTCCGATCCGGGCGAACGGTGTCTCGAGGCGTAAGGTGCGGGGCTTCGAATCGTCCTGATCGGGATCCAAATTCTGGTGACGACTCTGAATGCTCAGACTCAAGGGACGGGGCATCCCACAAGCAGCGCGGAGCAGTCTCAGGTCGTCAGGCCGTCCGGGATTTGGCAAGGATTGCCGATCTGGGAGTGCCGGTTGGGACACGTGGCGATCTCCCGCGGCGGAGAAATAACGGACCGTACTGGTCGAGGGTTCGCGACGGCTACCGGACCGAGGCGGCCGCACCTACGGCGATCGGACCTATTACATCATACACGATCCATCGAATCGCATTCTTGCCACCGCCTGAAGCGCAAGCATCTCGGGATCGACGGGCTTTTCGTAGATGGAACGAATCGCCCCGACGTACTGGTCCGGCACGAAGGGGTCGCGCACCTGGTCGCGAATCGACTTGTGAAGCATCTGGGCGAATCGTCGATTCATGGGAACGCCGCGCTGGCTGACGATCAGTCCGTTGTCGGCGTCGACCAGAGTGAGCCAGAGCAGTGCGCCGCTGTGTTCGGGCAGACGCGCGGGCGGCACAATTTGCACGGTTTGACGCAAATTGCGCAGTGGCCATGAGTAGGGAATGCTCGACCAATTCTGCTCGCCTTCGAGGCGGTAGAGGATGATGATCAGCGGCGATTGCACGACCAGTGCAAGCTCGACGGGCTCGCGTTTGGCGGCGGAGATGAGCTGGGGACTTGGGTTGGCCGCGAAGATGGTGAGCGTGTGACCGTTGCGATCCAGTCCGTAAATCGCGTCCGGCTCGAACCGTGTTTGCTCAGGAAGAAACAATTCTCCCACACGATATGGGCGGGGGCCGTGCAAGCGAGAGACAAGTCGTATGGGCTCGTCTGCCCTCGTGAATTGATCCGCTAGGATGGTTCTTTGGTTGGACATGGCCTGCCAAGCTCTCCCAGTTGCCGCCGCGTTGCCTTGGTCCATCGACGTCCCAAAGTCGCTTCGAGGCGGAGTCCCACGGGCTTCATGGAATCACTGCCCGCCGCGTGATTCCTCAAGTCGAAAGCCTAAAACGACGCAGATTGCCCACACCAAAGGCATGGAAAGGAAACGATTTCCTCTGCGTTTTGGACATACGAAAAGAATCGCATTGTCGTGACTCTCCTGATCCGTTTCCGAAGCTTACTGAAAACTCCAGGTCGTCATCACTTGCGAAATGATCGCTTTCTGACGAGCGTCCGCTGCAGGTCCCGATCGATCGACCATTCAGGGTCAGGCGGTCGTCATTTCGATTGTTCGCAAGACAAGAAAGACCTAGGGTGTTCGAGCGAAGACTCCAATCCACTCCTGAGAGTCAGAATATGCACGAGAAACCGAGGGAGCAAGCACCTTCTACCATCCCTGCAATAAAGCGTCCACGCATGGATCATATCGGCGCGGTTTGGTTCGGTTCCATGCAGATTTGCGTCGTCTGCGTGTGGAGTTTTGGCATCATTGGGGGTGTCATACCCTCCGAATTTTCAGAGCGGGATGAGGAAGCCGAAAGAGTGGTTGAGCAACTTCCCTATTCGGTTAGGGTACCAAGCGACGACGATTGATGATTTCTTCCAAAAATCCTGGAAATTACAGAAAATCCGAGGAGATTGAGACTGAGCGAGCCATCCCGTGGCGGCGGTCGGCGCGAGAAAAAACTCCCCAGCGCAAACAATTCCTCGAGTTTGACTTGCAACTTTTTGGTTCTTGGTGTGTCGTTTGGAACGATTTTCGGCGGTTAGTAACGGAGCAGCTTCTGCATTGCCAGTACAATGTTATTCACTAAGAAGTTTACTGCCGTTCAGAAACGGGCTTGGTCACTCGTTGGTATCCGTCGGACGAGATCGAGAGCAACACGCCACCGAACGAGGAGTATGAGAATGACATTGTCGCAAATGGTTCGACAGCTTCGGTATGCCAAGGGTTGGGGCCCCGACGATCTTGCGTCGCGAGCCAACATTTCACGGACGGCGCTTTATCAGATCGAGAGCGGTAAAACGAGCCTGCCCCGAGCCGCGACTCTGCGTCGGATCGCGCGTGCCCTGGGAGTTGGTCCGGAGCAACTTCTGGCACGATCGGACGATCTCGGGGAGCGTTCCTCCGGGGACGAGATCGAAGTTCATTTGGATTCTGAGATGGTCGGGGGTCGCTCAGTGGTCGAACTGGCGGATTCGGACGCACTCAGTTCGATTCCCGCGCTTCGCGAGCTGGACCTGGAGCGAAAGTTCAAGCTATTGCTCGCGTCGCCGCTGCGAGATTCAATCGCGCGGATCGTCGATGAGACGTATCGCATGGTGGTGCAGGATCAGCGTCACGAGGCGGTTTAGTCGGAGCGAACGGCGGAAGTGATTCCCCTGTTGCGAATTCGTTAGGCGAAGTGACCGAATCCGTCCGAGCGGGGATTTGATTCCTTCGTGTCGAGAACCGACGCCTCGAGACGAATATCTCAAATTCGCTTCGGCAGTAATGGACTCAGTCTGTATAATCCCTCCGTCCTGGAAACCTGGACCATGCCGGATTGGGTTCCAACCGGCTGGTCGAGATTTGGGGGTTTACTTGAGAGACGGACGGGAGCGGAATGCCGATCTTGCCCGCGGAATCCGAGTTCTACCCGCCTGACCTGTGGTCGGCGTACGACGGGGCACCACCGATGGGCCTTTGGTGGTGCTTGCACGTCAAGCCGCGACAGGAAAAGTCGGTGGCTCGACATCTCCTGTTTCGCCGCATCGGCTACTTTTTGCCACAGGCTGTGCGTCTCAGTCGTACGCCGAATGGTCGGCGGCTGAGATCACTGATTCCTCTGTTTCCCGGGTACCTTTTCCTGCACGGAACGGAAGAGGATCGGTACGAGGCAATCCGTAGTAATCGACTTGTGCGCGTGCTCGAGGTCCCCAGCCAGTCTGAACTGGTGCGCGACCTGAGGCAGGTGCAGCAGGTGGCGGCTTCGGGAATTCCGTTTCTTCCCGAGCCGGTTCATCCCGTCGGCCGCAAGGTCCGGATCAAGGACGGGCCGCTGGCCGGTCTGGTGGGAACGGTTTATCGTCGTGGAGACCACGAGCGGTTCACGGCGGTGGTGAGCTTTCTGGGGCAGGGAGCGTCGGTCGAACTGGCGGACTGGCAGGTAGAAGCCATCGGCGCGGCTTGACCCCGTTGGCGTCAGCGCACCGGCATTTCGAGAGCGAGAGGACGAGACGAAGCATGTCTGAGAAAGAACTTGTGCTGGTGACGGGCGGGGCTGGTTTCATTGGCTCTCACCTGGTGGATGCGCTGCTCGGTGAGGGATACCGGGTTCGGGTGGTGGATAATTTGGCGACCGGGCATCGTGCGAATCTTGCCGGGCAGTTCGAGCGTCTGGAGTGGATCGAAGGGGATCTGGCGGATTTTGAGGTTGCCCGAACCGCCACCCGGGACGCCACTTTTGTTTTGCACCAGGCCGCGATTCCGAGCGTGCCGCGGTCGATCGAGAACCCGCTGGAATCGCATCGGAGCGGACCGACGGCGACGCTCAACGTGCTGGAAGGTGCTCGCCAGGCGGGAGTCAAGCGCGTGGTATTCGCGGCGTCGAGCAGCGCGTACGGCAACACCCTGGACCTGCCCAAGCACGAGGCGATGATGCCGCAGCCACTCAGTCCGTATGCCGCGGGGAAAGTCGCCGGCGAGGACTACTGCCGGGTTTACGCCAAGACAATGGGGGTGGACACGGCGTGTCTCCGCTACTTCAACATTTTCGGTCCGCGGCAGGACCCAGGTAGCCCATACAGTGGAGTGATCTCGCTGTTTCTGCGAGCCGTGCTCGACGGCAAACGACCGGTGATCTTCGGAGATGGGAAGCAAACGCGCGACTTCACCTATGTCGCGAACGCGGTCCAGGCCAACTTGCTGGCGATGCGATCGCCGGTTCCGCTGAATGGTCAGCCATTAAATGTGGGTACCGGAGACCGAATCTCGTTGCTTGATCTGGTGCGTGAGCTGAACGCGCTTGCGGGCACGAGCCTGGAGCCGGAATTTCGCCCGGGGCGTGCGGGTGACGTGCAGGATTCCCTGGCCTCGCTGGATCGAATCCGAGAACGCCTCGGGTATTCACCGACCGTCAATTTTCGGGACGGATTGCGGCAGACCTTGGTCTGGGCCGCTGGGCAAAGTTCCTGAAACGGCGAGCGACGTGCGACCCCGGAACACGCCGAGACGCCGCGAAACGACTCGTGGAATGAGTCGTCTTGAGGACTTTGGTTATCGGTGGTCACGCAAAATGGACGCACCCGCACTCTCGGGCTGCCGGCCGGTGCGCCTTAATTGTTCACATTTATGATGATTTCCGGAAACGCGAACGAAACTTTCTGGTTCGCTTTAGAGAACAAAGTTGATTTTTGTTCGGTTGCTTCGGTATAAAAAGAGAGAGTGGGTCATGCGTGAAGGCATTATAGCTTACATGCATGGACTCGCCGCCCTTCCGGGGGTCTTCGCGATTGTCGAGGACTGGTCGGATTGTGCAGTCACAAAAATGACGGAGCGGTCCGTTGCTCGGCGGAGGCCTTCTCAGGCAACCCACGGGCACGGAGTGCGCGATCCTGAGGTGTCATGAACACCAGTGCCATCAAAATCGATCAACGCCGAGCGAATGATGGGAAGGTGCGGAAATCTGATGAGGCGACCTGGAGCTCAAGAGAACATTGAAAACCGCCGCATTTTCCGAGAGTCAGTCAGACGCCGGTGTGGCGAGCTTGGCGAATTCGGGCATGGTCTGGAAACGTTCAGTTTCGATGCGGTTGGAGTCGTGATGATGCCTGGTACGGCGATGCGACTCGTTCGAATCCGGATCTAAGGGTCGCCAGCCGGCCGCATGGAAGTTCGCCAGGATTGCCAGGTGCTGATGGAATTCGTCGAGAGCCCGACGATCGGGACCAAAACTCAAGAGTCTTCTTAATTGGTCGGGACGGAGGTCGTAGTTCATGTTCAGCAAGTGGATGGCCAGCGCGAGGGCATTACGACGTCTGTCGATGGGACCATCGGAGTCACAGAGGGCCGTAAGACAGGCCTCGTACTCCGGATCGTTGGCATTGGGCTGGAACTCACCGGAACTGGAGCTTGATTCATCGACGGGGTCCGCAAAGATCCAGCTTTCGCCATCCGCGAGGCGGATTGCGATACCGGGCTTCCAGCCGTCGCGCCTTGCGTTTCGCTCGCTGAGCATGCGTCCAACCATGTGTGGGGGTATTACCTTGTGTTCAGTCAGGGCAAGCAAAACCAAGTCATCATCTAACGCAAATCATAGGCCATGTGAAGGCCGTCGTGGTGTGAAAAGTCACCGTTGTCCTTCAGATTCTTCACGATCCGGCGGTTTCCCGGGATGGGACGTAGCGTCTTGAGCGACCTCGGACCAATCGAACCGGGTTCTGGTCACGAATCGACAGCGATATGCGTCAAGGTTGAGATTTCCGTTCGAATTCAGGGATCGATGAGCTGGCGGAGGTGCCGCTCCCGGCAAAAACACCATGTATGAAATGAAGAACCCAAGCGATCGTCAGGCGAGTATGGGACCGCATTCGGTCGAGGGCATGGTCGCTGGCGTCCCCGCACGGCGCGGTGAGTTGGCATCCGGCGGACTTGTACGTCCACGTCCGATGGGTGGTCCTCCCGCGTTGAATGGCAAGCCCGACGCGATTGCCTTGTTGAAGGCGTTGCGGCGGCGGTGGGTCCTGGCGTTGTTCGGCGGGCTTATCTGCGCGACCTTGGGAGGGTTGGCTGGGGTACTGACGCTTGCACCGCAAACCTACACGTCGTCGTCCCTGATCGCGGTGTCTGAGCAGCCGCCGCGAGACATCTTCACAACGCAGGAGCAGCAAGTCTCGTTCGATACGTATAAGCGCACTCAGATGGCGCTGATCCGGCGACGGGAAGTTCTCAAAACGGCGGTTGAGAACCCCAAGGCGACCAGCGTTCTCGAAGAGAGCAAGATTAATGACCCGATTCCTTGGCTCACTAAGAATTTGGAATTGGCCTTCGAGGGTGAGACGCTGCGGATCTCATTGACCTCGGAGAACCCGCGCTTGAATGCGGAGCTGGTCAACTGCGTCACGGATGCGTACTTGACGAAGGTCGTGGATCAGGAACGTCAGGCTCGGGTGGATCGTCAGGAGCGACTTGGTTTGCTGTACGCGGATCTCATGAGTGAGGTCCAACGGGAACGAGAGAAGTTCAAGTCGGAAGTGGTTGCGGCGGGGTCGTCAAGCCAAAAGAGTGCGCTGCTCAAACAGACTTCGGCTGCTGAGGAGATTGGCCAGTGGCGCCGGGAGTTGGTCCAGCTTCAGTCCCGGATCCGCGAGGCTGAGATCCAGCTTCGTTACTTCGAGTCGGCCCCCAAGAAGGCCGTTGAGCCGAAGCCTGTTTCCCAGGTTACCCAGGCGGCCATTGATCAGGCAGTCAAAGAGGATGCTCAGGCGCAGGAGCTAGCGACTCGGATCAATACATTGAAGGCTGAGTACAACAACATCAGCAAGATCGCACGCAACGCGAATAGCGAGCCTGCCAGCCAGCATCGCAAGGCCGAGATTGACAGGCTGACCGCGGAATGGCGAGCACGCTACGTGTCCATTCGAAGGGCTTTGGAACAGTCGTCCGGCAACGAGTCACCCGAGCAGGAAGCACCAGTCGAGTTGGAGTCGTTGCGTCAAGCGATCGCGATGGACCGGGAGCGGGAGGCCTGGATGGTATCGCTGATCGCCCAACTGGATAAGGATTTTCAGGAAATCGACGTGAGGTCGGTGGACATCGACTGGAGGCAGCGTGCCCTTGACCTCAGGGAGGCGACGGCCCAAAAGGTGGGCGAGGTGTACGAGGCGCTCGCGGTCGAGCTGAGTAACAATCAGAAACGAGTATCGTTGCTTGAGGAAGCTCAGCCCGAAGGGAAGAGTGATCCCACGCGGAAGATCAAGATGGCGGGAATGAGCGCGGCGAGCACGCTCGGGCTGTTTCTTGCATCGCTGGCGTTCTGGGAGTTCATGACGCGGCGTGTGGATGAGGCTGGAGAGGTCACACGCGACCTTGGGATCAATCTGATCGGCGCTTTGCCGGCGTTGCCCCGTGGGGGGCGTGATGTGGAATTGCAGCGTCGCGTCCTGGTCGAGTCGGTCGATGCGATCCGCACGATTTTGTTGCATGCGTCCCAGGTGGACAACTTGCAGGCGATCATGGTGACCAGTGCGACGAAGGGTGAAGGAAAGTCGTCGCTGGCCTCGCATCTGGCGATCAGTCTGGCTCGAGCGGGGCGAAAGACCCTGCTGCTGGATTGTGACCTGCGTAATCCCGCCCAGCATCGTCTCTTTGACCAGCCGCTGGGGCCAGGAGTTTGCGAATTGCTTCGGGGCGAAGCCGAATTGATCGACGCGATCCGTCCCACGCCTGTCGAAACGCTCTCGCTCATTCCAGCGGGCCGGTGCGATCTTCATGCGATCAACGGACTGTCGAGGGCGGAAATGGTTCGCCTGTTCCAGGAACTGCGAGCACTGTACGAGTTCATCATCGTCGACTCGGCGCCGGTGCTGCTCGTGACCGACCCGCTGATTGTGGGTCAGCATGTCGACGCGGCCGTTTTGAGCGTGCTACGCAACGTCAGCCGGCTGCCGGCGTTGCATTCGACGTGCACCAAGCTTTCGGCCGTAGGAATCCGCCTTCTGGGTGGCGTTCTGGCCGGAGTCCGAGGAAACCAGGAAGGGTATGGGTATTACAACGTCGGTCGGGATGATGCCAACCCGATTCCAGGTCGTGCGTAATGAGACGAATTCGAGACGTGAACCTTGAGAGTCACACCGCAAGTTCTCGAGACAGGGAGATAGCCGTGGTCGAAGTTAACGAAAACCCCTTGGAACGTATCTGCGAAAGCCCTGAGCATATAACGTCGGTCGAGCGTCGTTCGCTGCTGATGGCGAACCGCTACCTGCGATTGAAGCCGGCTTTCGATGGTGCGGTCGCGGTGCTGCTCTTTGTACTGTTGCTGCCGGTCGCCCTTGTCGCGATGGTGCTGGTCTCGATCACCTCATGGGGTTGGCCGATTTACGCGCAAGAGCGACTGGGTCGCGACGGCAGGCTGTTTCGAATCTTGAAGATTCGTTCGATGTACGCCAACTGCGAGAAGCGGACGGGACCGGCGTGGTCGTCGGGAGACAATGATCCCCGCATCACGCCCCTGGGCCGAATTCTGCGCGCCACTCACATTGATGAATTGCCCCAGTTGATCAACGTCTTGCTGGGTCAGATGAGCCTGGTGGGTCCAAGGCCGGAGCGACCGGTTTTCACGCAACAACTGGAGAAGGTGTTTCCCTCGTACCACGAGCGTCATTTTGTGAAGCCGGGGATTACGGGGCTGGCCCAAGTCCAGCTTGCACCCGATGTGGAGATCGAGGATGTCGGCCGGAAGCTGGTTTGTGACCTCTACTATGTTCAGAACATGAGTCTTTGGCTGGATATTCGGTTGATGATCTGCACGGCACTGGGTGCGTTCCGTTGCTCTTTCGAGCGTGCGGGGCATCTGCTGTCCATTCCCAGTTTGGAGAAGATTGAGTGCGTATGCGAGGAGCCGAAGGTCGAGACGGCCTGTCATGCGAGCGCTCAATCGGCTGGACAATCTTTGCGGTTTCCGGCGATGGATTGTGGCGAGGTCGACGACGCATCCGGGTGTGAGGAAGTCGATCAAGAGCCGGCCGAAACAACCCTCCGAAGGGGTAGCGTCCAGGTTGGGACGATCTGAAGTTGAACACGTCGCCAAGGGGTCTTGCCAGCATGAATGGCGTTGGTCCGCGAGGGAGCGGGGCGAGGGTGCTCGTCCTGACTCACCGAGTTCCTTATCCGCCCGACAAGGGGGATCGGATTCGGACCTATCATCAACTGCGTTGGCTCTCCCAGCGGGTGCTGGTCGACCTGGCATGTCTGGCGGACGAGCCGGTTTCGGCGGAGTCGATCGAGGCGTTGAGCGCGCTGACGGAACGCCACGCGATTGTGCCGATTCGGAAGCAAACCCAAAGATTGCGGGTCGCCGGCTCGCTGGCGACCGGTCGGACGGCCAGTGAGGGCGCGTTCCGGTCCAGCCGGTTGCGGTCGATTCTTCGTGAATGGACCCGTAACGTTCGCTATGACGCCGTGCTGATCTCAGCTTCAAGCCTGCTGCCGTATCTGGCTTTGAGCACGTTGAGGGAGACTCATGCCGTGGTCGATCTGGTCGACGTGGATAGTCAAAAGTGGCTCGACTATGCGTCGGCGACCCGCGGTCCCCTGGCTCTGCTCTATCGCACCGAGGGAAATCGCGTGCGACGATTGGAAAAGCGGCTTTCGCCGTCGACGCGTGCGGTGATGCTGGTGAGTGAGGCCGAGGCGGCGATCTATCGATCATTCGCCCGACATGGCTCGATCCACGCCGTGACCAACGGGGTCGACCTCGACTATTTTCGGCCGGAAACCGTCGACGAGGCGAAACGCTGTGTGTTTGTGGGAGCCCTCGACTATCGACCAAATATTGATGCGGCGATCTGGTTTGGTCGAGAGGTCTGGCCGCAGATCCGCCGCGAGCACCCCGGGGCGGAACTCGCGTTGGTCGGGCGCAAGCCTGTGGCCGAGGTGGCTCGTCTGAAAGAAATACCGGGAATCGACGTGGTCGGTCAGGTTCCGGATGTGCGTCCTCATCTTGCGAGGGCGGCGGTCGCGGTGGTGCCGCTGCGTATCGCGCGAGGAGTGCAAAACAAAGTGCTCGAGGCCCTGGCGATGGGCAAGGCGACGGTAGCCTCGCCGCATGCTCTGGCGGGACTGGCCGCGAAACCGGGAGTTCATCTAATCTCCGCGCGAACGTCGAGCGACTGGATTGAAGCGGTCGGCCGTCTGTTCGACCAACCCCAGGAGCGACAACGCCTCAGCCGCGCGGGGCGGAGCTATGCCGAGCAACACCACTCCTGGGATAAGTGCCTTGAGCCCTTGGGATCCCTGCTAGGGCTCCGCGCGAAGTTGCCGGGTCATTTCCCAGAAGACTCTTCGGCACAGCCGAGTTTGTTAGAGACCTCCCGTTCCGCCAAGACCCCAGTCGCCGTGGAGGCCCTGTGAGCACTTTGGTCGATACGATTCCAAGCCAAGAACTACGAGTCGCTGACGAGGGTTCTGGCGATGCCAGAGTCGTGGACGATTTACCAATTACGGTGATTGAACCACGTCCAGGCTGGCATCTTGTGGATCTCGCCGAGTTCTGGCGTTATCGGGAACTGCTTTACTTCCTCACCTGGCGTGATATCAAGGTCCGCTACAAGCAGACGGTGCTAGGCGCGGCCTGGGCCGTGTTGCAGCCGTTGGCGACGATGGTGGTCTTCTCGATGTTTTTCGGTCGGCTCGGTGCGGCGCCCGAATCGCCCTGGCCGTATCCGCTCTTTGTCTTCGCGGGCTTGTTGCCGTGGACGTTTTTTGCGACAGCGGTCAGTTCGGCGGGGCAGAGCGTGGTGGGCAACCAGGCCCTGGTGACGAAGGTGTACTTTCCTCGCCTCATGATTCCGATGGGCGCGGTGGGCGCGGCGATCGTTGATTTTGCGATCGCGACGGGCTTGCTGTTCGTGCTCATGTTGTTCTATCGCGTGCCGCCAGGCGTCGGCCTGGTGATGGCGGTTCCGATCGTTCTGGTGCTAATGCTCGCTGCGGTCGGGATTGGGACCTTGCTTGCGGCTCTGACTGTGGCCTACCGCGACTTCCGGTATGTGGTGCCGTTCATGGTGCAGCTCTGGATGTTTGCGACACCGGCGATCTACATGCAAGCCGAGGCCGTCGTCGGCCCGCGCTGGCTGGCCTTGCTACCTTTGAATCCCGCGTATGGTCTCATCAAAAACTTTCGCGCCGCGATGCTGGGTGGCCCCTTTGACTGGTATGCCCTGGGGATTTCCACTGCGGTCTCGCTGGGTTTTCTGGTGCTGGGACTGGCGTACTTCCGCAAGGTCGAAGCGAGTTTTGCGGATGTGATCTGAGATCGTTCATGTCCCAACCAATGGCGTGAAGCCGCGACCCGCTTCTCACCGAGGCACCCCTTGAAGGCGCTGATTTTCACTTACGGACTCACCTATGGCGGAGCCTTGCTCTCGTTGGTCAACCCGTTCTATGGGCTGCTGGTTTACGTTTGTTTCGCTTTATTGAAGCCCGATTCATTCTGGTCGTGGTCAGTTCCCGAGGGCAATTACAGCCGAATCGTGGCACTTGGCCTGCTCGCGGGATGGGCAATACACGGATTCGGGAACTGGAATTTCGGACGGGCCCGTGGAATCTTCATCGCGCTGGTGGGATTCCTGGGTTGGATGGTGCTTGCTTCGTTGAACGCGGCGGATCGCGGCCTGGCGTTCAGCGACGTGGAGGCCATGGCAAAGATCGTCCTTCCAGTCGTGATAGGGATGACGTTGATTGAGAGGCGAAAGCAAGTGATGCAGCTTGCGTGGGTCATGCTCCTGACCGTCGGATACATGTCGGTCGAGTGGAACCTGAGTTACAAATCAGGAAATTCATTGGTGCTCCGCGAGATCTCCTTCGGAGGATTGGATAACAACGGTGTGGCGATCGTATTGAACTCGTTCGTCGGCTTGGCTGTATTTTTTGCCTTGCGACCCATGGAACCTTGGAAGCGAGTGATGTGCTTGGGTCTAGGGCTTTCGTTAATTCACGCGATCATGCTTACGAATTCACGTGGCGGGATGCTCGCACTTGCCTGTTCGGGCTTGGCCTTCTACGTCATCATGCCGAAAGGGCTCAATCAGACGGTTCTGTTCGGCTTGGTGGTGTTGTTTTCACTGATGCTAGCAGGAACGCAGGTCCGGGAACGCTTTGGGACGCTCTTTTCAAGCGAAGGGAAGGAGGACGGATCTCTGCGAGACCGAAAACACCTCATATCGATTGCAGTAAATTCGATTCAGCATCGCCCCATACTCGGAGTCGGACCGAGGAACTGGACGCGTGTCGCAAAACATGAATATCAAATTACTCGTGCGACTGAGGTCCATAATACCTGGGGCCAAGTCGCGGCGGAGATGGGCCTTCCCGGATTGGTGCTACTCGTAGCGTTCTACGCGATCTGTCTCGCTCGACTATGGCCGATCGCTCGCGGCCGGGCCGAGGAGGTCGATCCTGACGAACGCTGTATCGCAGGTGCTGTAAGTGTCTCCCTGATCGGTGGACTGATTGCGATGACCTTCGTGACTCTCTACCGATGTGAAGCTCCCTATTACCTCGTGCTTGCGGGAGCCGGCTTGATCATGCTACGCAAGGATTTGGAGCGAACTTCAACCGACGTGATCATCGGCGTAGACGCTTTGGACGACCCAGGTCTGCACTCAGGTGCGCCTGCTGCTCTGATTTTTGCGTGAATCGTACTGATCGCCCGATAGACTAAGGTGAACCATATGAACGTCCTCAAAGTTGGCGTCATCGGCTGCGGATACTGGGGTCCGAACCTCATTCGCAATTTCTCGGGCTGTCCGAGCACGCGGGTCGCGGCTCTGTGCGACGCGGATCCGAAGCGGCTTGAGGCGGCCGGGCGTAACCTGGGCGATGTCGCCAGAGTGGCCAGCGTCGATGCGTTGCTCGAGCTCAAGCTCGACGCCGTGGCGATCGCCACGCCGGTTTCGACCCACCATCCGCTGGCGACCCGGTGCCTGGAGGCGGGCCTGCATGTGCTGGTCGAGAAGCCGTTGGCGTCGAGCGTTCGTGAGGCGCAGGAACTCGTCGCACTGGCGGAACGCGTCGGCCGCGTGCTGATGGTCGACCACACCTATGTGTTCCACTCGGCGGTTCGTCGAATCAAGGAGATCGTCGAATCGGGCGATCTTGGCGAACTGTACTATGTTGATAGTGTGCGGATCAATCTCGGGTTGTTCCAGCACGACATCAATGTGATCTGGGACCTCGCCCCGCACGATCTGTCCATCGTCGAATACGTCCTGGGTCGCTCTGCCCGCAGTATTTCCGCGTGGGGGTGCTCGCACACGGAGCGCGAGATCGAGGATATCGCCTATGTCAACGTCGACTACGACGATCGCCTGCTGGCGAATTTCCACGTCAACTGGCTCTCGCCCGTGAAGGTGCGGCAGATGATTTTTGCCGGTTCTCGCAAGAGCCTGGTCTTCAACGAACTGAACGCGACCGAACCGGTGAAGATCTATGACCGAGGCGTCGAGTTTGGGACCAGTCCGGAAGATCAGCGGAAGATGATGGTCAACTATCGAACTGGCGACGTGTGGAGCCCACACATCGAGCCGTCCGAGGCGCTCCAAGGTGTGGTGCGGCACTTCGCCGAGTGCATCCAGACGGGCCAGACGCCGATCAGCGACGGACAGTTGGGACTGCGTGTCGTCCGACTGCTGGAATCGGCCACTCGAAGCATCCGCGCCCAGGGAGGCCGGATCGTACTCAGCAACGGAGCCAGCACGAATGGCGGCAGCCCGGCACCCGCGGAACGACCCCGAGAACGGGATTCGGATCGCGCCGAACGTCCAGCTCGGAAACGACGTGACCATACATTGCTTCGTTAATCTCTATGGTTGCTCGATCGGCGACGGCTCAAGGATCGGCAGCTTTGTCGAGATCCAGAAGAATGTGGTGATCGGGAAACTTTGCAAAATTCAGAGTCACTCCTTCGTGTGTGAGGGAGTAATCATCGAAGACGAAGCGTTCGTGGGCCATGGCGTCATTTTCATCAACGACCCCGACCCACGATCGACCACAGCCGGACAGGCCCAGACCGAGGCCGACTGGCGCGTGGTGCCGACCCGGGTGTGCCGTGGGGCGTCGATCGGTAGCGGGGCCGTGGTGATGTGCGGAGTGACGATCGGCGAAGGGGCATTGGTGGGAGCGGGCGCGGTCGTGACGCGGGATGTCGCGGCCGGAACAGTGGTCGCGGGCGTTCCGGCCCGCCTGGTGCGAAATCGACGACACGCGGGAGAGTCCTCATGACGACGACGACAGTAGTTCAGGCGGCGAACGGCCCAAAAGTCCAGAGCGCCGTCGAGACCATTCCGTTCCTCGATCTGAAAGCCCAGTATGCGGGCGTACGTGACGAGATTCGCCAGGCGATTTGTGACGTCGCCGACAGCACGGGGTATATCCTCGGCCCGCGTGTCGCCGCGTTCGAGGACGCGTTCGCCGACTACATCGGCACCCGCCATTGCGTGGCCGTGAACTCGGGCACCTCGGCCCTGCACCTGGCCCTCATCTGCGCGGGTGTTCAGCCCGGCGATGATGTGCTGACGGTTCCCATGACATTCGTCGCGACATCCTGGGCCATCAGCTATGCCGGCGCTCGGCCCGTGTTCGTCGACATCGACCCGGCCACCTGCACGATGAATGTCGAGCAGGTTGAAGAGCGAATCACGCCGCGGACTCGGGCAATCTTGCCCGTACATCTCTATGGGCAGCCGGCCGACATGGCTCCTCTGCTCGAAATCGGCCGTCGCCACGGCATTCCGGTCATCGAGGATGGCGCGCAGGCGCACGGCGCTCGCTATCGCGGGGTCGGTGCGGGCACGCTCGGTCAATCCGGCTGCTTCAGCTTCTATCCCGGCAAAAACCTCGGCGCGTGCGGCGAGGGCGGCGCGGTCGTCACCGACGATCCGGCCATCGCCGACCGCTGCAAGCGACTCCGCGACCACGCTCAAGGTGAACGCTATCACCACGATGAGCTAGGCTTCAACTACCGCATGGACGCGTTCCAGGGCGCGGTGCTGGAGATCAAGCTGCGGCGGCTGCAGAGCTGGATTGAGGCACGTCGGCGCGTGGCGGCTCGTTATCATGACGCCCTGGCCGACCTCCCGCTCACCTTGCCGGTCGAGGCCCGCGATCGCCGCCATGTTTGGCATCTCTACGTCGTCCGCCACCCCGAACGCGACCGAATCCGCAAGGCACTCGACGAACGCGGCGTCCAGACAGGTCTGCATTACCCTATTCCCGTCCATCTGCAGAAAGCCTACGCACACCTGGGCCATCAGCCGGGCGATTTCCCGGTGGCCGAACAAGTGGCTCGCGAATGTTTCTCGCTGCCGATGTATCCCGAGCTCAGCACAGCGCAACAAGATCGGGTCATTGAGGCCCTCAACGAGGTGATTCGTCATGGTTTCTGATGAGGGGCAGGGTCCGAAAAGCCGAAAGCAGTCGCTCGCCGGGACGACTGTGCTGGTCACAGGGGGCGCGGGGTTGATCGGTTCGCACATCGTCGATCGCCTGATCGATGAGGGGGCCGGCGAGATTCGCGTTCTCGACAACCTGGTGCGCGGCCGCCGCGAAAACCTGGAGGGCGCCGAGTCGCGGCAGCCGATCCGGTTCATCGAGGGCGACGTGCGCGACCCAGACGCCGTGGCCCACGCCGTTGACGGCTGCGACTTCGTGTTTCACCAGGCTGCGATCCGCATCACCCTCTGCGCCGAGCAGCCCCGGGAGTGCATCGACGTGCTGGTGACCGGTACGCTCAATGTGTTCGAGGCGGCGGTCGCCTCGGGCGTCAAGAAGGTCGTCTACGCCTCATCGGCGTCGGTCTATGGTGCGGCCGATGAGTTTCCGACGACCGAGCGGCACCATCCCTACAACAATCGCACCCTCTATGGTGCCGCCAAACTGATGGACGAGGGAATCGCCCGCAGTTATCACGATCTCCACGGATTGCCTTCAGTCGGCCTGCGCTACTTCAACGTCTATGGCCCCAGGATGGACGTCACCGGGGTCTACACCGAGGTCTTCGTCCGCTGGCTCGACTGCATCGACGCCCACCGCCGGCCTCAAATCCACGGCGATGGCTCGGCCTCGATGGATTTCATCTACGTCGACGACATCGCCCGCGCCAACATTCTGGCCATGAAGTCCGACCGAGTCGATGACGTTTACAACGTCGCGAGCGGCACCGAGACCAGCCTTCTCGGGCTTTGGCACGCGATGCAGGCTGTCGGTGGCGCGATCGACCTGGAGCCTGAGTTCCACCCCCCGCGCAAGGTGAATCCTGTCCCGCGTCGCCTCGCCGACACCACCCGCGCACGCCGTGAACTCGGTTTCGAGGCCCAGACCTCGCTCGAGGACGGTCTGCGTCACCTGGTGAAATGGCGGCACGAAGCCCTCGCGGCCATCAACGCGGAGCATGGGGGGGCTACCGTTCGATGAGTACCTGCACCCGCAAGATTCCGATCGCGCGCCCATCGCTGGGTGAGGAAGAAGCCGACGCCGCTCGCCGCGCGATCCTCTCCGGCTGGATCACCCAGGGGCCTGAGGTGGCCGCCTTTGAAGCCGAGTTCGCCGCCTGCCTGGGGGCGACTCATGCCATCGCGGTCTCCAACTGCACCACGGCGCTTCATCTCGCCCTGCACGCCCTGGGAGTCGGTCCCGGCGACGAGGTCATCACGGTCAGCCATTCCTACATCGCCACCGCCAACGCCATTCGACACTGCGGCGCAACACCGATCTTCGTCGATATCGATGCGGCGACCTACAATATCAATCCCAATCTCGTCGAGTCGGCCATCACTTCGCGCACCCGCGCCCTCATGCCCGTCCACCAGATGGGCCTACCCTGCGATCTGCTGGCCCTCCTTCAGATCGCCGAGCGGCATGGTCTGCCCGTCATCGAAGATGCCGCCTGCGCCATCGGCAGCGAGATCCGCATTGGCGAGATCTGGCAACGCATCGGCCGACCCCACGGCACGGTCGCCTGCTTCTCGTTCCATCCGCGCAAGGTCGTCACCACCGGCGACGGGGGCATGATCACCACCAACGACCCGGCGCTCAACCATCAATTCCGCCTGCTCCGCCAGCACGGGATGAGCGTGCCCGACACCGTGCGTCATGCCGCGCCCAAGGTGATTTTTGAGGATTATCCGGTCGTCGGCTTCAACTATCGCATGACCGACATTCAGGCCGCCGTGGGTCGCGTGCAACTGGAAAAACTGGACGCGATCGTCAAGAGCCGCGTCGCGCTGGCTGAACGCTATACCCGGGAACTGAATTCGATCGAGGGCCTGATCGCTCCCCACGTTCCAAGCTGGGCACGATCGAACTACCAGTCCTATGCGGTTCGCGTCACCGAGGCGTTTCCCCTCTCTCGCGATGCCCTGATGCAGGCGCTGCTCGACCTCGGCATCAGCACTCGACGGGGAATCATGAATGCGCATCAGGAAGCGGCGTATGCGGAGACGGGACCCTGGACACTGCCGAAATCGGAAGCCGCCCGTGACCAGGTGATCTTGCTCCCCTTGTTTGATGCGATGACGCACGACGACCAGGAGTTCGTCATCGACCAGATCCGCGACCTCGCCCATAGCGGGGGTCGCCACCAATGACCCAGCGGCTCCTCATCCTGGGAACCGGCGGCGGGGTCCACGACGTGCTCGATATTGTCGAGGCCCTCAACGCGATCCGTCCCACCTGGGAGCCGATCGGCTTCCTGGACGACGCGCGATCGGCGGGCGAGGATCGGCTCGGTCTGCCCGTCCTGGGCCGTCTGACAGACGCCGCGAGATTTCCGGACGCACTTCTGATCAACACGATCGGCAGCGACCGCAACTATACAAAACGCCCGGTGATCGTCGCCTCCACCGGACAGCCGCCCGAGCGGTTCGCCACACTGGTCCACCCGAGCGCCTCGGTTTCCTCGCGCGCCAGACTGGGGCGAGGGGTCTCGGTAGCGTACGGAGTCTCCGTCGGAGGAGGGGTGACCATCGGCGACCACGTGACCCTCTGCCCAAGCGCCACAATCGGCCACGACGCCACGATCGACGATTACGCCCTGATCGCGCCGGGAGCGATCATTAGCGGACACGTGCAGGTGGGGCGGGCGTGCTACATCGGTGCCGGGGCGATGATCCGGCAGACGCTGCGGATTGGCCCAAATGCCCTCGTCGGCATGGGCGCAGTGGTGACGCGAGATGTTCTTGCGGCAACCGTTGCAGTGGGATGTCCAGCCCGGCCGCTCTTCGGTGGTTATCGAACATCGGACTTATTACGAGAAAGGGCGCATATCGAGGCCAGTCCAATATGAGCCGCGTAGATGTCATCATTCCTTGCTATAATTATGGTCGCTACCTGACGCAGTGTGTTGAGAGCATACTCAGTCAGGAGGATGTTGAAGTTAGGGGACTAATTATTGACGACGCCTCTACCGATAACTCGGCTGCAATCGCGGGCGGCTTGGCTGAAGCAGATTCCAGATTAGCAGTTAGGCGACATGAATCGAATCAAGGTCATATCGCCACATATAATGAAGGTTTAGCCTGGGCTGAATCGGATTACGTACTTCTTATCTCCGCAGATGACCTCCTCGTCCCAGGTGCGTTGCGACTCTCGTCTCAAGTTCTAGACTCCGAGTCTGCCGTGGTCCTCACATATGGTCGTCAAATCGTGTTCAGTGACGAACACGATCTGCGAACACCGAGCATCAACCCTCTAACACCGCAAGTTCAAATACTTAACGGAGACTCATTCATTGAGGGGTGTTGTAAGTCGGCGAGTAATCCCGCCCCCACTCCGACAGTAGTGGCTCGAAGGTCGGCGATAGTTAGCGTTGGGGGCTATCGAGCAGACTTGCCGCATACCGCCGATTTGGAACTGTGGCTTCGCTTGGCAAGCGTTGGTGACGTTGGTGTGATCGATGAATATCAGGCATGCAAGCGAACACATTCAGCAAATATGCAGCATGCCTATGTGCGGGCTGAAGTCGGCGACTTGCTCCAACGGCAATCGGCTTTCGAGCGGTTTTTTGAGTTCGATGGAACTGATGCCAAACGTAGCGAACAACGAAAACGCTGGGCCGATGAAGCCTTGGCCATGGACGCATTCTGGCGTTCGGTAAGTGCTTTCGATCGGGGTGATCTAGAGCGTCATCTTCAGCTTCTTGATATTGCCAGAACCCTCAATCCGGCTCTGACTGCTCGGCCAGAGTGGCTTCGACTTCAACTCAAGAAGATTCTGGGGACCAAGCTGTGCGGCTACCTTAGGCCTTTGAGTGATCGACTTCGACGCTTCACCTAGTGTAGTGCTTCAAAAATAATGAAACTTATAGGCCGCTTGCTGGGTAACTCCTCTGAAAGGAGGACGGCCCCCATGCGTGTTGCTCCCAAGATTGACTTGACGGCGGAAGAACGCAAGGTGCTTGAACGTTGGGCGC
>JBGSYY010000603.1:0-3070 GCA_041750675.1 Isosphaeraceae bacterium | reverse complement strand
GCCAGTCGCGCGGCCAGGTCCGAGCCAGGCGATACCCACGTATCCGCCTCGACCTGCCCACCGCCCAGCCGGGCCAGATGCCGGATCTCGTCCACGTATGCGGGCGCATGCACACGTTGCAGCTCGACGTCCTTCGCCTCGCGGATCGACCCCGTCGGACACGTGAACAGCATCCCCGACTTCTTCAAGTGATGGAGGATCGCCGAGAGCCGCTCCGGCCGCTCGGGGTGCCCGGCGGGTGTGAGGTGTTCCAGCATCCGGGCGTCGGTGAACAGCAGCGGGCCAGACATGACAGCAAGCTCGGATCGAAGACAACCAGCGTGAATAAGCTCCGATCCCTTGACAATAGAGGCCGCCTCATCGACCGTCAATCGCCCGCCCAACTCAACCTCCCGCACACCCTCCCGATGTTTCACGTGAAACATCATCCCGCGACCGCCACACCCTGGCGTAGAATGCACCCTATGTCGGCCCTCGAAACCAAAATCAACCCGTCGCGACGCGAGCTCGCGCTTGTCGCCCTTGCGACATTCGCGGGCGCGGTCCTCCGCCTTTGGGAGCTGCCGCGCCTGGGACTCGACCATTTCGACGAAGGCATTTACGCCCTCGCCGGCCTCTGGATCACCAGCCCCCGTGGACTCGCCGCAATCGACCCAGGCCTCATCCCCTACGCCCCGCCCGTCTATCCGATCCTGGTCGGCCTCTCGTATCTCATCCTCGGCGTCTCCGACACCGCCGCCATCCTGGTCTCGATCATCGCGGGCATCGCCACGATCCCGGTCGTCGCCTGGCTCGCCCGTCGGACCTTTGGGCCAGGTGCCGGTGCCGCCGCTGCCTGGCTTTGCGCCCTGAGCGGCTCGCACGTCGCCTTCAGCCGGACCGCGCTCACCGACTCCACGGCCTTGCTTACCTTCCTGATCGCGATCGGCCTCGGGATTCGGTTTCTGGAACGACCGGGTGTGGTTCGCGCCCTTTTGCTCGGCCTCGCGGTCGGCCTGGCCCAGAACACCAAGTACAACGGCTTCCTCGCCGGCGTCGTCATCGCCGCCGCCTGGGCGGTGGACCTGCTCCGTATGGTGGGTAACGCCCACCGTCTCCGCACGTCGGATACCCCCCAGCCCAACCCAAAACGTGACCCGGCAAACAGGGTGGGCATTGCCCACCCTACGAAAACGCTCGCCCTCGGGCTGCTCGCCGCGCTCGTCGCAGCCGCCTGCTACGGACCGTGGTATCGGTTTGTGGAGGCGCAGCCGGGGGGCTATGCGGACCTGATGCGGCATCATCGTGGGTATGTCATGGGTTTCGGTGCTTGGCTGCCAAATTTGAGGCAGCAACTGGCTCAGTCCCACATGCTGGCGGGTGAGCTATCCGGGCGACTCTCCTGGACGACGATCGCCGCACTTCTGGCGATGCTCTCGCTCGGCGCAATCGTGCCAGATGCTCAGAGCTGGGGACAACCGCAGCGACGTTTCTCAGCGGGCCGCCGAGCCATCGCCACACTGCTGGTGTCGATGCTGCTCGGCACGATGCCCACACTCGGATGGTGGGCCGTTTTGCCAATGTGCGTCGTGGGGCTGATGTCAAGCTCGCTCACGCTTCGCGTGGCTGCCGCGTCATGGGGAATGTTCACCCTCCTGGTGCCGCTCTATCACCCCTATGCCCGATTGTGGCTGCCGCTTGAGGGGCTCGGTTGGATCGTCGGAGCGGGCGTGATGAGCGAAATCGTCGCGCTCTCCATCCGGGGACCCTCCAATTCCGCGTTGGCTCAAACCTCGCCTCGCGCTGGAGAGACCTCGGTCATCCCCTCCCCGAAGCCTGCCCTGTCACAAAGCCGTGTCGGCGCTGCCGCAGCGTCCATTGGGCTCGCCCTGCTTTTCACCTTCGGGTTACAGCCGACACCCACCCTGTGGCCGTCTCTGCTTGGCCCCACCGACGGACTCCGTGAGGCAGCCACCAGCCTCGCAAAGAACTTTCCCGCAGCGGCATTGCCTCCCGTCCGGCTTTATGCACGTCCTGGGCTAGTCTTTTACCTTGGTCAGTTGGGTTTCCCCGAGATCACGCGTTGCCAGAACCTCGCCGAGTTGGAAGCGATCAGACCAAGAAGTTATTCCGCCGGCACGAGCCGGGATGAACGGCACCTCCTCGTCGCCGACGAGGTGATGCTGCTCACGGAGCAGGTCGCGGACGATAGAGAACGGGACGTTTCTCTCGTGTATCGCATGCGTTCGCGCAACAAGAGTTTCAGCGTGTCGGTCCTGACAATACTTGATGTCGATCCCTCCCTGGCTACCGACGGCGCGGAGCTCCTGCCCGATGAGGCCGCAAACGTGGGACGTCCGCCCGGCTTCAGACTCCCTGGGCTGAGTTCCTATCGTCTGCCCCGTATACGAATCTGGTTTGAAGGGCCCGGCTCACTCCCGCTGACCCGTGACGACTCACCCTGAAACACCTCGGGACCAGACCGCTATGCTCTACACTCCCCTCTGGCCCGACCCCCACGCCCTCGGCCCCGTCACCGATCTCTATCAACTCACGATGATGGCCGGCTACGCCGCCGAGGGTATGGACCGGCAGCGCGCCGTGTTCGAGATGTTCGTCCGCCGGCTGAACCCGAACCGCTCTTACCTCATCTTCGCAGGTCTGGAGCAGGCGCTCGGCGACCTGCTTAACCTCCACTTCAACGCCGAGCAGACCGACTACCTCCGCCGCCTCCCGGCCTTCCGCCACATCGCGCCGGCGTGGTTCGAGTCGCTCGCAGACCTCCGCTTCACCGGCGATGTCTGGGCCATGCCCGAGGGAACTGTCTGCTTCCCCGGCGAAACCTTGCTTCGTGTTGAGGCTCCGCTCGCCCAGGCCCAGTGGGTCGAGACCTTCCTGCTCGCCTCGCTCGCCTATCCCACGATGGCTGCATCGAAGGCCGCGCGGATCGTCGAGGCCGCTCAGGGCCGTGGACTTTACGACTTCGGTGCCCGCCGAGGCCACGGCCCGCACTCCGGGTTCTTGTGCGCCCGCGCCGCCTACATCGCTGGCTTCGACGGCACCAGCCACGTCGAGGCCGCGCGACTCCTCG
>JBGSYY010000602.1:0-10030 GCA_041750675.1 Isosphaeraceae bacterium | reverse complement strand
TCCGGCACCGTCGCCACGTTCACCGACTCCAACCCCAACTCCCAGCCCGGTAACTTCACCGCCGAGGTCGACTGGGGTGACGGGTCGCCGACCTCGGCCGGTTCGATCGCCTTCAACCCCGGCGGCGGATTCCGGGTCACCGCTCAGCACACCTATACAGCCACAGGCTCGTTCGCACTGCGGGTCACCATCGTCCGGACGTCTAGCGGACAGGCAGTCGTCGCGCAGGGCACTGCCGGCGTGGTGTCTGCCCTGCTTTCGCCGGACGTCACGGCTATGACGATCGCGCCAATTGCCGAGAGGAGATTCTTCGGACCGGTGGCCTCATTCACGTTTCCTGATCCTGGCTTATTGTCCGAGGCTTTCGCTGCGGTGATCGACTGGGGCGACGGCGGACCGACCAGTCCAGGTACCATTGCCAAGGGTGCTGTTGGAACGTTCACGGTGTCGGGGCAGCGGGAGTTCGCTCGGCCGGGCACACTCACGACGAAGGTGACTGTGTATCGGGTGTCCAACGGTCAGAGCGGTTCCGACACGGGCGTCGCGCTTGTCCTTGCGGAGCAGCCCTTCTCTGGGGGTCTCGATCCAATTAGCGATACCGGCGCATCCTCCGCCGACGCGAAGACCTCAACACGCGAGCCGAGGCTGAGCGGCTATGCCCAGCCATTCGCGCTGATTCAGGTTTATTCGAGACGACCCAACCTCCAAGGCTCGAGGGCGCTGGGGCAGACCATCGCCGGGGCTAATGGATTTTGGACCCTTGTGGTGGGGCCGCTGGACGATGGCGTGCAAGAGCCGTATGCGACGGTGACGCCGCCGAACGGGTCTCCCTTGCTCATCAGGCCGCTGCGGTCGTTCGTAGTCGATACGAACGGCCCCGTCGTCCAGTTGGTCTCGCGGACGCGGGGCGGTCGCACGGTCGTGCTGAGGATCAGTGATGAACTCAGCGGGGTTGATCAAAAGGCTCTTCAGACTCTCCGATCGTCGCTGGTTGCTCAGGCTCGAGCACGATGGAAGGTCCTCGCCACGGTCGACGAATCGAAGGTCGTGACGCTTCGAGTGTCGCTTCCCGCCAGGCGGGATCGGAGCCTGGGCCTGCTCGCGGAGATGATACGTGACCAGGCGGGAAATCGCGCGGCCGTCGGACCCAGCTTCGCGAGGCTAGCACGGCGGGGCTAGGAACACGATCACCGAACTGAGCCGCCCCAGGGCCGTCTGCGCGCAACGATGGTCTATTCCTTGATGATCTCGACGTCGTCTTCCTTGGCCTTCGCGGTACTCGCGCCGGGGCTTCGATTCTCGACGACAACGTGTGTGGGCGCCTTGTCATACGGGGCCGCTCCGGCGGTGAGCCGAGCCGAGAATCGCCAGCGGCCGAAATCGCCCGCCAGAATCGTCACCCGTGGGCGGCCCAGGAATCGGGTCTCTGTGACGCCGTTGATCTCGTCGACACGGAACACCTGGATATCCTGGTTGGTCGTGCCTGGGTTGATGTGGCTCTGGGTGAATCCGCCTCGGAGCTCAAGGTCATACTCGGCGCCTCGGTTGCGGCCCTGGGCGCGAGTGATCGAGAGTTGCGGGTCCAAGGTGGTGAGGACGGCGTCACCGTCAATGGTCAAGGTATGAGCGAAGAAGGCGTTGTCGGTGGAGGAGAAATAGCCCTCGGCGCTACCGGGTGTTCCGGGCGCGATTGTCCCCGGCTTGACCTCGAAACCAAAGTCGTTGAGGACGGGACCGCCGGGCATCCGTTGCTCGTTTGCCGGAAGCCGCCGGATGGACACGCCGTTGATCGTAAGGGCGCCGCCCGCGTTGGCCGTGATTTCGCCGAGCATCAGGTTTTCGGCGGGTTCGATCTCGATGGCCGGGAACTCTTCGAACGGCAGGTCGCCTTCATCTGACGGTATGGGCTGGAACTTCACGATCAGGCGGTTGCTGGTCTTATCGTAATTGCCGCGGGCGATCACGGTGCCTCCGACGAAGCCGGCAGCGGTCCGGCCGGGGAATGACGTCGGATCAACGAGCTGGGCGATCGTGAGTGAGGCCGTGGGCGTACGGATCTTGCGGCGCTCGATCAGGTTCTTGTCGACCACGACGGTGACGCCCATAACGACGATCTCGGCCCCATCGCCGGCGGCCGTGATGGAGGAGACCGGTCCTTCGACTTCAGCGGCAATGAGCGGCATACTCGGCACCCTCTCTCAAAAGGGGGGAAATCGGCTGGGGCTTTGCGGATAAGGGCGAATCAACGATCGGCCGGGAAAGTGGGCCGGGGCGGCTGGCCGCCCAGCCCGTTGGAACCAGTCTCAGGAAGGTCGAACCAGCGTTCCGCGAGCTGGTCGTCGTAACCGTTGACCACGGTGATCCCGGGGTGGTCGAAGGGAGCCTGCTCCTGCCGCACGCGGTCGTCGGTCAACGACATGAGCAGGAAGACCAGGGCGATCTTGTCCTCCTCGGTCATGTCCAGGTCGATCATGGCCGGATGTTTATCGGGATTGAGTTCGGCGCTGGCCAGGATGTCGCCGCCACGGTCGTAGAAATCGACGACGTCCTTAAGCGTCAGCAGGCGGCCGTTGTGCATATAAGGCGGCGTTAGTTCGACGTTCCGAAGCGAGGGCGTTTTGAATGCGCCCCAGAAGGCCAGTTCGTTATCGTGTACGAACAGTTTGCGATGGCCCCAGGCCGTCTCATTCTGTACGAGAGTTCTGGCCCTGGAGAAGAAGTGGACGTCGGAGCGCCGTACATCGAGCGTGTCGTATCCCACGTTCGCATCCGGAAATCGTCGGTTCCAATCGGGTAGATCGCGGTACCAGGAGTCGTCCCTCGGATGCGCCGTCCGGGCGTCGGCATCAGGATCGTCCGGCTGCTCGACCATCGGGGCGACCGCCCTGGGCACTGGCGTCTGGTCGGCCTCGACGCGGGCCCTGGTTGGTCTCGGACGCTGCCATTGCAATTTGAGGCGATAGGCGCTGCCTCGCACACCCGAGGCCGATTGGGTCTGCTCGGATTCCACGCCGAGGCCGAGCGCCGCTCGCTCTTCGGGGCTGAGCACCTCGGCGACGCGCCGCATTCGCTTCTCGATCACGACGTGCCCGGCCCGGAGGTTTTCCGCCAACTCTTCTCTCGACTCCGGGTTCTTGAGGTCATAGCCGCCTTCCAGTTTCTTCTGGATGTTCAGCATAGGGCCTTGTCTTGCATCGGCGATCGCGTTGACCTTCTCTCTTGCCTTTTCGATCGGAAGATCCGGCAGGTTCCAGGTCCCGATTCCACGATCGTACCGAGGAGGAGCGACACCGAGGTTATAAAAGCCGAGGTCATAGAACGCGTACGGCGTACGGGCCAGCGGTCCAGAGATCGGCAGCGGCCTGCGTTGCTCTACCTGCGCGTTGGGGATGGCCATGCGCTCGATCAACAATGGATCGGCGATCTGTTCGGCGAGAACGATCCGCTCCTCCTCTCCAAAGTAATGGCGATTGCCGGAATGCTGCGGGAGAGTTTTCTCCAGAGTCATGAGCTGTTGCGCCAGTTCGCAGGCGTGTTCCTTGGACAGGTTGGAGTCTTCAAGTCGCTTCTTGATCAGCAAAGCAAGCTGTTTCTCGCGACCCTGGGCCTGCTCCCTGAGGAAATCGAACTCCTGGGCCAGTCTTGCAGCGTCGGCCTCGCTGATTGACCAGATCGCCTGGATTCGCCCCGTGAGCTGTTCGATTACCCGGCGATGAGCTGCATTCCGCTTAATGGCGATCGAGTCGGCCCGGGAATTGGGCAGTAGAGCGTGTTCGAGACTTTGGGCGATCGGAGGCTTCGGCTCCTGAGCGGCCTCGCGAGAATACACCTCACTCAGAAGCGGCCCGGAGTGGCATTCCACACAGCCTCGGCTCAGAAACAGTCGGAAGCCGCGCTGGAACAGCTCAGTCCCGCTGCCGATTTCTGGAGGATCGGCACCGTACGGCCTGGGATGATCGGTTCGTGAGCGATCAAGATCGACGCGGCCCAGGTCGGCCTTCCTCGCTTCCCAAAGCCGTTGAACGGGATCGCCGTCACCCCGCATCATGTGATCGAAGGGGGACTGATTGGAGACCAGGCTCGCCTCGTAAAGCATGATGCTAAGGCCCCAGTAAAGCGAGAAGTTGGCCTGCATCAGTTCGCCCGTGGGCACTGCCTGGCCGGGACCAACGTTGGCGAGTCCCAGTTCCACACTCTGCTGGTTTGTGCCGTCTTGCTTGAGTCCGTCCCACCATTCGCGACGGAAGGCGCGTTGGATCAATTCTCGGTAGGTGAGCCCCAGCCCCAGCTCTCTGTCATCGACGATAGCCTGTGTCTTGAACGCTCCAAGGTGGCTGTCGTCGTCGGCCACCTTCTGGTAGCCGAGTGCTTGAGCGTCGAGAAGCTTGCTGGCGAGATCGGGAAAGGAACGCCCGATATACGACATCTCGACCTCGTTGACGATCGGCCCGACCGCCTGTGAAGCCAGAGCCGCCTTCGTGATCGCCACCCGCACGGGAATGAGCGAACCATCGGGCCGACGCACGTGCAGCACCTCGCGGCGGTCGAAGTCGCCGAAAATCGAGATGCCGTTGAAGGTCGACTCGGCACGGCCATCGTGAAACAGGCGGTCGGCGAAGACCGCGTTGTACACGCTGGGAGAGTTCCGCGCCGTGATCTGACGAAAGCGCCGACCCATGTCGTTCTGATTCTCGACGAACATCGCCCACTCGGGCATGTGGTGGAGAAATCCTTCGCAGAACTTGCGTGGCTCGCTCCATTCGGAGCGCCACGGGGCGTTTCCCAGCGGCGGCGCGTCAGGGTTCAGTTTGACGAACCGTAGCGGCTCGACGCCTTGCGAGCCGACGATGAGTGACAGAGCGGTCGAAGGCCTGTCGCCGTCAGTTCCGATCTCGACGCCATCGCCGCGCGGGCGGTGGGTGATGCCGCGACGCCCCGGGATCCGAAGGTCTCCCAGGTCGTGGATCAACTTGGTTGCCTGCGTCGTGACGTCGAACGACAGTTGCGATTCGTTGAACTCGAGGGGATGTTTGGGATCGAGATCGTACCGCTCCCAAACGACGTAGGGGATTCTGGTGGTGTAGCCATTTCGGGCGTCGGCGCCGAATCGGTAGTGACACGAGGCACAAGCGGTCCCGGCGAACCGGCCGCCTTCGAGACGCTGGAAGTCACTACCTGCCTGCATCTCCCAGAAGAAGGCCTTACCGAGAGCCTCGGCCGCGTCGACGTCGGCAATAAATTCGACGAGATCCTCTCGCTTCAGGGAGCCTCGCATGCGGACCTTACCATCCGCCCCTGTCGATTCCAACCGCGAGACATACGGATTTCGGATCTTACGAGGGTCCCAATCGTCGATGACCTGATGGACACGAGCGAGTAGAGCCGTATCCTCGTGTCCGACAAGGTGGATCGGCGAGGCCGTTGGCGTTTCCTGGGCCGGAAGTTCCCGAGAGTTCCATACCAGGGCCAGCACCGCCGCAGACAGGCTGATGAGCATGCAATTGCGCATCGAGGTGAATCCTACTTTCACGGAAGATCGGGTGCGTGGCAGCTCAGAACCCCGCTTCATCGGCGATCCCATATTTCTGCTCGAATGTAAAACCGGCGACCCGGCAGATCGCCTCGACCAGCAGTGGCTCACGGAGTTCCGCCGGAAGTGCGGCCCAGCGATCGTTGCGAGTGTTGCCAAACAGCAGCAGGGTGCCGTGCTGAGAAATGTCGGAATCGACGCGCGGATCGAGGTCGAAGAAGTTGAGGCTGCGGCGCAGCGCGTCGATGTCGGGTCCACGGCCTGTGAGGAAGTGCCACTCGATTCCGTTCCGGTCACGGCGATGGGCACCATAAATCCGAGCGTAGTTGAGTAGGACCGCCGGAGTGTCGTTGCGTGGATCGAGCGACACGGAAACGAATGTCATCCGCCCGCCGAAGATCGGGGTGAGCCGATCGCGGAGGCTGTTCATGGTGGCGACCGTCGTCGGGCAAGTGCCACGGCAGACGGTGTAGATGGTATTCACGACCAGGGCCCGCCCATCGACGAATCGCCGACGGAACCGGAACCGGTCTCCAAACTGGTCGATCACAGGCACATCGGCGTAGCGATCGCAGATTCTCGGGCCGGCCGGGGGCGTTGGCGCGACACCCCGGAGAAAGGCCCTGCGGACGAGCAGCGGAGGCGGCATCGATGAGACCTCGCGGAGGCTTGGAAATCGAAAGATTGAGGAACGAGATATTCAGTGCGTCGGCTCAGGGCGGGGCCGGATCAGTTCTTCCCCAGCGTCCTCCAACCTGGTCGCCGGCACGGCGGGGTACTCCCAGGGCAACTCCCCGATCCGTTGCACTTCCGTGGAATCCTGCAGCGTGACATCATTGCCGTGGGTGCGTGCGTCGGGTGCGATGTTGGCTGGTTTTCGGTTGTCGTGCCAGCCGCCGGAATTGCGGCCTATGCGATGGACCGGCTCGAAGTTGAACATCATGCGCATGTCCTCGTGCTCCAGGTTATGGCAGTGGAACACGAACGGACCGTTCCAGGTACGGAACCGCATGCGTATCCGCGCGACCGTGTTTGGCCCGAGTACTTGCGTGTCGTGCAAGCCGCGCTGTTCGATCGGCTCGATCTGGTCGACAAGTTGGACGAGATTGGTGAGCTGCGTGCGGGCCGGTGGCTCCTCCGGGTCGATGATTTCGTCGGCCCCAAAGTCCTTCTGATAACTGATCAGCTGATGACTTTCGAGATGGATATGGATCGGGTGCCACCACCCGCCGCCGCCATTACGCAGAATCCACTCCTCGGCTGACCCGAGACTGGGCGTGGCGTTGGCGATCGTGGGATCGTAGAAGCGTCCGTTAATTTGCCAGGCCCCCTTTCCGCGCTCGAAAATGAACTCGCGAACGACCTCCACTTCGTGGTCCTCGATGGCATCGTGAGGATTAAGCTCCGTACCATCTTCGACACAGGCGTCGTCGCTGGGGTCGATGGGTGGTCCATGAACTACAATTTTCATCAAGGCGATCGGACGCTTGAGTTCCGCGACGGTCGTCGTGGGGACGCCGTCGGGCGTGGCGATTGTGTTGAAAGGAAGCGGTAGCACACGTGGGTCTCCCGCATCATCCAGCTTCAGTTTCGGGCCGCGACCGTCCGCCTGGGGCATGGTGTTCACCAGATAGAAGACCGCGGTTTCCCCGGCCTTCAGATCGGGTGCCAGTCGCTTGAAGTCGACCACCAGGTCGGCTCGGTTCGCCATCGCCAGGAGCACACTACGACGCTGCGACGCCTTAGCCCAGAGCCAACTGTCCTTGCCGATTCGAAGGAACGGAGACGATGTCTCGTCATACCGGTGGGGACGACGTGCGGCAACCTCGGCATCCTCTGGATCCGCGCCGGGGGCGTCGATCCCCTGGTCGCGAGCGCGATGGTACTCCTGCTCGGGCAGAAGTCGGAGCCGATAGATGCGAGCGTTCGAGCCATTTAGGAAGCGGAATCGGTATTTGCGGTTTTCGACGTCGAGGAATGGCCAGGCAACTCCATTGAGGAGAAAGGTGTCGCCCAGATAGCCGTTGTGCCCTGTGCCGTCATAGGCAATCTGGCCTGTAGCCAGGTCGATCACCTTGTCCTGGAGGACAATCGGTATGTCGTAAGGGTTGCGGTAGGGCTCCTTGTCGCGTCGATAAAAACCGGGGTGCTCGGGATCCTCAAGTTCGGAGACCTTCGCGGGATCCGTTTCGAGGCAATCCTGTTCCGGGTCGTTGCAAGATTCCGGGCCGAGGCCGGGTAGGATCTTTTGCGCGATCAACCCCAGTTCTCGCTCACCAAAGCATAGGGCGAAGCCGGCGAGTCCCTTGGATACGTTATACGCCGTAGCGTCCATGCCATGGTCGTGATACCACATCGTCGACTGGCTCTCGCCAAGATCGACGACATATCCGGCCTCGTTGGCGTTGGGGTCCTGAGGCTGATATTTCAAGGGTAAGATGTTGGGATAGAAATAGTCCCTGGCTTTTCCTTGGAGCACGTAAAACGACGGGAAACCGTCGCTATGCGAGGGGCTATGCCCACCGTGAAGGTGAACCGAGACCTCCGTCTCGAGGTGGTTCTCGTAACGTACGACGACCGGCTGGCCCAGCCGGAACTTGAAGGTCGGGCCGGGGACCATCCCCGCGTAACCGTACATCCGGGCGGGGTAGACGGCATCACGCCGGAGCGTCACCTCGGTCTCGCGGATTGGGATCTTGTAGCACTTAATTGGGAAGTGACCCCAGTTGTGGATCTTCTTGGTCACGTCTGAATGCGAATCGATCTGACCAAAATGCTCGCACTTATCTTTCCAGGTCTCCGCTTCAGGGAAGTTGGGATCGCAGCCGAATTCACGCCAGTGTTCGGGCGTTTCGCCCCACTCACGGGCGATTCCGTGAAACGACTGGCCCATCGGGATCGGATCTAAGGATCCGAACGGGCGACGATCGGAATCATTGAGCGAATCATGGCTGTCCACAGCGGTAGGACGCGGCACGAGCGGGAACTTCAGGCATTGCGTGAACGCCCATGACGGGAGCCGACTCTGCAACGCCTTATCGAACCTGGCTGTCGGACGATCGAAGGGACCGAGAGGCTCCTGTGCGGAGACGGTGCCACCGACGGCCACGGTCGTCACACTCTTCAACACGTCGCGCCGATTCACCATGGGCGAACCTCAAAATTGTGAAAAGGACTGTCCCTACCTCTGGTCTGCACCGGAAGGTCGCCAATCGTCGGCTGCTGCGGACTTCGCACAACGCATTGTGCTCATCACTGTTGGACATCGTTGTCAAGCTGCACATTCGCCTAACTAGAATCTAAATAGACAGTGACAGCTTCGTCGTGTCAACAAAATCCTCGCAAATTCATTAAATCGGGTAGGCGTCAGGAAAGTAGGTGGGAAATCAGGTTCAATAGGGGATACTGATGGGATCGTGGAAAACCTGTCCCCGCCTTACACGGATGTCCCGCCATGCGCACCTCCGATCCGAGCCTCTCTTCCGAACAGCTCGCCGAAGCCCAACGGATTTTTCAGGCCCTCCAGGCCGCCTCCGCCGACGAGCAGTGGCGGATCGCCCAACTGCTGGCCTCGAAGCCAGACCACGAACTGCTCGGCAAGACGGAGTATCAGGTCCGGGACTTGGTGCACCGGATCGGGGCCAAGGCGATCGAGACCGCCCTCGAAGGGCGGAAAAAAGGGGGTACCGAGGATTGACCTGCTCCCCGAAAATTGGTCCATCTGAAATGGGAGTCCCTCGGTAAACTTTACCGTGGAGGGACCGGACCGATGAGCAAGCGACGGACCGCCGAGGAGGTCATTAGCCCGGATATTTCATCCGCCCTTCTGAGCCTCGCTCGGGGAGGTGTAGGCCGCAGTTTGGGCTTCGTTTTCGCGGTCAGCCGCCGATGCGTGCGCACCCTCCCCCTGACCCCCACGCGCACAGGGCCGGTCTGAATCCACTTTTCGGGGCCTCAGCTGGTGTTCCAGGACAGCGGCGGCTCATCGCTCAGCCGCGCTGCCGCTTGACGGAACAACGCCTGGTACGGGTAACTGCTCGCCAGGTGGAAGACCACGCGACGCACGCTCAGGACCACTCGCGCCGCCACCTTCAGCAGCTTCAATCGGATCGTACCCACCTGGGCCTGGGCCAGCTCCGTCCCGGCCAGCGCCGTGCGTCGCAACGCCTGAACCAGCACATATGCCGACGAACTCAACAACAGCCGGAACTGGTTCGCCAGGAACTTGTGGCAGCTCGTCCGGTCCGCGAACAAGTCCAACTGCTGCTCCTTGATCCGGTTCTCCATCTCGCCGCGTTGACAGTACACATCTTCATACAACTCTTGAGGATCGCCCGGCCTATTGGTCACTATGAACCGTGGGTTCCGCCCCTTCGCGGAATGCTCGGCCTTGACGATCACCCGCCGGCGCCGGTCCCAACTCTGCGCCGCGTACGCCAACGAGCCGAAGACGCGTTGGGTTTGGCCGGTGCGGTGGCACTGCCGCTCGGCTCGCGCGAT
>JBGSYY010000601.1:0-4966 GCA_041750675.1 Isosphaeraceae bacterium | reverse complement strand
CGGCAGGGTGGCCTCGGGCAGTGGTGGCTCGCTGGGTGTGGCGGCTGGGGAGGTTGAGGGACCGGTGCCGGTCGGTAGAGGTGGGGCGGTGTCGGTCAGGCTGGGTGTGGCCGTGAAGGGGCCGGGAATCGCGGCGGTGGGCGGGACGGTCGTCGTGGTGCTCAGCGGGCTGGACATGGGCATTTCGACACTCGGCCCGGTAAAGACCTGGCCGCTGGAGACGACGGGTGTGTACGAGCCTTCGTAGGAAACTGTCGGAGAGGGGCCGGGAAACTTGTCGCACGTATCGCAATGGGCACAGCCGACGGCCAGTAGCGCCAGTGCCGACGGGGCTAGCCAAAGCCCTCGGGACCGCGACATAGGGAGTTCCTTTCTAAGACGACTCGATATCCGACGCAGGGACTTTGCACAGCCAGTCGCGCAGAGGGCGCGGCGTGGTCCCTTCTGTGATGACATCAAGATCGGCGGGTGGGAGTGGGTCGATGAAGAGAAGCGGTCGGGAAGAGTGGGGCGATGGTCCCGTTGTCGGGCCTGGCGAAAGATTGCGGGCGAGTGAAGCTATGCGGATTGGGTAGTTTTGCGCGCATCGAATTGTTTGGAAAAGCCTGAGATTGGCAACTTTGGGCGATTTCCTTAACAAAGCGGTTGACGATTGCATGGGTGCGTTCTAGGTTTCGCATGGGCGCCTCCAGAGGGCGGAACCAGAGAAACGCCTGGGTCAAGAAGGACCGGGGTGTTTTGGTTGGGAAGGTTCCGCGAGGACGAGGGAATGTCCAGGTGGCGCTCCGCCGTGAGAGAGATGGCGAGAGAGAGAGAGAGAAAAGCACCTCGGAGTCCTCCCCATGAGCACGCGTGATCGCCGCAACATGCGGCATGCGCAATCGGCGTTGCAGATTTATTTGCAGGAGATCAACCTCACCCCCCTGCTCAATGCGGCGCAGGAACGGGAGCTGGCGAGTCGGATTGCCTTGGGCGATCCGGAGGCGCGAGACCGCATGGTGCAGTCGAACCTGCGGCTGGTGGTGACCATCGCCCGGGGATATCTGGGCAAGGGATTGGGCCTGGAAGATCTGGTCGAGGAAGGCAACCTAGGCTTGATGCGTGCGGTTGAAGGTTTCGATGGGTCGATGGAGGTGCGGTTCAGCACGTATGCGACCTACTGGATCAAGCAATCGATTCGACGCGCGGTGATGAATCAAGGGAAGCCGATACGTCTGCCGGCGTACATGGTGACCTTGTTGAGCAAGTGGCGTCGGGCGGGGGCGGTGTTGACCGAGCAGTTGGGGCGGGCACCTTCGCCAGAGGAGATTGGGAAGGCGATGCGGTTGTCGAAGAAGAAGATGGCGATTGTGGCGAAGGCGTTGCGGGTGAATAACCTGACGACGCCCGCCGATGCGCCGGATGAGGATCCGGTGGTACTCGATGAGATGCTGACGGATGATCGGTCGAAGTCGGCCGCGGATGTGATTCTGGAGGCGGACGACCTGGAGATGGTCTGGCGTCAGATGGACATGCTCGACGAGCGCGAGCTGGCGGTAATCCGGATGCGTTATGGTCTGGAAGATGACCAGCCCCGGACGCTGCGCGAGATTGGTGAGAATCTGGGGCTGACCCGGGAGCGGGTCCGTCAACTGGAACAGCAAGCCCGGTTGAAGCTGGGCGGCGCGCTGGCGCGAGCGGGTGCGTGACGAGGAAGCGAAAGTCGTTGGGCTGTTTCCGGGTGTGGTCCGCGAATACCAGGCCTGGGGGCGACCGTCGGCTGTCGAGGGTGGGTTGGGTTGGGATTTGTTTGTTGTTTTCCTCTCTCTCTCAACGTGCGGAGCGATCGGGGGCATGGAGGCCCCCTGCTCTGCTTTTCTTGTTGGGTGCTGGATTTCGCGTGGGACTGGTGGGTTCGGGCTGAAAGATTGAGCGAACTGCGACTGGGGCGGCGCTGCCCTGGCTTGTTCGTTATGCTATTTCGTCCGCGAGCGGCCGGCCGGTGGGCTGGTCTGCGAGCGTTGCAGACATTGGGATCAAGCGTGAGAGGTGGGCTGGCGCGTATGAACTTACGTTATGGGCTGGGTGTGCTGGCGTGGGTGGTGGTGATTGGGCTGGTGGTGCCGGCGGTGTCGGTTTCGGGGGCGAGTGACGGGCTGGGATTGGCGGACCATGCGGCGTCGGCTCATCGGGTGCCGGATCTGATCTGGTGTTTGCCGTTCGCGCTCCTGCTCTTGACGATTGCGGTTTTTCCGCTGGTGCCGAGGGTGCATCACTGGTGGGAGCGCAATGTCTCGAAGCTGATTGTGGCGGTGGTGCTGGGAGGGCTGGTGTTGGGGCATTATGCGACGCGTGGATTCGGGTTTCATGAGGCGGCGGCGGGGATGGAGTCGGTCCAGGGGGTGCTGGGGCACGCGATGGTGGCCGACTATGTGCCGTTCATGATGTTGCTTTTGAGCTTGTATGTGATCGCCGGCGGTTTGCAGTTGCGAGGGGATTTGCTGGCGGTGCCGCGGGTGAACACGTCGTTTCTGGCGATCGGGGCATTGTTGGCGAGTGTGGTGGGGACGACGGGGGCGTCGATGGTGTTGATCCGGCCCTTGTTGCAGACGAACCGGGACCGCAAGCAGGTGGTTCACACGGTGGTGTTTTTCATTTTTCTGGTGTCGAACATTGGTGGGAGCTTGCTGCCGCTGGGTGATCCGCCCTTGTTTTTGGGCTATCTCAAAGGCGTGCCGTTCTTCTGGACGCTGGGATTGTGGAAGCCCTGGGCGTTTTGTGTGGTGGTGCTTTTGGGGGTGTATTACCTGCTCGAACGGTTCGTGCTGTTTCCGCGTGAGGCGGCGGACCAGTTGCGGATCGAGCGCGAGCATTTCGAGCCGTTGAAGGTGCGCGGGATGGTCAACTTCATCTGGTTGCTGGGTGTGGTGGCGGCAGTGGCGGGGATGGTGCCGGGGAAGGTGTTGCCGGGAACTTCCTGGGTCGTGCCGACGCATGCGCGCGAGGCCGTGCTGCTGGGGTTGGCGGGATTGTCACTGTTGACGACGCCGCGCGGTTTGCGGCGGGAGAATCTGTTTGGATACGGGGCGATTGTTGAGGTCGCGGTGCTGTTTCTGGGGATCTTTCTAACGATGCAGGTTCCGATCGAGATCTTGCAGGCTCAGGGGCCGAGGCTGGGTTTGAGCGATCCGACGCATTTCTTCTGGAGCACGGGGCTGCTGTCGAGCTTTCTGGATAACGCACCGACATATCTGGTCTTTTTTGAAACGGCGCAGTCGTTGCCGGCGGAGGCGTCGGGGGCGATGTTGGCGCTGGGCGGGGGTGGGCAGGTCTCGGATGCGCTGCTGCGTGCGATCTCGCTGGGCGCGGTGTTCATGGGAGCGAATACTTATATTGGCAATGGTCCGAATTTCATGGTGAAGTCGATCGCCGAGAGCCAGGGGGTGAAGATGCCGGGGTTCTTCCGGTACATGCTTTGGAGCGGTGCCGTCTTGATTCCGCTGTTCGTGGCGGTGAACCTGCTGTTTGTTTGATAGGCGGCGGACGAAGGCGGTTCAACGAGGGAGTCGAGCCATGATGCGTGTGATTACACCGCTATTGGTCTGGAGCTGGGTGGGGCTGGTCGCGGTCACGGCAACGTCGGCGTTCCAGGACGGACCGACGGCGGATGTGCCGGAGCTTAAGGTGCTGGACCACTGGTTGGGGAACTGGGAGACGACGCTGAGGGAGAAGAGCGTCGGGGCGGATCGGGTGGGTAAGGGCAAGGCGGAGTGGGTGCTCGGCGGACGATTCATGAAGCAGGCGTGGACGCTGGACGCCGACGCCGTCGGGCCGGCGATGTCGGGCGAGAGTCTCATGACCTTTGACCCGGAAGAACACGTCTATCGGAGCTGGAGTTTCGACTCGACGGGCGGCACGACGCAGGCGACGGGGCGTTGGGACGCGGCCTCCAAGACAATGACCTGGACCGGCACCGATCCGTCACGAGATCTCACAACTATCACGACGGCGAGGTTTGACGAGGACGGCGTTGAAACGTGGACGGTCGTGATCAAGGGCAAGGATGGGGCGACGCTCGCGGATGTGGAAGGGACGAATCGGCGGCGGAAGTGAGGGAGGGAATGAGGTGGGTCCCAGGATTTGTTCGCGGGATGTGGTGAGGGGCGAGGCCGTGCGTCCTGGATCCCCGCCTTCGCGGGGATGACTCGTTCGGGGGGCATCATGCGATCGGCGGGCGATGGTTGCCGGCTTTGGAGTGGTGGGCATTGCCCACCGTACGTTTTGTGAAGCTTGGGAGTGGTGGGCATTGCCCAGCCTACGGTTTGCGAGGCTTGGGAGTGGTGGGCGTTGCCCAGCCTACGTTTTGCGAAGCTTGGGTGTGGTGGGCGTTGCCCAGCCTACGGTTTGCGAAGCTTGGGTGTGGTGGGCGTTGCCCAGCCTACGGTTTGCGAGGCCTTGGAATGGTGGGCATTGCCCACCCTACGTTGGATTGGGCCGGCTTCGATGAGGTGGGCGTGGCTTACGCTACGTTTGCATATATGATTAGGCCCAGCCGTGGCGTTTGCGGATGAACCATTCGGCGGTGAGGAGGCCGGTGAAGAGGAGGAGGAAGGGCCAGTTGTCCCAGAGGCGGACTTCGCGCTGGGTTTCGTAGTCGGCGACGACTTCGTTGGGGAGGGTCTTGAGGTAGTCGTCGAGTTTCTCGGGGGTGAGGAAAACACCGTCGGACTCGCCGGCGATGGCCTGGAGGAGGGTGAGGTCGGCGGCGGTGCGGCGTAGCTCGCGGTCGTCGTCGTAGACGAGGAAGCGGGCGTTGGCGGTACCGATCGGTTCGCCGTTGCGTGTGGCGGTTAGCTCGGCCTTGTATTCGCCCGGCTCGCCGACGGCGAGATAGGCACCTCGCGCGGTGTCGCCCTGGGGGGTGAGGGCGAGAGAGACAGGTTCGGCGTCGGGGGCGTTGCGGGTGAGGGTGGTTCGGAACTCGACG
>JBGSYY010000600.1:0-4986 GCA_041750675.1 Isosphaeraceae bacterium | reverse complement strand
CCAAATCATGACTTTGCCATCACGCCTTTCACGGACCAAGGCCCCGGCCTGGCTCGCCCTGATTGCGGTCCCGCTGCTCGCGGGCCTTGCACCGGGTGACGACGTGGCGCTCGCTTCGAAGAAATACGCCGATTTTCAGGCGTCGCTGGCGAAGAACGCGCCGGGCGTCAAGCTGATCATGATCGACGCCTGGGCCACGTATTGTCCGCCTTGCAAGGAGAACTTCCCTCACGTCGTGCAGATGCACCACGAATTTGGCCCCAAGGGTCTGCGGGTGATCTCATTGAGCTTTGACGATCCCGAGGATGCGACAGCCGTCCGCCAGGCTCGGGAGTTTCTGGTCGAATCCAAGGCCGTGATGGAGAACGTGCTGCTCGACGAGGAATCGGGCGTGCCCTACGAGAAGTTCGACATCAATGCGATTCCCGCCGTCTTTCTGTTTGATGCCAAGGGCCGCGAGATCAAACGATTCACGCTCGACGATCCCAATAACCAGTTCACTTACGACGACGTCGAGAAGTTTGTCCGCGAGACGCTCGCCGAAACAACGAATCCCTGAGCCGAAAAATCACGATCGCCGAGAATCGAGAGTCGTTGGGACCGAGGACTCTCGAATTTTTTCGGTTTCGGGCGTATACTTTTAGTCTTGATTTCCTCTGGACCGATCTACGGCCGAAATTCGGTCGAGCACGCCTCGCGAGAAGGGACCCGCCCGCGATGAAGGACGACATTCACCCCAAGTACCAGGAAGCCACGGTCAGTTGCGGCTGCGGCAACAGCTTCAAGACCCGTAGCACGAAGCCCAAGATTGTGGTCGAGGTTTGCTCGAAGTGCCATCCGTTCTTCACCGGCTCGGTCAAGTTTGTCGACACAGCGGGCCGCGTGGATCGATTCAACCGCAAGTTCCAGGGCACCTACGGCAAGGCGAAGACCAAGAAAGAGACCGAGGCGCCCGCCCAGGCCTGAGCCGGGGAGGGGATTCTCCGCTCAGCCTATTCCGCAGCCGTTTGATCCGCCCACGCCGTTTACCTGGCTGCCCGGCCCGGGGGCCTTTTGACTGTGTTTGATAAGCTCGAGACGGAGTGGCGTCGGTTCCGCGAACTGGAGGCGGCGCTCTCCGATCCTTCCGTTGCAGCCGATCCGACACGCGTGGCTGCGCTGGCCAAGGAGCGGGCCAAACTCGCCAAGCTGGCCCTGCCCTACGATCGCTACCGCGACCTCAACCGACAGATCGAAGAAGCCCGGCGAATGACCGAGGGTGTGGCCGACGAGGAGCTTCGGGCGTACGCCAGTGCGGAGCTTGATTCGTTGCGGCTTCAAGAGGAGGAGGTCGCCGAGCAGCTTCGCGCGAGGCTCTCTGACCAGGTTGCCGGGGCCGACCATCCCAGCCTGATCATGGAAGTTCGGGCGGGCACCGGCGGTGACGAGGCCGCGCTCTTCGCCCGCGACCTGTACGAGATGTACCGCCGCTACAGCGAAATAAAGGGTTGGCGGTTCGAGCCGTTGGAGCTTGTGCCCACGGAGCTGGGCGGATTCAAGGAAGCGTCGTTCAGCATCACGGGCGACGGCGCGTTCCGGCATCTTCAGTTTGAGAGTGGTGGGCACCGCGTTCAGCGAGTTCCGGAAACCGAGGCTCAGGGGCGGATTCATACGTCGCTGGCGACGGTTGCCGTCATGGCGGAGCCGGAGGAGGTCGAGGTTGAAATCCGGGCCGAAGACCTGGACACCGACGTGATGCGTGCGGGTGGTCCGGGCGGTCAGCATCAGAACAAGACCGAAAGCGCTGTGCGGCTGACCCACCGGCCCAGCGGGTTGGTCGTGGTCTGCCGCGACGAGCGGAGCCAGCACCGCAATCGCGCCAAGGCCTTGCGCTTGCTTCGCGGTAGGCTCTATGAAAAGATGCGAAGCAACGCTCAGGCCGAGCGCGCGGAAACCCGACGCACCTTGATCGGCTCGGGAGATCGGTCCCAGCGCGTTCGGACCTACAGCTTTCCCCAGAACCGGGCGACCGACCACCGAATCGGCCTGACACTTTATAACCTCGACCGTGTCATGCTGGGTGAGCTTGACCCACTCACCACCGCGATGATCGAACACGACCGACGCGAACAGCTTGGCGACGTCTGATACGCGGCTGATCTCTCACTCGAACCCAACCACGCGGCCCAGGGACGAATCGGCTACCGCTTTGGTCCAGTCATTGCGTCTGTTTCACCTGGCCCATTCCGTCCAGCTCATTTTCCTCACCACGGCACGACGTACAGCTTTGCCATGACCCCTCCGATGCCCGATCGTCGAAACCCCTCCTCGGTCGCCCAGGCCAACGGCGAGGAAGGAACGCCCCGCGAGGAGCGTCCTGAGGCCGAACGCTGGACCGTGGGCAGGCTGCTGACCTGGACCAGCGACTACCTCCGCGAACGCGGATTCGAGTCGCCCCGGCTCGACGCCGAGGTTTTGCTCGCGCACGTGCTGGAGTGGGCACGGGTTCAGCTCTACACGCATTTTGAGGATGAGGTGGACGCGGCGCATCGGGCCGCGTTTCGCGACCTGGTGAAGCGGCGTTCGGCCGGGACGCCCGTGGCGTATCTGGTGGGGCGTAAGGAGTTTTACTCGTTGTCGCTTCAGGTCAGCCCCGCCGTGCTGATTCCGAGGCCGGACACGGAAACCGTGGTCGTCGAGTTCTTGACCCGTTTCAAGGATCATGCTGGTCCAAGGGCGTTGGAGCTGGGAACCGGCTCGGGAGCGATCGCGTTGGCCTGCGTCTCCCGACATCCCCAGGCCGCGTTGATCGCGACGGATATCAGTCCCGACGCCCTGGATGTGGCTCGGTCGAACGCCGTCCGTCTAAAGCTTGCGGAGCGAGTTGACTTCCGACTGGGCGACCTGTTCGACGTGGTGGACGAGGAGCCACCCTTCGACGCGATCCTCTCCAACCCGCCCTACATCCCGACCGGCGACATCACCACGCTCCATCACGGCGTTCGCGATTACGAACCTCATCTGGCGCTTGACGGCGGCGAGGACGGGCTGGCGATCGTGCGGCGGATTGTCGCCGGCGCGGCTGCTCGGCTTCGCCCCGGCGGGCTGCTGCTGCTGGAGATCGGCACGGCGCAAGAAGGGCCGGTTCGGTCGCTTGTTGAGGAATGCACGGCGCTGGAACTGGCTCCGACGGTGCGCGACGCCGCGCATCATCCCCGGGTTATCCGCGCGACACGTCGAGGCTGAAATCAACCGAGAAACAGATCGGGTGGTCCGATTCCGAGGAAAAATCTCGGAGTCGAACCACCCGTGTTCGGTTTGCAGAGGCGAGTGAGCCGGAGCACCGAATCAACGCAACCTGCGATAATTCTTGGTTGTGCCCAGGAAGTCGGTGGCGACCATGCTTTCCTCACCAATGGATTGCACGCGAGCGGCGAACGAGCGGCCGAGCATTTTGCTCTCGGTCGCCGAGCGAACGTCGGCGCGAACCAGGCCCTGGGAATACGACCAACGGCCCTGGGTGGTTGTCTGCTGGTCCTTGAAGAGACGGTTCTTACTCCAATCGCGGGTGGCGATGTAGGTGCCGTCGGGGCGGAGGACGGTGGTGACCTTGCCGTCCTTGTCCTGGGTAACCCACGAGCCGATCAGGAGCGAGCGGACCTGGGCTTCCTTGTTCTGCCTCAGTTCATCGGCGCTAGGCGGGGCGGGCATGGGCAGCGGTTCGGGCTTCGGCTCGTCTTCCGGGGTGGCCCGATCGGCCATGCGAAGGGTGAGCAGAAGGTTGTTCGAACCGGCAGGCGCGGCGAATTCGGTCGGCCGCTGTCCGGTGTCGCCGCGGTGCAGGCAGATCGTGAGTCGGTCGCCTTCGATCGTGTAGATGCCGGGCATCAACTGATCGAAGGAGTTGATCACGTCAATCTGGCGGGGAGTGGTCGTTGGATTGATCTTGAAGGCGGAGATCCGCTTATCACCGGTCTCGGGGGTGATGACCCGAAGACTGCGATTGCTGATCACCACCTGGCCGTCCCTGGCGAGCTTTTCGCGAACCAGATTCGCGCCGTAGTTCTCGCCGTTATTCTCGACCTTGATCACGTCCCAGGCACCGGCGAGGACGAGGTGGGCTTGCTCCAGTTCCGCCTCGGAGGGCCGTCGGGCCGGGATCGGGGCCCAGTCGACGGGTGTGGCGGCGACGGTCTTGATGGTGCGTGGCGCGTCCGGCTTTGGCAAGTCGAGGGTCGGCGGAGCGTCGGAGACCTTGGCGATCGGGCCGGGATCGGCGATTGACGGAGTCGGGTCGGAAATCGGCATCGCCGCGGGGACTTTGGCGTCTTCCATCTTGAGCGTGATGAGCATGTTGTTTGAGCCTGCCGGCGAGGCGAATTCAGTAGGCCGCTCGCCCTCGTTGGTATGCCGCAGGCAGACGACGAGGGAGTCGCCGCCAAACTTGTAAATACCTCGGAAGACTTGTTTATCCTCGTTAATGATGTCGATTTGCTTGACGTCGGCCGCGGGGTTGATTCGGTACGAGAGAACGCGCGAGCGGCCGGTGTCCGGCTCGGCGAACTCGATCGAGCGGTTGCTGACGGTCAGTTTACCGCCGGCGAGCACGCTCTTCGCGACGAGCGCGGTGCCGAGCGGCTGACCGTCGTCGATGAGCGAAGAGCACGACCAGAGGCCGCTCAAGAGGTCTTGATCGCGGCGAAGCTGATCGGCTGTCGGACGGGGGGCGTCGTTGCCAGCCGGATGGGGTCGGGCGACGGCGGGAATGGAGGGGGTCTGGCCGAGACCGGGCTTTTCAGTCTCGGTCGCCGCGCCGATCTTCATCCGCATCAGAATCAAGTTCGAGCCGGCGGGCGAGGCGAAGCTGTCCGGCCGTTCGGCACCATCGTTCTTGGCGTAGCAGACGACGAGTTCATCGTTCTCGAACTTGTAGATACCCTTCTGAATCCGGTCGTCCTCGGTGGTGAAGTTGATTTGCTGGGGCACGGCCGCGGGGTTGATTCGATA
>JBGSYY010000599.1:0-2412 GCA_041750675.1 Isosphaeraceae bacterium | reverse complement strand
CAACCCCAGATTCACCCTTCCAGCCATCCCCAACCCCGGCTGACCTGCCGCCCGAAGCACCCCAGCCGGATTCAACCCCGACAGCCTCGCCTCCCGCAGCAGACGCCGCCCCACCTCCGCCCCTCGGCGGGCGAGGGGATTGATTCCTCAAAATCGCGGTAGAACAATGCCTAGCGGCGTCCCGTTATGCGCGTTTCGATCATCTCGAAAGCTCATGCCGCGACGCCGCGGAGCCGCGCCACTTCATGGACGCTCGTTGGGTCTTGATCCTCGGCCTCGTGCTTTACCCCGCTTCGCCGCCTGCAACCGCGACGGCTCAAAATCGCGAAAAGGAGTGCGACGACACCACGCTCACTCTCCTCAACAAGGACGCCTGCCAGGCCCGCCCCTGGCACAAGGGCGACATCCTGAAGGTCGTGCTACCGATCCAGTCGGGCACCGCCTACTTGTGGGATCTCGCCGAGGTTTCTTGCGACGACGCCCGACAGGACGACCCCAAGCCGGCTCGCCTGCTCAGCTCATTCGACGACCCCGCCGTTCGCGACATGACCAAAACCGAAGCTGACCGCTATCGTGGCGACGGCGGCGGCCCGCTCGGCGGCTTCGACCGCATGCAAATCCTACGCGTGCGACTCGATCGCCCCGGAATCATCCATCTCGACTTCCGCAAGTTTCGCGCATTCGACCGCCGACCTTCGAACGCTGAGGCCGATCAATTTGTCGTGAAACTTCGAGTGGTCGCCGTTCCGGCATTACTCGACTGAGAGCATCTTATGCCTCGAAAGACGCTCAATCAGCGGCGCGGACGCGCGGCCGGATCCGCTCGATCCGGATCAGTATCATCCACCGGGTTCACGATCGGCCGGACGGGTGCCACGTCCGACTGTCCGCCACTGCCGCCGCCGCCTTCGCCGATCAACTCGATCGTCCCCTGAATGCGATATCGTCGGCCCGTCGCCGTGTCCTCACCCTGCCCATCAAAGGGTAAGCTCCCATCATCCGCTCCTCCACCTGGTTGGGCCTGAGCGTCGATTCCCTCCTCGCGGAGCACATCCACGATCAGCCGTCGGATCAATCCAAAGAGATCCGCCGGAATGTCGCCGCCATACGTGCTGAAGAAGAACGTGCGGGCCACCCGGAACATCAACTTAGGCCAGTTGACGCCCCGCAGCGCGTCGCGGCCCTTGCGAAGCTCGCGCGCCAGCCGGGCACGAAGCTCGTTCTTGAGCGCGCGGACCTGAAACTCCCCACCCATCCGCGAGGTCAGGAGCAGATACTGGGGATCGGAACGCAGCAAGATCACATCGTCGTCAGCCTCAAGCGCCAGGTTCTCCCCGCCCGCCGGTGCCGTGAATAGATCCCAGGCCCCCGGCGAACCGCCGGCCGATTGCAACCTCGTTTGCGCCTGGAGCGTCGCCGGATTCGAAGTCGCAACCACATACTGCATCGCCGGCGAGGCGGCAACCGTGTAGGAAACCTGCGGCTGCGTATACGCGACCTGGGACTGAATCAGGCTGAGACTTGGTACCTGCTGAACCGGCACCATCATTACCGACTGCGCTACCGGCACACTCTGCACCGAATACTGAACTGCGGGAGCGGTCTGATACATCACGGCTACCGGCGACGGCGACGCGACCACACCCACTGCGTACCCACGCGAGACCCCACGCTTCAAAAAACCATGACCCGCCTGACACTCGCCGAGAAGGCCAAAAGCCAACATTCCCACAGTGACGCTCATGCAGCCGGATAGGGAGCAGCCATGATTCGCCGTCCGTTTCATCGTGATGCCACTCCAGAGAGCCAATCTGAGACGCGTCAATCACTTCCGAGCCGACAGAGGAATTCGCGCCGCGCGAAGATGGAAAAGACAAGCAAACTCTACCACGCCAATTCGCCACCCGCCAATGTCCAGGGGATCGATCGCCAAGGAGGCCCCATCATCTCCGCCAGCACAAAAGACGAAACCGCGGGAGGCCGAAAGTGCGGCATCCCCGCGGTTTTTGTCACAAACTCGCGTCGCAACGTTGAAGCAATCTCAGCGCCCATGCAACTTGAACGGGTGCCGGAACAGATGCCCACCTTGCGGTGATGGTTGCGCGACATTCGGCTCGAACGGCTCGGCGGCCACCGGTGTCGCGACCGTCGGCTGTGCCGGGGCTAGCGTCACCTGCGCTTGATTGATGACGGTTGAGGTCGTGGCGCGAATCCGTGGTAGCTTGTGTTTTGCGAGCATCTCGCCGAATCCGCCGATCGCCCGACCAAGCGGTCCAGGCGGGATTGCTTCGAGCTGCGTCGTCGACACCGGCGCGGCAGCGGCCACGGTCGGCTGCGGTGCGGCCGCCATCATCATCATCACTTGAGGCTGGACTGGCGCTGGCGCGGCCATCATCATCTGCGGCTGCGGCG
>JBGSYY010000598.1:0-15506 GCA_041750675.1 Isosphaeraceae bacterium | reverse complement strand
GCCGCCGCCTCCGCTTCCTCGCCAACGTCGACCCCATCGACGTCGCCCGCGCCCTCGACGGTCTCGACCCCGCACGCACCCTCGCCGTCGTCATCTCCAAGACGTTCACCACCGCCGAGACCATGCTCAACGCCCGCTCCGTCCGCCACTGGCTGACATCCGCACTCGGCGAGTCTGCCGTCGCCCAGCACATGGTCGCCGTCTCCACCAACCTCGAAAAAGTCGCCGCCTTCGGCATCGACCCCGCCAACGCCTTCGGCTTCTGGGACTGGGTCGGCGGCCGCTACAGCGTCTGGAGCGCCGTCGGCGCTCTGCCGCTTTCTCTGCAATACGGCTTCGAGCCGTTCCAGCAGTTCCTCGCCGGCGGCCACGACATCGACGAACACTTCCGCACAACCCCCTTCGACCACAATCTGCCCGTCCTCATGGGCCTGCTTGGCGTCTGGAACACAAGCGTCCTCGGCCACGCCACCCGCGCCTTGCTCCCCTACTGCCAGGCCCTCCTCAAGTTCGCCCCACACATCCAGCAGGTCGACATGGAGTCCAACGGCAAGCGCGTCAGCCTCGACGGCTCGCCCCTCGACATCGACGCCGGCCCCGTCGACTTCGGCGAACCAGGCACCAACGGCCAGCACAGCTTCTACCAACTCCTGCACCAGGGCCGCGTCGTCCCGGCCGACTTCATCGGCTTCCGCCATAGCCAGCAGCCCCTCCATCTCGAAGGCGACCCCGTCTCCAACCACGACGAGCTGATGGCCAACTTCTTCGCCCAGCCCGACGCCCTCGCCGTCGGCAAGACCGCCGACGAGGTCCGCGCCGAGGGCACCCCCGAACCCCTGGTCCCCCACCGCGTCTTCCCCGGCAACCGCCCCTCAAACGTCCTCCTGCTCGACGCCCTGACTCCCTACACCACCGGCCAGCTCGTCGCCCTTTACGAACACCGCACTGCCGTCGAGGGCTTCCTCTACAACATCAACTCCTTCGATCAGTGGGGCGTCGAGCTTGGCAAGAAACTCGCCCTCAACATCCGCGCTCAGCTCGCCGCCACCCGTGAAGAGAATCAATCCGTCACAGGCTTCAACCCATCCACCAGTCGCCTCCTTCAACAATACGTCAGCCCGACGAGCGATTGACCACCTCGTCTCGGTTCCGGGACAGTTCGAGAGGGTGCCGATTCGAAAACACACCGGGACCCCGCGTCCAGGCAACATTCTCGACCCTCAGGCTGTCGGGTTGCTGTCGAACCCGTGGACCTGTCATCCCCGCGCAGGCGGGGATCCACTGTGTTCGCCGCTCCTTGGCTTGATCCCCGCATGCCGACGGATGACTTGTCTCAAGGAGCGTGCAACTCAACAACCTGAAGATCAATCGGGCACTGCCTCGGGTTGTATCCCTGCGAACATGAGCGAAAGCCCTGAAAGGATCTTCGTTCCTTCCTCTCAGCGCCCAACCGGGAAATCCCGCCGATACCGCCGCTCCAACGCCTCAAAGTCCTTCGCCATCACATAAATCCGCCCCCGCATCCGCTTCGATTCCCCCGCCGCCAATCCCCCAATCCGAAAATCCGAATGTAAACAAACAATCACCCCTTGAAACAACTCCTGATAAGGCTCCCACGCCATCGCCAGGAGCTTTGACCCGTCCGCGCTCACGCACCCGATCAATCCATTCGACGGCACGATCGCGCTCAACGGCCTCGGATTCACATCCGACCTCGGTACGTCCCGCGGACACCACACCTGCCCCGGCTCATACCGCGCCTCGGTTGCCCACGGCCGCGTCGGCAAAAAAGTCGCCTTCCCATCGACGAACACGAAGCACTTCGGCAAATATTCTTCTGACCCGTGCTTCGCCTCCATCCCCACAAACCGATCCACTCGCACGCACGGCTGCGCCCAGTGTGCCTCGGAGGCCCGTTCCGTCGGATTCCGCGCCGTCACGTCAAACCGCACCTCATCCACGCCCGCCTCGATCACACTCTCGACGATCACGCCATCAGCCAACGTGCTCCGCACCACCAGCCGCGACCCATCTTCGCCCCGCTCCACCAGCTCGGTCGTATGCGGGATCACCGTGTCCGACCACTCCCGATCCGTCGATCCCGCCCGGCAAAACGCCTCCAGATACCAGACCGACAACTCGCCGCCCGGCAGCCCCTCCCCGCGAATCGTCAACATCTCCCGCTCCCAGTCGAGCGACAACCTCGCCGCGCCAGAGCCTGGCCCATCTGCTCCCGCCCCCTGGTGGGGTGGGGCTGGGGTGGGGGGCCGAAGATCACGAGCCGCTTCAGCGACCCCCACGCACGGGACACCCACCCCACACAACGACACCACGCCCCCGCCCATCACCATTACCGCCACCAGCACGCCACGCATCAGGCCACCCTTTCTCTACCCGACACCGCACACACTCACCGCCCCAGCGGTCATAATCACATGAAGACTCACCCGAAGGAACCCCCCGCTCATGTCCAAACCCACCGATATCCGCCCCATCTCCGCCACCCTCTATTTCCTCCCCATCCAAACCCGGATGCCCCTCAAGTTCGGCCCCGAGGTCACCACGCAGGTCACCTGCGCCCGCGTCGCCCTCACCGTCGCCGACCGCGCAGGCCGCACCACCACCGGCTGGGGCGAAACCCCGCTCTCCGTCCAGTGGGTCTGGCCTTCAACCCTTCCCTACGCGACCCGCCACGACCTCCTCATCCAGCTCACCCAGAAACTCACAACCGCATGGGCCGATTTCGCGACCTACGGCCACCCCCTCGAAATCGGTCACGATTTCACCCACTCCGTTCTCCCCGCCGTCCTAACAGTCGCCAACCAGAATCAAGCGGACAACCCCATCCCCCACCTCGCCGCTCTCGTCTGTAGCTCCCCCTTCGACATCGCCCTCCACGACGCCTTCGGCCGCCTTCACGACGTCCCCACGTACGACACTTATTCACGCGACTGGATGAACACAGACCTATCCCATTACTTCGACAACGACCCCGCGTTCGCCAACCTCTACCCCTCCGACTTCCTCATCCATCCCCGACCCGACACCCTCCCCGCCTGGCATCTCGTCGGCGGCAAAGACCCCCTCGACCCCTCCGACCTCACCGGCGACGAACCAATCAACGACGGCCACCCCGTCCTCCTCCGCGACTGGATCAAGACCGACGGCCTCGACTGCCTCAAGATCAAGCTCACCGGCACCGACCCCGCCTGGGACAGGGAGCGGCTCCTCCGCGTCGGCCACATCGCCGCCGAAACCAACGTCACCTGGCTCACCGCCGACTTCAATTGCACCGTCCACAATCCCGAATATGTCAATACGATTCTAGACACGCTGATGCGCAACCACCCCCGCACCTTCCAGCAACTCCTCTACGTCGAGCAGCCCTTCCCCTACGACCTCGAAGCCCACCCCCTCGACGTCCACTCCGTCTCCGCTCGCAAACCCCTCTTTCTCGACGAGAGCGCCCACGACTGGACCCTCGTCCGCCTCGGCCGCTCTCTGGGCTGGACCGGTGTCGCTCTGAAAACCTGCAAAACCCAGACCGGCGCGATCCTTTCCCTCTGCTGGGCCAAGTCAAAGGGCATGACCCTCATGGTCCAGGACCTTACCAACCCCATGCTCGCCCAGATCCCCCACGTCCTGCTCGCCGCCCACGCCGGCACCATCATGGGCGTCGAGACCAATGGAATGCAGTTCTACCCCGACGCCTCAAAGCCCGAAGCCGCCATCCACCCGGGCCTCTACCAGCGCCGCCAGGGCCGCATCAATCTCTCCACAATCCAGGGCCCCGGCTTCGGCTATCGCCTCGAAGAGATCGAACGAACTCTCCCTCCACCCGCTGAATCGCCTTAAGCACTGCGAAGCAGTGTACTGCATTTTTCCTACTTGACCTGAATCACGCGTGGCTCGTTGATGACGGTGCCGGAGCCGAGTTCAACGAACCCCAGTTCGACACCGTACCAATCAGGAGACATCTTTAACTGTTGATGAAATGTGCGGAATTCCATCGTCCCTCGGGACACCATGAAGGGCGAATAATCGTCGGCCCATACCTCTTCGCCCTTAAGGGTGGTCACTTTCAGATATGGGGTGTATAGGCAGTCCCACCCGCCGTGATAAAGCGACGCTATGCCATCAACATAGAGAAATCCATCACTCGCATTAACAATCATTGTCAGTGACGGCTGCGAGAGGATCGTGATCCTCCTCTGTCGCGGCTCATCAGTTGTCTTGCCCACGGCTTCGACACGATGCAGTTTGAAAAAGAAAAAGGTTGACGCGAGCAGCACGATGATGGCTGCGGTAATCGTCTGAAATCGGCTCATGGGGGTCTCTTCGTTAATCGCCTAGGCCAGCTCGAACCACTGTTCGAATTCAATCAGGAAACAGTAAATGTGATGGAGCGCTCAATCGGATTACCCAGCGGGTTTTGACAACTCCCCCGCCAGATCTTGCTGGTCAGTCGCCACAGACCCACTTCTAGATGCGAAGGTGTGACGTTGATGAGCCACTCAAGATCCACGTCGACGAGCGTCTTTGTGCAAGCGATCTGTCGTTCTTTATTCACTAGATTTGCGGGCCAGAGAAAAGGGTTCCCGTCAACCCAGGTGAGACCTCCGTCGTCGGAAAATTCCAGCTTCCACGTACCACAGAACGTGCAATCTTCGTCGGCCAACTTTCCAGCGCACCGAACCGTCGCCCCACGAAGGTATTCCGTGTAAGTCACGCCTGGTTCGAGCGGAAATTCGGTGGAACTGATATCCGTGGTCGACACAATGGAAGGGGTGCAAATCCCTGGCACAACATCCGCGATTGACACGCCCGCCAGCACCACCGAGGTGACACAGGCGATCGTCACCATTTTCTTCAGCATGGCAGGCTCCGTGTCACAACATTGGACCAGAGGGATCGTCAAGAGCATCGACGTAAATGAATTTTTCCCACCCTCTAAAGGTAATGTCAACAACAACCCCAGAATAATGTTGGACGAACGTCGATTGACCGCCTCACGACTCGGCCGGGTGCCGTACTCACGTCGTGTTGCTCGCATTGCCATGCACATGTGTGTGGATTCCGACCGACTCGTCTCATACTCACGCCACCACCCCATAAACCTCCCCCCAAGCCTTCGCCAGTTCCTTCGTCCGATCTTCCAACCCCGCCAGCTCCTCCGCCCCTAGCCCCTTCGCTTCCCGCACAATCGCCAGATTCTCCGCCAGCTCCTCCTTGTCGTGCATCCCCACCACAACCACGCTCACCCCCGGCAGATTGAGCGCATACCGTAACGCCTGCGGCCGCAATTCCCCCGGCATCCGCGCCCCCTTCGCCTCCTTCCCCGCCGCACCTCCAAACACCTTCATCGCCGCCAGACCGATTCCCTTCTCCATCGCCTTCGGCCACACCTTCCCCTCGAAATCATAAATGTGCCGCGACACCATACTCACAGCATTCATCATCACGTCATAATCCCAACGCTCCATTGCCTCCAATAACCAACGCGGCCGATTGTGCCCGCTCACCCCCACAAACCGCGTCAGCCCATCCCGCTTTGCCCGATCCAGCGCCGCGCACACCCCATCCTTCGCATGAATCGCCTCAGGCGCCATGTTGTCCGCACCAATGGAATGGGCATAAACCAGGTCCGCCCGCTCAATCTGCAGCTCCTTCAGGTTCTTCTTCAAAAGCGCCAGTGCCTTCTCCCCATCCGGTTCCCAGCACTTCGTCACCACAAACACCTCATCCCGCCGCTCCTTGAGCACCGGGCCCAGATTTTCCTGAGCCTTGTAATACCCCGCGAACTCCGGCGCCGTATCCAGATACGTCACCCCCGCGTCGATGCACTCGTGGTAAAAACGGATCGCCTCCACACGCGTCCGCTGCCCCACAGGCGCAGTCCCCAGACCTATTACGGGAACCATCTCCCCCGTCCTCCCCAACGCACGACGGGGTAGGGCAGCCTTCGACTCCTGCGCCCCCAGCACCACCCTGCCACGCGACGCCGCCGCCGCCACTGCCGTCGTGGTAGTCAAAAACTCTCGACGAGTCCGCGTTTCCCCCATCTTTCGCGCCGCCATGACGGATTCCCCCTCGTGTGCGAACAGCATTAAGATCCTCAGCCGCTCTCTCCCTCAGTCTCATGCTCCCACACTTCCCAGCCCGTCTCCACCGGATTCCGACACGCGGCTTGACCTTGCCCCCACCCGCCACCTCGCTAGAATCCGCGCCAGACCCTAAACGTCCCGACCCCGGAGCCAGTCCACGGTGACCCGCCGCCGCACATTCCGCCTCCTCACCGCCCTGACTCTCCTCGCCGTCACCGCTGCCGCGCTCGTTTCCTATCAATACTCCCAGCACGCGGAATCCCGCGTCCGATCCATCCTCCCTGGCCGCCTCATCCGCGGCGCATGGCAACCCCCCGCCGCCCTCGCCTCGATCCTCAAGCGCGAACAGATTCGCACCGTCGTCACCCTCACCGCCATCAACACCAACGACCCCAAATACGTCGCCCAGAAACCCATCGTCGACGCCGCCCACGTCCGTTGGCTCCTCATCCCCATGCGCGGCTCCACCGCCACCCTCGACCAGATGGCCCAAGCCGCCGACCTCCTCGCCGATCCCGCCAATCAACCCGTCTTCTTCCACTGTGTCGGCGGCCACCACCGCACCAGCCTCGCCCACGCCGCCTACCTCATCCGCCACCAAGGCAAATCCGCCGACCAGGCCTGGGCCGAAATCCAATCCCTCCCCTGGACCCGCCCATCCGCTCCCCGCGACCAGCAAGATCAGGCCCTCATCCGCGCCTTCGCCGCACGCGAATCGGCTCGCCGCCTCGCCCTCAAATCGGAGCCGTCCCAACCATGACCTCCCCCCCTCGCAAACCCCTCTCGCGCCCCCGCCGCTTCCTCCGCCACTCGCTCCTCATCCTCGTCCCCGCAATCCTCATCCCCGTCTCTATCGCCACCTATCGACGCACCTCCGGCAACCTCGGCGAAGTCGAACCAGGCCGCCTCTATCGCTCCGCACAGATCTCCGACTCCCACCTCAGGCAACTCATCCAGACCCACAACCTCCGCACCATCATCAACCTCCGCGGCCCCAACCCCGACCAGGATTGGTACCAGCGCGAACTCGCCACGACCCTCGACTCCGGCGCAACCCAGATCGACATCCCCCTCGCCAGCGACCTCTGGCTCTCCCGCGAGCAAGCCCGCACCCTGCTCGAAACCCTCGACACCGCCAGCTATCCCGCCCTCATCCACTGCGAGTTTGGCGCGGAGCGCACCGGCCTCGTCGCCGCCCTCGCCCGCCTGCTCCAGCCCGGCAGCACCCTCCAGGACGGCTACGATCAGTTTTCACCCAGGTATCTCTTCATCGCTCTCAAGGATGGCCGCACCATGATCGGCCACCTCGACCGCTACTCCGCCTGGCTCACCGCCGAACATCTCCAACACACGCCCACAAACCTACGCTCCTGGCTCCTCGACCACTACACCCCCGCCTCCCCCTCCCGCGAAGAGTGGCCCTGCAACCCCTACCCCCGCAAGGTCACCATCGCCCGCAGTCCAGACGGCTCGCTCCACCACGACGAGCAATGGTCCCCAAACGCTTGTCCCAAAACCGTCGCCACTCACGCCCAAAATGAACCCACAACCCGCTGAGAGCCGGATCGTTCCCATGCCCCCCCTCGACTCCCACGAAATCGAAATCCGCGTCCGCTACGCCGAAACCGACCGTATGGGCTTCCTCCACCACGCCACCTTCTTCGTCTACTTCGAGCAAGGCCGCACCGAGCTGCTCCGCCGCTCCGGCCTCTCCTATCGCGACATCGAAGACGCCGGCCACTTCCTCGTGGTCATCGACATCGGCTGCAAATTCAAACGTCCCGCACTCTACGACGATCTCCTCACTCTGCGCACCTCCGTCGAGCGCATCACCCACGTCAAAATCGTCCACCGCTACGAAGTCCTCCGCGACGGACACCTGCTCGCCGAAGGACACTCCACTCTCGCCTGCGTCGACCGCGCCGGCCGACCCCAACCTCTGCCTCCCAGTCTGACCCAGCGACCACCCGCCGCTCCGTGACGTATCAACGCCGATCGATCTCCCGCCCAAACAGCTCCGCCGCCTCCTTTGCCACATGGTCCAGCATCGCCGTCGCCTCCGACTCGGTCAGTCCGATCTGCCGGCGCGCCAGCTCCACCTGACGATGCTCCTGCCCCGTCACCACCCCATCGCTCACCACCCGCCTCAGTAAAAACTCGAACGCCTCACGCTCCTGCTGGTCGATCCAGGTCGCGTCAAACCCAAACGCCACCGCGTCCGCCCGAAAATCCAGCCATTCTTGTTGCGGTATCGGCACCTTCTCCGTCAGCAAGTGCCTCAGCTTCTTGATCCACATCCGCCGGTCGTATCCACTCGCCTCCCCCCGCGCCGGCTCGTCAAACACCGGCTCAGCGCCCGGTTCGGCCTCCGTCGAACCATCCAGGTCCGCCTCCTCCAACCCCCAGACTCGCGCCAGCTTTCGACGCTCCGCCGCGTCTCGCGCCTCGCGTCCCCCCAGAAGCAGCTTCAATTCTTCGAGGAATCCCATCTCGAGCCTCACTTTCCCGTTGTATCCACCGGAGGTTCGGTCGCCGCGACATCACCACCATAATGCCCAAACACCTCGCGAGCCACCTCCGCACACAGCCGGTTCCCCGCATTGTCGGCCACCCAACGCTGATCTTCGTTATGCCAAGTCAGCACACAAATCGCCACCGGCCCCTGGGGCGTCTCCAGTATCCCCGCCGCCGTCCGTGCATCATTCACACTCCCCGTCTTGAACGCCAGCTTCGTCCCAGCCGGCAGAAATCGCGGAAACTTCTCATCGTCGTCACAGGTCCGCAGATGCCCCAGCATCGCCTCGCTCGCCGTGTGGCTTACCAGCTCCTTGCGCTCCAATCGTTCGAGCAACCCAATCATCTCCGCCGCCGTGGTGCTGCCCAGCCCAAACTCCACACTCCGCTCCGGAAACTTCGACGTGTCCCGCCGATACACCTTCGAATGAATCTTCGTGTTCGGAAACCCAAGTTCCTCCATCGTCTTCGCCGTGGTTTCGATCCCAATCTTGTCCAGCACCAGATTCGTCGCCGTGTTATCCGAAAATGTGATCATCAAATGCACCGCGTCTCGCAGCGGAAAGCTCGACCCCGCCGAAAAATGGTCGGTCAACACCCCCGACCCCGGCACCTTGTCCTCCTCCCGCAACGTCACCATCGCGTCGAGGTCAATCTGTCCCGCCTCCGCCTGACGATACACCTCCACCATAACCGGCAACTTGATCAAACTCGCCGTCGCCATCGGCACCTCCGCACGATGCGCAAACGTCTCACCCGTCGTCAAATTCTTCACCATCACGGCGACATCGCCACGATGGCCTGCGATCAAGGGCCCCAGCCGTTTTTCCAACTCGGCCGGCCTCTCCTGCCATACCCCCGCCGCGGCGATCGAAACCCACACAGAGAACAGCAACGACATACCACTCACCCTTCGCCAATCCTGACAACCACCCGCGGCGCGGCCGCCGCATTCCTCTCCTGATTCTCCCCCCTCGGCCCATCGGCTCCAAGTCTCTACCGGCTCAGATGCACCCCAGGTCACGATCGCCGGCCGATCACAGGGTGCCCCCCAAGCATGTCATCCCCACGCAGGCGGAAATCCAGAAGTCGTGCCCCATCGGCTGCCCTCGAGCGCTGCTACATGACATCCCCGCGCAGGCGAGGATCCAGAAGTCGTGCCCGATCGGCTGCCCTTGAGCGCTGCTACATGTCATCCCCGCGTAGGCGGGGATCCAGAACGCGCGGCTTCGCCCCTCACCTCATCCCGCAAACAAATCCTCAAACCTGTATCAATCACTCTCAGGAGATGACCAATGACGCCTCATCTTCGCGGTACCTACCTTCATTTGAAGAGTCGCTTTCAATATTCCAACCGACGCAGTTCATAAGCCGCCATGCCCTGATTCACCAACGCGATCGCCAGAGACGTCGCCACCGACATCAACGGATCAAACGACGCCCCTCCCAGCTCCGCCGCCGAAGCGAAGTGCCCGCTCGCACCCACAGCCCGATCCAGCAGCACGCTCAAATCGGCCGGCTTCGGCAAGATCCAATACGCCGCCTCACGCGCCATCCGAAACCCGCCCGAAACCTCCATCCCCACCCGCGGCGACGTCGACCCCACCTGCTGCGCAGCCAGCCTCCCCTGATTCATCGCGAAGCAAATCACCCAGAACACCAGCGACCCAAACGCGCACGCCATTGTGTTCCGCGTCGATACCGCCAGCAGCGTCGAGGCCGCATAAACCACCGCGAATTGAACCACCAGTAGCGGCAAGCACCACAGATAACCCGACGACCAATCCCCCGTCCGCGCTCCCAATGCCACCCACGTTCCCACCACGAATACTGCCGCCTGCGCTCCCACAAACAAGATCACACCCAGATATTTTCCAATCAACACAACGGACCGCGATACCGGCTTCGCCAGCAACACCGACGCCGCCCCCGGCTGCAAAAACTCAGGTAAAAATCCCGCCGTCCACACCAACGCCAGCAACGTCCCCAGCGCACCCGCAATCCACTTCGCCAGCAACACCCGAACCAGCCCGATCTCACCCTCCGCGTCACGAAAAATCGGCAGCCGAATCCCTCCAAACGCCAACGTCAGATGCCCCGGTGCAGGCCCTTTGTCGCTCAGCGGCTGATCGTTCGGTCCATAAAGCCCAATATCCTCGGCCGTCCGAACATCTCGCCCGCCTTCCACCTTCAGGCTCAGGCACAGCGCCACGCACAGCGCGCTCACCCCCAGCATCAGCCACGAAACCCGGCTCGCCCGCGCCTGGCGAAACGTATCCCGCACCAGGCACCAAAGCACCCGCGCGTTCATACCGCCCCCCCCGCGTAAAGCCGCGTTAATGCCTGCTCAAACCCCACCCCCGTTCCCAGCTCGCCCACCGGCCCCCAATGCGCCAATCGCCCCTCATTCAACACCGCCACCCGATCACACATCCGCTCCACCTGCCTCGCCACGTGCGAGATCAACAGCACCGTGCCGCCCCGCTCCGCACGCTCCCGCACAATCTCTCCCACCAGCCGTCGCCCCTCCAAATCCAAACCCTCGTCCGGTTCATCCAGTACCAGCAGCTCCGGCTCATTCACCAGCGCTTGTGCCAGCCCCAGCCGCTGCACCATCCCCTTGCTGAATCGATGAATCGGCTCCCGCGCTCTGTCCTTCAATCCCACCCGCTCCAGCAACGCCGGCACCCGCGCCCGCAACGCCGACGACGACACTCCCGCCAGCGTCCCGAAATACTCCAGCACGTCCGCCGCCCCCAGATAACGCGGAAACGCCGGATGCTCGTGGACATACCCCACGCGCCCCAGCGTCTCCAGTTCACTCGCAGGCCGCCCCAGCCGGATTACCTCGCCTGAGGTCGGTCGGCATAGCCCCAGCAACAGCTTCGCCAGGGTCGTTTTCCCCGACCGATTCGGCCCCACCACTCCCAGCACCTCGCCGCCAACCAACCTAAAGCTCACACCGCCCAACGCTCGCACCTCCGTCGTCACCGGCCATCCCCGCCGGTAACTCTTCACCACATCAACGAACTCGACTACAACCTTAGTCATGTCGCACCTAGCTTCGGCCTGACAACCGGCCGGTCGCCGCGTACTCCCTCAGGAGCGCACCGCTCCCCTTCCTTTCTCTAGCTCACAACCTCGGTGCTGTCCCACAACACCCACCATTTCTCACTCAATCAATATCACCGACACCCCGTCATCCATCACCGCGCTGAACGCCGTCCGTAGCTTGCTCTTGCGCTGCTCCATGTTGCCAATGCACCACTTGTACCCATTGTTCGCGTCGCCGGCTGAGCCAGGAAACGTCGTCCCGCCAACCTTCGAAATCTTTTGCAGCAGAGAGATCGCGTTGGTCTGATCCGTCCCCGACGCCGTCGACTCGAAAATCGCCCCGAATGCGATCGTGTGAATGATCACCGGCTTCCGCGCCGTCGCGAACCCCGGATACCCCGGATTCGGGCTATATCCGTTCACGTTCGCCGCAGTGCCGTTTGCCTTGTTGCAGATCGCCTGCACGACCTTCATCAGGTTCTGCTCACTGTATCCGCCGCTGCTCACCGAGTCCCCCGGCATAATCCGGTAATGCGACTTTCCCGCCCCGGCGTTGTAAAAACTCGTCGCCGGATTGCTATCCACGTTCGCCATCCCGTCCGTCTCCAGGATGACCAGCCGCTGCGTCCCCTTCCGTCCCAGGCCCCCCGCCGACTTCGTTTTCAGCGTCGTGCTACCCGAAAGCTGGTTATATGCCAGCATGAACCCATAGCTCGTCGCCGTGTTCGACGCGTAGTCGCCATACGCTCGCGGCACCAGCAGCCCGTTCGCGTCCCACGGCCGTACGTCGTTCGTTCCGCTATTCGGTGGGAACCAAAGCGAGTCAATCATCTCGTCGTATTCCCGGCTCAACGAATACAGCACGTTCGAGAACGCTCCAGCCCCCGCCGGATCGCCCGAATACTGCGGACGACAGAACAGGCCAATCGACACCAGGTCATTCGGATGATTGTTCCGGATGTCCTGAAGCGCACCCGCAATCCCCAGCTTTGCCGGATACATCGAAATATCCGTCGCATTCCCCGGCAATAGCTTCGTATCCAGCATGAACTGGATCATCGTCATAGGCCCAAACCACAGGCGATGCCGCGGACGCTTCGGATTATCCTGGGGACGCATCCGCGTCGTCGGTACTGAACCGTACCCCGTCACTGGCGCCGTGATCTTCACCGTTCCCGACGCAAAATCCGGCCCGTAGCTGCACGACGGGCTCCCCGGGGCCTGGATGTTCCCGAACGGATCCCTCCAAACTCCGATCGTGAAGTCGATGTATTCCTTCCAGAACCGCTGATTCGGGTCCGTGATCAGACTATTCGCCTTCGTGTGGTCATAGGCCGACGCCGGAACATCCGTCGGTATCGCGTCGTAATACAAAATCCGGCCCGCCCGCAACTGCGTCGGAAAAGGATTGTCTCCACTGTTCTTGATCCAGTCCAAAATCGCCGCGTAATTGATCGTGTAGTTACCCGAGGGAGTCCGCCAGTTTCCGCTCGAATCCCAGAGCTTCGTATTGTTCGTCGTTCCGAAGAACTTCTGCCTCCAATCATTGGTCGAGGCCGGGTCAGGCGGCCAGATGAAAAACGTCTTGCCCCAGTAACCTGGCCCCTTCGTGTAACCCTGAAAGTTCACATACGAGGGCATCGCGGCATCCGTCTTCGCCGTCACCTGTGCATTCGTCGCTCCCGTCACCTCTTGAACCGTCCTCGCCGGCGTGTCCGGCGTAGTCGACGTCCCCGATTTCTTCATGAACCGGTCGCCCGGATTCGTGGTCGCATAATTCTCCGGCCCCGTGTACGGCTCACTCGTGAACGCCCGCAACGGCGTCGCCGCGCCGCGATTGCTCCGATAAAACCCATCCACCAACGCTGGCACACCCAACACCGACTGCGTCACATTGCACTTCCCCACCCTCGGATCCGTGCTCGTGCAAACCACGTTGTTGTAGCCACCGCTCCAGTACTGACCAAACTTCGGCGCAATCGGATCCGTGTTGTTCGGGCTGTTGTTCGCCGATCCCAGATACCCCTCGTTGTTCCACAAGTCGCTCTCGTTGTTCATCGAACCCGAAAAATCCAGCAAGATCGACACGTCCCGAGGCCGATGCGCGGCCATCGCCGTCGCCGTCACGTCAAACTGCGACATCCCCAGCATCCGCGCAAACCCCGTCGCGCTCCGCCGTGTCACCTGCGTCCGCGTCAGGTTGTATGTGTCCGGCGCGACAGGCGGAAACTGCGGAGTGAAGATCTCCGTCGACGTGTCGTAGTGGAACGCTCCATGCGTCACATTGACATTCCCCCACACCGCCTGCTGCCCCAAAATCCGGTTCGACTGCGCCGCCCGACGCGCGTTCGACGTCGCACCCTCCAGATTCGGGTTCGCCGACCCGTCAATCGACCGCACCCCCGCCAGCGCCGCCGCGTCCGCCGCGTTCTGGCACTCATTCTTCGCCACCGCCACCATCCCCACATCCACCGCTAACGCCACAAAACCACACGCCCCTACCAGGCTCACCGCCAGCAACGGCAGAACCGTCCCCCGCCGCCGCTTCGCTAGATTTCTCATCGCAACTATCATGTGATTGAATGACGTTCAGTCACCCTCGCTTCTCATGATCGACTTCGCCTGGAGATGCACCGTCGGCGGCAAGATCCCGAAACTCGGAATCATCGGCCGATAATCCGCGTCTATCTGCACCGCGATCCCATTCCCGAACTCCGCGTCGTCCCACGCACCCGCGTTGTTCCCCAGATTGTCCGACGCGTATACGCTCACCACAGGCGCCGAAGAGAACTGCTGACCCGCCAGCAGTCGCTGCGCCGTCGCCTGGATGTCCGCAGTCGTCTTCGCGTATGTCCCCGCCGACGCCTCCCGCGCCGCCCCCCTCGCTGCATTCTCCACAAGCTGCCGTATCATCATGAATCGTCCAAACTCAAAGACACCAAACAGCACCATGAAGAAGATGTTCAACACCAGCGCCGTCTCCACCAGCGCCGCCCCCCGCCGCGCGGCGGGCTTCATTCCAACTCTAGGTCGCATTCCAGTCTTCATCATTCGATCCCCGGCTCCGGCGGTGCCCCATACGGCTTGTTCCGCACCGAATAGCAAACCGCCCGCGCCCGCAACTGCGTCGACGGCCCCACCACCAGATGCGCCCCCGCCAGTTGCACGTCCGCGAACGGGATCGTCACCAGCACTTCCAGCTCATCAAGCTGCGTCGAATCCATCGCAGCCGTCCCCGGCGACGTCAGATTGCTCACCGTCACCGTCACATGCGCCGGATTGATCCGCGCCGATTGCAGATAATCCTTCACAACTCCTTCCACCTCACCATCCTCAAGCTGCGCCGTCGACGCCTGCCGCGCACCCTCTCGCGCCGCATTCGACAGAAGCTGACGGACCTCCGTGATCCGCGAGACATCCCAAAGGCCCAGCAGCAACGTCACCACCAAGGGCATCACCGCCGCCAACTCCACGGCGGCTACGCCCCTCCGCTCTCGTCGTTCACGCCCAGATGCCCTGCGCATACGGCCACCCTTACCTTTTTCTGGATTACTCACCACTCAGCGTGATCCACGTCGATCACGACTCGTATCTCTGGAATTACCCTACGTCACGTTTCGAGATGAATGCCCGATGCGCTCCCCCCACTCAACAATCGTCGCATCGCCGCAACATCCTCGTCACCGCGCGTCCGACTCCGCTCACAAGCACGTTACCACCCACTTCAAGAAAAGCCCCAAGCCGACGCACCGGGGCGTTCGCTCAGACGTTTCGCGACTCGCCCGAGCTTACTCCCCCGCCACCTCATCCAGCATCCGCCGCAGCTCCGCCGCA
>JBGSYY010000597.1:0-2164 GCA_041750675.1 Isosphaeraceae bacterium | reverse complement strand
CGCCGGCAGGGGGCCGACTCCGCCCGAGTCTGCGGCCTCCCCTCGCGCGGCAACGACGCTCTGGCCGCCGCAGGCTACCAGCCCGCGTACTCGATTCCCTGGTACGTTCGCGATCCCGCCGGCGTCTGGCCCGCGTCGATTCCCGCCTGGCTCAGCTTCCACGAAGCCGATTACGCCGTGCCCGCCTGTTAGGATTCAAGCCGCACCCCCCCCATGCCCATCATCCCCAACAAACGCTCAATGCTGGCGTCCGGCCTGGAATCGACCGGACTGGTCCGCTTGCTGGAACGCACCGCCGCGCGGTCCGGCGCGGTCATGGCGCTGGCCTATCACCGCATCGGCAATCCCGGGTCCGATCCCTTCTACTCGCCGCTGATCTCGGCCACGCCCGAGGCGTTTCGAGCGGAACTTGAGGCGATCGCGCGAGTTTATCGTATCCTATCGCTCGACGATATGATAACTCTTGTTGATCATCATACCTTGCCCGATAAACCGTCCGTCTTGATCACGTTCGACGACGGCTATCGCGACAACCTCGACATCGCCGCGCCAATTTTGACCCGCCTGGGCCTGCCGGCCGTCCTATTCGCGACCACGGCCTATATCGATCAGTCGATCGTGCCCTGGTGCGACCAGGTTGCGCACATCTTGAAATCAACGCGTCGCGACAGCATAACGCTCGAACACCCAGGGCCGTTGACTCTCGATCTGCAAGGCACTCCCGACGCGGCAATCGCCACGCTGATCGGCCAGTTCATCGCGCGTGGCTGGAACGCCGACGACGCGGAAATCGCCCATCTGGCCGAGCGCGCGGAGGTATCCCTCGACCGGCCCGCGCTGGCCCGCCGCCTGTTCCTGACGTGGGACGAACTGCCGGCGCTGCAAGCAGCCGGATTCGCAATCGCCGCGCATTCGCATTCACACCGACGACTCGCCGGCCTCAACGAATCGGAGCAGCGCACCGAACTGGAAGCCCCGCGTCGGACGCTTGAAGCCCGATTGGGCAAGCCAGTCGTCGCGCTCGCCTATCCCTTCGGCGGTGCGGACTCGTTCGACACGTTGACCTGTCGACTGACCCGCGAAGCAGGCTATCGCCTGGCGTTCGCACTCCGCCCGGGCGTAATCCGACCGGAGGCAACCGCCACCGATCCCCTCAATCTCCCCCGATTCGCCATCAGCGGAGCCGATTCGCCAACACTCCTCCGCGCACGCCTGGCGTTGGCGGCTGGCATCGGGCGTGCCGTGCTTTAGCCTCTGAATTCAGAGGGCCTCCGAATCGTTCTCATCCCTTTGCGGTAATTCGATTGGCTCCCAAAGGACAATCAGAATGGGCTGACAGGTCGCCCGTTGCAATGCCGCCAGCCCACGACTCGTGAACCGCTGCAAGCCGAGAAGGTCGTCGTATTCACGAACGATCATTCGTTGATCAGAACACCGAGCCTCGCCACACGGCCTCGACCTCGCATGGATCGCCGTTCGAGCCGATCCACACGTCACGATTGAATCATTCGCGAGGCTCGATGTCAGTGGGTTCCGAGAAGGCGTCCTGCTGCTTGTAAGGGCCGAAGCCATAATATTTGGGTCGGTCGTCGAGCCGCACATGCAACCACGAAACCCCGGCACCGGCCGTACTCAGCCAGACGGGCTTGCTGCCGATACGCCCCGCCATGGCCTCGCCGACGGACTGCCAGAGGGCGTGCCGCTGCCGAATCGGTGCCTCTCGGACGAACGCGGCGAGGTGCCCGTAGGCTGAAGACCCAGCGATCGGACAGGGCACGACCATGATCGCATCCCCGCCGAGGTTGGCGAACCTCACGACTCCCGCATCCGACGCGTCGCCGAAATGCTCGGCGAACGCCGACCGATTGGGCCGTCGCGCTAAATCCGGACTGTCCAGAAGTACGAACTCGAAGGGCCGTGTCAGCGTCGCCGCAGTCACGGGCGGCGTCTCCCAGCGGAAGGCCGCGAACGGCGACTTGGCCAGGATGTCATTGAACAGCGAGCGGAATGCCGCGTCTCCCCGCCAGCCACGCAGGACATCCTCGAAGCGAGCCGGCCACTCGTCGAGATCGACAGTGAACCGGAGACCCCTGTCACCGTCAAGCGGCTCACTTCGGGTGGTCCACATCGGCTGCGATTCCCCCCCGCCTAACGCCCAAGCTCA
>JBGSYY010000596.1:0-3241 GCA_041750675.1 Isosphaeraceae bacterium | reverse complement strand
CCGCGACCTCCGCAATGGCGGCGAGCACGAACAGCCCTACGATGCCCTGGTTCTGGCCACCGGGGCCGCGCCCGTGCGTCCGCCGCTGCCCGGAATCGATACCCCCGGCATCTTTTCCGTCCGCACCATTCCCGACAGCCGCGCCATTCGCGCATGGATCGACCAGCGCCGCGCGAAGTCGGCCGTTGTCGTGGGCGGCGGCTTCATCGGCCTGGAGATGACCGAAAACTTCATCCATCGCGATCTGAAAGTTCACATTATCGAGGGCCTGCCCCAGGTCATGGCCCCGCTCGACCCCGAGATGGTCGCCCCGATCCACGCCCGGCTTCGCGAGAAAGGCGTCGGGCTGCACCTCAACGAGATGGTCGCCGGCTTCGCGCCGCAAGCCGACGGCACAATCCGCGTCTCGACCAAGTCCGGACTCGAGGTCGAGGGCGACGTTGTCATTCTCTCCATTGGCGTCCGTCCCGAGGTCGGCCTGGCCCGCGCTGCCGGCCTGGAGCTAGGCCAGCGCGGCGGCGTTCGCGTTGATTCCCAGTTGCGCACCAGCGATCCGAACATCTGGGCCGTCGGCGACATGGTGGAAGTCCGCGACGTCGTCACCGGCGAGTGGACCCTGATCCCTCTGGCCGGCCCCGCCAATCGCCAGGGACGCGTCGCCGCCGATGCCATCTTCGGTCGCGCGTCTGAGTTTCGTGGTGTCCAGGGCACCAGCGTCGTCGGCCTGTTCGGCCTCACAATCGCCTGCACCGGGGCGAGCGAGAAAACGCTCAAGCGTGTCGGTCGCTCATACGAAAAGATCTATCTCCATCCAGGCCATCACGCGAGTTACTTTCCCGACGCGCGGCCGATCCATGTCAAACTTCTTTTCGACCCCGTCGACGACGGGCGCATCCTGGGCGCGCAGGCCGTGGGCGAGGAAGGGGTCGAGAAGCGGATCGACGTGATCGCCATGGCGATCCAAAGGCAGGCGACCGTCTTCGATCTTGAGGAGGCCGAACTGTGCTACGCCCCCCAGTTCGGTGCGGCCAAGGACCCCGTCAACATGGCCGGCATGATCGCCGCCAATGCCCTTCGCGGCGACGCTCCCATTGCCCAGTGGGACGACCCCCTGCCCCCCGAAGCGATCCTGCTCGACGTCCGCGATGATTCCGAACTCGAAGACCCCGGCCAGCACGCACCGGGGGCGGTTCACATCCCGCTGTCCGCGCTACGTGATCGACTCGACGAGATCCCCACCAGTCGCATCGTGAGGACGTTTTGCCGGGTCGGCCAGCGTGGCTACTATGCCACGCGCTTGCTCCGCCTCCACGGCCGCGACGCCCGAAACCTGAGCGGCGGCTTTCTCACCTACGAGGTGATGCGCGACGCGGGGCTGCTTCCGCCGTCCTGAGTCAGTCCCTCAACGATCGGGTACCCGTGTCATGATCCCCCAGGGCTGGCAAGGCGAGCGGGTCCGGCTGATCCCCTCGGAGCGCTCGCTCCACCTCGAAAACGCGCTCCGCTGGTTTAACGATCCGGAGATTGTCGGCACCATTGAGATCAACTGGGGCGTCACGCGCCGGCAGGAGGAGGAGTTTTTCGAGCATGTCGAGACTCGACGTGAGACCGACCTCCACTGGGCGATTCACGACGAGTCGGATCACCACATCGGCTTCATTGGCTTGCACGCCATCCACTGGCGGCACCGCACGGCGACGGGCGGCCTCTTGATTGGCGAGCGCGACGCCTGGGGCAAAGGCTACGCCACTGAAGCCGTCCGCGTCCGCCATCGCATCGCCTTCGACGAACTGGGCCTGCACCGCATCGAGGGCCACACCATCAACCCCGCCATGTGTCGCGTTTACGACAAGTGCGGCTACCACCGCGAGGGCACCGCACGGCAAAAGCTCTGGCGTCACGGCCGCTGGCACGACGCCGCACTGTTCGCCATCCTGGATGCCGATTATTGTCTTCTTTGACTCATCACAATCGAACCAACATAATATATTATCATGAGTTATCGTACAATTCACAGAGGCTGTGTTCTTCTTACGCTGCTCGTCTCCGCGACCCATGCCGACGACCGTCTCGCCGGCATCGCCTGCCGTTCGGTCCATCTCGCGTATGACGTGAAGGGCCACGACGCTATCGCCTTCTACAACGAGCTGACACCCGAACACTCGGCTCCTGGCACGTATTATTGTGCCATCGGCTTCAATCGAGGTTACTTCGGCCTGCAAGAACTGGCCGATGGACGCAAGCTCGTCATCTTCTCCGTCTGGGACCCCGGGGCACAGGACAACCCGACTCAGGTCGACGAGTCGCGCCGGGTGCGTTTGATCCAAAAGGCCGACAACGTCCGCGTCGGCCGCTTCGGCGGCGAGGGGACCGGCGGCCAGTCGTTTCTCGATCACGATTGGTCGACCGGCCGGACATACCGCTTTCTGGTCAAGGCCCGAGTCGTCGACGACGAGCGCACCGAGTTCGCCGCCTACTTCCAAGCGCCGGACGATGCCGAGTGGACTCACATGGTCACCTTTTCCACTCTCGCCGAGGGCCAGGCCCTGGGCGGGTTCTATGCCTTCATCGAGGATTTCCGCCGCAACCGCGTCTCGGCCACCCAGGCCCGCGACGCACGTTTCGGCCACGCGTCCGTTTGCGATCCCGTGGGCCTCTGGCACCCCATCCCCGCCGCGCGTTTCACGGCGGACTCCAACCCCGCCACCAACATCGACGCCGGAACCCGCGATGGCCTCTTTTTCCTCGCCACCGGCGGCGCAACCCAAAACGACCACGCCAAACTCCGCGAACGGATCATCCTCGATCCCCCACCCCCAGACACAACGCCCGAAAATCTACCCTGACCCCCACACGCGAATTCGCTACGGCCCCCGCTCCAGTCCCAGTACCGTCACGAAACCGAATCCACGCTCACGAAGCGCAGGAATCACGGCGTCCACCGTTCGCGCAACCTGCGGCCCCGCGTTGTTGCCGTCGTGCAGCGCGATGATCGAACCGCACTTCGCCCACCTCAGAATTCGACGGATCACGACGTCGCTCGACGCCGCCCAATCGCCCGGCAGCACGTCGCACTCCACCACGCGATAACCCGCCGCGCTCAGCCGCCGCACCTGCCCTGGCGTGATCTGCCCATAGGGCGGACGAACTAGCCGCGTTCCCCCCTGATCGCCCCCAAGCACCTCGCGAAACGCCTCTCGCATCGCGTCCAACTCCGCGATCACCCCCGACGCGGACCGCC
>JBGSYY010000595.1:0-5182 GCA_041750675.1 Isosphaeraceae bacterium | reverse complement strand
GTCCATCCGCCGCGAGCGTGGCCGCCAGGCCGAGCCAGCCCACGCCCAGCCCTGCTCGTTGAAGCAGCGAGCGTCGAGAGATCTGTTCAACACTCGAATCATGTTCCGACGATTGCATGATTTCAGACTCCGGATCAACTTCGCAATTCGCGGCTTGGTTTCAATCCAAAAAGAAGAACTCATTGGTCAACAAAAGCGCATGAGCAAGGCGGTTCCAGGCTTCCTCCAGCTTCGGCTCGGCCGCCAGGAAGGCCAGGGCGGCGGCCCTTTCCGAATCATTCGGAACACGCTGAAACAGCCGCTGATACAAACTCTCAAGCCGCGCCTCGTTCGTTTGTTCCCCCTCAGCCGCCTCGGTCCGCTCGGCAACCGCTCGAGCGGTTTCGATCACCAGGGGATGATTTAAGAGGAACAATGCCTGGGGCGGAACGGTGGTCGGATCACGCTTGGGGCTTGTCGTGTTCGGATCAGGGAAGTCGAACGTACGAAAGATGCCGGGCAGGTTCAGCCGATCGATGGACGCGTAAAGCGTGCGCCGGTTATTCGCCCGGTCATCGAGCTTCGCGACCGACGGCCCGCCGATCCGCTCCGCAAGGCGATCCGAAACCGTCAGCAACGAATCGCGTAGCGATTCGAAATCCAGCCTTCTCCAGCGTGCGCGGCTGAAAAGTTGATTGTCCGCATCCGCGGCCTCTGCCGGCGGATTGCTTACCGACTGCCGATAGGCGGTCGACATCACCATCAGCCTTTGCAGCCGCTTGATCGACCATCCCTCGTCGACCAACTCCGACGCCAGCCAATCGAGCAATTCCGGATGGATGGGCTGTTCGCTACGCAGGCCGAAATCACTGGGTGTCGAAACCAACGGAGCGCCGAAATGGTGCATCCAGAGACGGTTGACCAGCACTCGTGCAACCAGGGGATTCCGCGAATCCACAATCGTCCGGGCCAGCTCAAGCCGCCCACTGCCATGCTCAAAGGAGCGCGGCTCGCCTCCCGTGAGCAGCAACGGCGCGCGGCGATCCACTTTCGGCCCGGTTCGGTTTGGATTCCCACGCAAGAAGACGCGCGGCTCAACAGGCGTGGGCAGATCCTCCAGCACCATCGCCCGGGCAGGCGCGCCCTTGCCCGTGATCCGCCACTCCTCCACCGCCGATTGGAGCTTCTTCCGTGCGTCTTGAGAGGGCCGATCCGGAAGCAAGGCCAAATCGCCATAGGGCAACATGGAGATATCCGTGGGCGCGTCCAGGCCATGAAACAGACGACGGAACTCCTCGAGCACGGGATCGGGCAGCGCCTCGATCGCTCGACCCTCAAGGGCCGTCCGCAACCGTTGTTCACTCCAGATGCCCTCTACCCGGTTGAGCAGTGCCGCGTAGACTGACGCCAACGCTCGACGTGAGTCCGGCGGCTGCTCCCGGAGCGTCCGCAGCAAGAGCGAATTGATCGCCGATCCCGACGCCTCCAATCCCGCCAGCACCTCCCCGACGCGACTCCCCAACTCTTCCTCGGGCACCGTTTCTAGTGCGATCCAGGGAGCCAGCACCGGATGATGCGTGCGCCGGGCCCCCTCGAGAGCCGACTGCCAACGCGAAAGGATTGTCGGGTTCAGATCGCCCCCATCGGCAATCTGCATGAATTCCTCGGTTGAGGGTTGTTGACGCCTCACATGCGCGGCGAGCAGGTAATCGCCCACGCGGCGTTGGGCGTTCTCTGTGAGAGCGGCCCGTTTGCCCGCGAGGAACGCTTCCAGGCTAGCCTGGCGGGCCTCCAGTTCCTTCACGAACGATTGATACTCCTCCGTCGGTGCCGGTTCTTCGAACAAAGGCTGAGTCGCCGGCTCGACCGAGCTGGCGAATACGCCATAAAGCGCGTAGTAATCTTGCTGCGACACCGGGTCGAATTTGTGATCGTGACAGCGAGCGCAGGTGACAGTCAGCCCCATCAAGCCGCGAGTGACGACGTCGATCCGGTCGTCGATCACATCGTACGTGTTGTTCATGAAACGGCCGCCGACAGTCAGGAACCCGACCGCGCGGAGCGCTCGCCGATCCTCGCCCAGCTCAAGCTGGTCGGCCGCCAGTTGTTCCAGCACGAACCGGTCAAACGGCAGGTCGGCGTTGAACGACTCAATCACATAGTCCCGATACGCATAGGCCCAGGGATATCGCCCATCCTCGAGAAACACATACCCCTTTGTGTCCGCATATCGCGCGACATCCAGCCAGTGGCGTCCCCAACGCTCACCATATCGCGGCGAGGCGAGCAGGCGATCCACCAGCCGGGCGTATGCCAGGTCTCCTGGACGGTTATCATTCACAAAGGCGTTCACCTCGTCGGCCGTCGGCGGCAGACCAGTCAAATCGAACGACAGGCGACGGATCAAGCTGCGTCGGTCCGCCTCCGGGGCGAAGCTCAATCCCTGGGCCTTCAACCGCTCCATCAAGAACGCATCGATCGGGTCGCGACCGTTTCCCGCCTGTGCGGGAACCGTCGGCCGCTGCACCGGTTGAAAGGCCCAGTGCGTCTCCGCCGCGCTTCGGGTTGGCGAATCCGTGGATGTCTCGGGCCAGGGGGCACCCAGCCGAACCCAGTTCGTGAGATCCGAAAGGGCTGTCTCCGAGAGCTTCTCATCGGGCGGCATCTTCACGGGACCGTCGTGGCTAAGCACCTCAAGCAACGTACTCTCATCCGGTCGATCGGTGTCGACAACCGGCCCCGCGTCGCTTCCCTTGCGAAATGCCGCCGCCGAATCCAGCCGCAATCCCATCTCTTGCTTCTTCGCCCCGTGGCATCCGCCGCACTTTTCCACCAGCACCGGCCGCACTCGTGCTTCGAAGAAGCCCTCGTCGGTCGGTTTGCCGCTCTCCTGGCTAAAGGCGATCAGTGGAGTAAGCGCCACGAGCAAAGTCGAGACCACCGCGCGGATCGAGCAACCCATCACCGTACTTTTAAGCAAATGTCCAACCATCTCGATACCACTCCATATGCTGAGAATCGGCATGAAACGGAAGATGTTCATTGGCTCACTTCAGCTCCAGAGCCTCCGCCGCTCCCGCCACTCCATAGATCGTACGCAGGCGTTCGCGCAGCGACGTACCACCGCCCTGGATCGTCAGCGGCCGAGGCGCAGTCAGTCCCAAAATCTCCGTAACATCCAGCGACCGCAGCGCATTGAGCAGCACCGGCGCTCCCTCGTCCATCAGACTTGACGGCGGCTTGAGCGCGATCACGCCCCCAATCGACGACGGTTCCAACACCGCCGCCACCGCCGCCAGTACTCCGCTGGCTCCCTCACCCACAAGCACCACGGTACGCCGATGTCCGTCGTGAACCGCCAGGTTTTGAGCCGCCGCGATCACGTCGCGCACTCGTCCCGCGTCGGTCGTGTCGCCCAGCAACAGATGGGCGCGATCAACATAGTTGGGCGGATTCTTCTGCGTCCAACGCGTACGGCCTCCGCCCCGGGGTACGATCCGAAAAATCGGCTCGCCCGCTCCTGCCGCCTGCTCGACATGGGCGTTCAAATCGTTGTCCATCGCGCCGTCATCTTTCGTGACGATCAGAAAAACACGTCCTTCGTCCTTGCCCTGGCCCGAACCTCGTAATAATTCCAGGGGAATCCGAAGCCCAGGCTCGGTCTCGATCGACAATTCCACCGTCTTGCCGTCCGTCTCACTGACAAGCGGCGCGGCCGTAGTCGGCTCCCGCTCGGTCCGCACGATTCGCGCGAGCGGTTTGACCAACGTCGCCTTCCAGTTGTCAAAGGTCTCCGCCGTCGGAACCCCCGGCTCAGCCATCGCCACGAACGATCGGTCGATCTCCGCGTTCCTGCGATCGGCCGGAAAGTCGTCGTCCGTCGGAAACACGCGGAGCGATTCCAGCGCGATCGGATACACCTTCGCATTGCCCGACTCGGAAACCACATCCACCTCCGAATCGACGACTGGCGACGCATCTCCTTTCAAATACGTATTGAAAAATCGATAAACCGCCTTGCGGATATCCTCGCGATACGCGTGCCCGCCGACGCTCACCACAGCATCCACCCGGTCGCTGGCGCCGAAGAGACTGTAAAGCCGCTCCAAACGGGCGATCACCCGCTCGTTGGCGTCCATCGGAAATATCGGATCGGCATCGCTGTTCACAAACAGGAGCGGCCGGGGAGCAATCAGCCCGGCAATCCGGGTCCACGGCCATCGGTGCGCATTGTGTAGAAACATGCAGTCGCAGTGCCCATTCACCGTCAGGTTGCCCACGTACGATTCCAGATCCGCCATCGCACTCACCGGAGCGGCCGCCCTCACGCGCTCATCCGCTGCCGCGATCCAGAACGTCGCCGCGCCTCCCCCGCTGATCCCCGTCACGCCGATTCGCTCCGGATCAACGTCCGGTCGCGAGCTTAGATAATCAATTCCGCGTATCCCATTCCAGCACTCGACACCCGCCGGCGTGTACCCGCGCGAAACCCACCACCAACGCCCCTCGCGATACGTCCCATGATGCACCCCGGCGATCTCGCCCAGCTGCAACGAGTCGACCACAAGGCACACATACCCATGCCGCGCAAACCAGATGCCGTTCGTCTGATAGGCCGTCTTGTTGCCGTTCCGCCCCATCATGCTGTGCCCGCACACATAAAATATCGCCGGCAGCTTCGCACCTGGCTCAATCCTCGCGGGCCGGTACAGGTTTCCCGTCACATAGAGACCCGGCATGCTTTGGTAGTGAAGTTTTTCGATGATGTAACCATCACCCTCAAGCGTGCCCGTCACCTTGGCTTCCAGGGGAGTCCGCGGAGGCAGGGGCCACAGACCCAGCATCTCCAGGTATTCCTGACGCCATTCAGTGAGCTTCGTCTGCCAGACTTCCAGGCTTGTGAGATCGTCAGCAAATGAGGCATCCATCGCCCTCGCACGGTCGGCCAGATAGGTCTGGATCGCTGCGTCGCCGGGCGCCTGCCGATCCGGTTCGCCATAGCGCTGAGCCGACACCGGGCCGACCGCCGTCCCCAGCATCAAAACGCACACCATTCGCAACGTCATTCGATGCATCATGTTCACGACCCCGATGCCTCGCATTTTTCCAACCTCAAGAGTGCAAGACGAACCACTCCAGGGTAACCATCCGGCCGGGCCGTTGGTATGCCTGTTGCACTTTTGTTGGAGATTCGGCGTGGCTC
>JBGSYY010000594.1:0-18745 GCA_041750675.1 Isosphaeraceae bacterium | reverse complement strand
GAGGATGGCGTTGGCGCCGACCTTGCCCTTGTTGGGGGTACCGTCGGCGGCCATCATGGCGGCGTCGAGTCCGGCCTGGTCGAGGACGTCGCGGCCGATGACGACCTTGGCGAGGGTGTTGTTGACGTGTCCGACGGCCTTGGTGACGCCTTTGCCGAGGTAGCGTTTTTTGTCGCCGTCGCGGAGTTCGACGGCTTCGTGCTCGCCGGTGCTGGCGCCTGAGGGGACGGCGGCGCGGCCGAGAGTGCCGTCGGCGAGGGTGACGTCGACCTCGATGGTGGGGTTGCCGCGGCTGTCGAGGATTTCGCGTCCATGAACGGAATCGATGTCGGTGATCAGGCTCATCGCGGCCGGCGGGGTGACCGCCGTCTCCTTGGTGCTCATCGTGGCTTGGGTCTCATCGGGTTGGGAAGAAGGATCAAGAGCGAGGCGGCCCCATCCTGAGACGATCCAAGTATTGATCGTCGATCAGGTTGCGCACTATTGGCGTGCAGGACGGGACCGCCTCGCCAGGTGCGAACCACCCGGGTGCGAGGTACGGGGAGGGGCGAGTTTCGCCCGCGAGGCGGGGACGGGGTCCGCATAAGGACCATTGTGGCGAGATCGGACCGAAAGCACCACGCCCTGGGGGGGCGGGGATGACTTGGTGAGTGAGGCGGCAGAGGCGAAACGCAGCTCTCGCCCTGGATCCCCGCCTGCGCGGGGATGACTTGGTGAGTGAGTCGGTGCCGCGTTTTGGGTAAGGGGATTTATCGGCCGGCGGTGGGGGCGGCTTGATTGTGGGGATTGGCGATGTTGTCGGGTTTCAGGAGGGGGACGACGAACTGGAGGAGGAACCAGGGGCTATCGGCACCGACGTGGCCGCCTAGGTAGCCGGTGCGGGCCATGCGCCAGCCCCAGCGGATCTGGCGGAGCTTGGTGGTGTAGAGGGAGCGGCTGTCGGGATCGAGACTGGGCGGGGGGAGGAAGCCGTTCATGCCGGCACCGCGAGCGCGGACGCGATCAACGGTGCCGAGCAGGGTGGTGCCTGCGCCGAGCAGGACCATATCGAGGGGTGAGTAGAAGACGACGATTTCGCGACGGACGGCGTGGAGGGCGGGGGCGAGGTTGTAGGTGCGTGAGACGGCGGGGGCGAGGAGGATGGCGCGGTCGACGGAGTTTTCGGGGAGGGCTTCGAGAGCGCCGAGGACGACGCCGCAGCCGCCGGATTTGCCGACGAGGTAGACGGGTCCGGATTGGTACTGGGCGACACGGCGGGCGACGGATGCGGCCTGGTCGCGGAGGTTTTTGTGGTTGGTGAGGTCGCGATACCAGTGTCCGAAGCCGTGGCACCAGTGGATGGTTTCGACGCGATGGTGGAGGCCGGCGCGGGGGACCATGTAATGAAGGCCGGTGGCGCAGAGGTCGAGGCCGCCAATGCCGTCGGCGATGAGGACGAGGGCGGTGGAGGCGAGTTCGTCGACCGGGTCGGGCATGGGACCGAAAACGCGTTCGAAGGCTTTGCGGAGGGTGGTGGTGATGAGCATGCGGGGGAAAACTCGCGATTGACCGATTCGCGGGGGTTTGTTCTGTTCTGGGTGGGATTCTACCTTTGAAGTGGGGGCGGGTTCGACCTGGCGCGGATGCGCGGGCGGCGCGGGGGAGCGGATGGGGATGGGTGGGGGGAGGCTTCAGGGGGTTGGTGTTTTGGGTCGATCGGTTAAGGGAGAGGACCTTCCAGGGAGGGAGTGGACAACGATGCGATCCGAGAGAATCGCGGCGCGACGCGCCGTTGTGCTGGTGATTCTGGCCGTTTTGCCGTTTAGCGGCTGCGCGGTTGTGAAGGGCGTGGGGAAGGTGACGGTGGGCGTGGCGAAGGGCGTGGGCAAGGTCGTGACGTACCCGTTCAAGGCGATGGGTAAGAAGAATGGATCAAAAGATGCCACGGCTCCGATTGTGGGGTCGGCCGGCGCGTCGGCGGAGAAGGGGACGGTGATTGTGGGGGCGAATTCGTCGGAGGATGCCAAGACGACGAAGGCGGTGGCCACAGCGACGTCGTCGACGGGCAGCGCGACGAAGTCGTATGGCGGGTCGGAGATTTATATTGACGGGATACCGATTGATAGTCCGTCGATCATGGCGAGCCAGCCGGGGTCGTCGTCGATGCGTTGAGTGGTCAGGGATGGGCGGCGTTTTTTAGGGCAGTTCGACGGCTTCCGATCCGGCACGTGTGCCGAAGGCACGCCAGACGGGTAGGCTGATCGAGTTGGAAACGAACCGAACCGAACCGTCCATGACGAGGACGTGGACTCCCGCGTCGTGGAAAGCTCGAGCGGTCATCGAGCAGTTCTCGCACCAGGAGGCGTCTCCGGTTTGCCAGTCGTTGGTATCGCAATCGGAGCCGGCGTCGTTGGGTGGCGCGACGTGGTTGTACCAAGTGTAGAAGTTGCCCGCGAGCGTCCAGGATTCGCCCAGTTTGGATTCCGGCCAGAGAGGCTCGTTCGAACGAGCGTGGCAGATTCGCAAGACCTTGTCATCGTCGCCCGGCGCGATCCAGCCCGGCAGGCTGGCTTTCCAGAAATCGCGACGCGGGTCGAAGCGCGCGTCTTGGTGGGTTCCGACGACTCGCTCGGAAAGGCCGGCGGTGTTGGCGAGTCCGTCGCGGTAGGCCTGGGGGCCGGCGGGTCGGACCGGGTCGAACGCGCCGAGTCGCGAGGGGTCGCGAAACGCCGCCTGGACCGGGCTGGAACCTCCCACGTTGAACCGATAACTGACGGCGCTAGGGGGAGCCTTGGCGGGCAACGCGTCGCTGGGGCAGAGGAACAGGACGATCCGTGTCTCGTAGATGGTTCGATTCTCGGGGGTGTCCGGCGTGTAGGTCGGTCCCTGCTTGTCGTCCGAGCCGAGGTTGATCGCGTTGAAAAGCGGAATCAAATCAAGATGCGGCAACAAGTCGTAATAGCCCGAGAATTCCCGATCGGTGGCCCAGTAATCGCCGAACTGGAAAGAGCGTCCGGGCATGGGAGAAGGGAATTGTCCGGTCGCCGATTGACGTGCGTGCAGGGCGATGCCGAACTGCTTGAGCCGGTTGGCGCAGTCGGCGCGGCGTGACGACTCGCGGACATGGGCGACGGCGGGCAGGAGGATCGAGATCAGAAGTCCGATTACGGCAAGCACCACCATCGCTTCGACGAGAGTGAAACCGGCGTGGCGTGTGTTTCGGGTCATTCGACAATCCATTGCTTGACCTCTTTTGCCTAAATAGCTCGCCGCCAGCCGACCGGCGTGGAGGCCGACCGCTTGGCGCGTCTATTCCGAGGAAAGCCATACCGTGATTGGTATCTCCACGACCTCGACGCGATCCGGCCTCGTGACGGACAACCGCAACCGGCGGGTCAGCGACTTCTCAAAAAGTCGAGCCTCCAACTCAAGGGTCGCCTCCAGATAGGTCGCCGACCGGGATTTCCGGTCGATGGCGAGTGTCACGGCTTGACCATCCTCCCAAGCCGCCTGGCATTGATCGATGGGTTGGTCGTCGAGCGCGGTCAGACGAATCGAAGGTCGAAGCACGTCATCCCGCTTCAGATCCGACGCGAAAAGAGATTGGGGCGTCACGACCAGAGGCGGGCCCACCGTCCAAGAAACTGGAAGGCTGCCGAGCTTTCGACCGTTGGGGTCGATGAGCCGAATCTCCGCGCGGCGAGCTCCTCGGCCCACAGCCTCCAAGGACGCCTCGACGACGGCCGTTCTCGACGCCGTTTGCGAGAAATTTTCCGTGAGGGGCGACTTCCAGGCGATTTGAAGTTCTGGCGTTGAGGATTCGAGTCGAAGGTTGTTCAGCGAAGACGGCATGGCTGCCTCGATCCTGATCTCTTTCCGGATCGTGACGTCCTGAACGACCATCGACAAGTCAAGCGACCTGGGTTGGAACGCGATGCCCTCCGATTCCCGCCAGACCAGGTCGACCCGGGACTTGGGCGTGGCGAGGTCGTTGGTCATCAGGAAGACCGACGCTTTATGAGAGCCGCTTTCCCGACGCGGCTCGACGACGACTCGTAATCGGGTAGAGGAATCGGCAGGCACGCTGAGCGAATCCAATACAGCGGACGTGCATCCGCAGGTCGTTTGGACGCCGGTCACTTGGAGTGGAGCGGTACCTCGGTTTCGCAATGCGATGACGGCTTCGGGCGACCTGACCGAGTTCGGATCGACGAGGCCGAGATCGATGAGGTCGCGATCCAGCTCGATGCTTGGCATGAGGACGGGATCGGAAAAGCGTGAGCGGTCGTAACAGCCGCTCAGGCCAGTCAAGACAAGTGTGATGAGGACGGCGGCGGTCCTTGTGGTCGGCCGTCGTCGTCGGCGGCGGAAGAGGAGAAGCGGCGCGAAGGCCAGCAAAACCGTGGAAGCCGCGGCGGCGATCCAGTCCCAGCGGATTTCGGGGCCGAGCGGCGGAAGCGGTTGGGCCGAGATTAGCAAGGCCTCTCCGGACCACAACGCCTCGAACGCGTCGGCGGAGACTTTCTTGACGTTCGGAGGATCGACGACGTAGACGATCCTCTCGTCGGCGTCATAGACGCAAACATAATGGTTCGACGCGCGAAGCAAGGCGATGCATAGGAATCGGCCGGGCCGCCGCCGCAAGTTGGCGATGGACGTTTTCAAGGCGAGAGTCGACGCGCCGAAGGATCGGGCCGCTTCATCGAGTTGGGCCATGGAATAACCCAGCGCGCTCGGCTGATCGAGCCGTCGTTCCAACTGCTCGAAACTCTCGAGGTCGATTCCCAGCGACTCAAGGCTCACGTAAAGGCAGTAAGCGCCGCAGCGGAGGTCGGGCTTGGGATCGAGCGGGCTAGGCCCGGTTTGGGCCGCCGAGCCGATCGCCGCCGCCACGAGAACGATTCCGCCCATGGGAGGCCGCCTCAACGTCTTTCGGACGCGAATCCGTGTTGTCTCACTTGCTCGACCAGCGAATCGAGCTGATCGACGACGCTCTGCGTCTCGGCGTCGCCGATCCGCCGGACTTGCTGGTGGATTTCGTCTTCGATCCGGGTGCCGCCGGGTAGGTGGAGCGATTCGAGCGTGAACCGAGCCGGGTTAGGCCGGTGCTGGGGATCGAAGCTGAGGATTTCGAGAGTCTTCTCGATCTCAACGACGCGGCCCAGAACTTCGCTCTTCATCGTGAGGAAGGAGCGTTTTGGATACCATGCGCCACTGTTATCGCGCTCCCAATGCGTCTCGCCACGGAATGAGGAATTCGGCGAGGGCGCGTCGATCTGGTACTCGACCACGTTGCCTTCGCGTTCCAAGGAGACGACGAAGCGGCAGCGATCGTCAAAGCCTTGATCGCGGCGTTCGATTTCGACGAGACCGTCGGGACGCTCGCGAACGGTGAATTCGACCGTCGAGGCGTCGATCGAAGGGACGAGACTCGGATCGAGATAGAGCCGCCACGTCGCCCCCTCCATGTCCAGCGGTCCGTACCAGAACTGTGCGGGCGGGCCCCACAGGGTCGACGCCGGCTGCTCCGACGAGGCGACGCTTGATATCAAGACTTGCTTACCTCCTGGGTGATACAGGATTCTCCGAGTCCCATCGAGAATCCACTGCTCTTCATGGGCCGGGTTGCCCGGGGCGGCCGGGGCCTCGAAAGCGGAGACCTCCTTGATGGAGGCCCACAGTTTCGGACCGTCCCACTGGGCGTGAATCTCGCGGTGGGAGAGGTAGGTCGGATTACGCTGTCGGATGAGGATCCGACAGCGTAGGTCGCCATGGGGAAAGCGCTCCAGGTTGGCCTCCTGGGCGCGACGCACCGTCTCGAGGATGCGGTCCGATCGTTCGTCGAGCCAATCTGACGGCGAGCATCCGGAAAGAAGCAGCAGGCTGAGGATACCGACCATCTTGGACGCTCCGAACGGACTCGATCGGTTGACCGGGTAATCACCACGGGCGGAGGTTGCGGACGTCCATCAGGGACAATTCGAGGCGCACGAGAAAGTTCCCGGGGTGCCGATCACGAAAGCACTCTTCGTGCAGAATCCCGTTTGTCTGTTATACTGACACGACCACCAATCGAGACAGTTTGGCCTAACTCCATTCAGGTCGGTCAAGTACTGTGTACAATCCGCCTCAGGCGGATTGCCCCCCGGCCGTGTCCCACAGTGCTTTGCATACTGGTTGTTGAAGTAGGGCTTATTGCCGACGGTGCAGCCTGCTTCATCGCCGTTGAACGCCGAGCACCCACCGATCAAGCTTTTGCAAGTGTCGTCGACGACGCAGCACAACCCATTGCCCCCTCCGAAGAGCACGTTCAGTTGAGCGGTGTTCAAAGGCCGCTCGTCCACACCAGCCATGACGGCGTGGCCGATGGCGGCGGCGGACATTCCGCAGGCGGCCACCAAGGCCAGGCTAATCCGCCGAAGGATGGAACTCGTTAAATGCGACTTGACGCTAAACATCGCTCCCCCTCTCCTTTGAGGATGGTTCGCCGCGACAATTCCAGGGTTGAAGCCGCCCTTGGTGACAAGCTGTGCATCTCGGTGCAAACATCATCACCGGCGGATTCGGAAATGATTATGGGGGGGGTTGTAGCGATTGGTCAAATGGATTTCCTTGGAAAATGTTCCGGTAGAGTGAACGGACGGGACGCCGGCCTGAATACGTTGGACACGCCGGGCGGCGGCGGTAGAATCGGCGGATGTGGGTCGCGCGACGGTGCTGCGGTGTGCGGCGCGGCTTGGCTTCCCAATGCACCAGTGACGAGGAAGGTCTGAAGACCATGGCAATCCCTGCGCTTTCGCGTCGTGATTTTCTGGCGGCGTCGGCGGTGGCGGTGGCGTCAAAGTCGGCGGGTTTTGCCGGTGCGTCGGGAGCGGCGTTGCCGAGTTCGGCGACGGCGCGGGTGACGCTGGGGAAGTCGGGGGTTGAGGTTTCGCTGGTGGGGATGGGGACGGGGTCGGTGGGAGTGGAGCAGTCGAGCAACCAGGTGAAGCTGGGGGTGAAGGAGTTCACGCGGGTGGTGCGGCATGCGCTGGACCGGGGCGTGACGTTTTTCGACGTGGCGGACCAGTATGGCTCGCACGTATTTTTGCGCGAGGCGCTGAAGGGCGTGCCCCGCGATCAGTACCAGATTCAGACGAAGACGCATGCCCGTGATGAGCGGATCGCGCGGAGCCATATTGAGCGCTATTGCCTGGAGCTTGGGGTTGAATATATCGACATTCTTTTGCTGCACTGCATGACCGAGGGGGACTGGCCGGAGAAGAACAAGAGTTCGATGGAGTATCTGATGAAGGCGCGCGAGCAGGGGCTGATTCGCGCACATGGTGTGAGCTGCCACGGGATGGATCCGCTGCGGACGGCGGCGAAGCATCCGTTTGTGCAGATCGACCTGGCGCGGATCAATCCGTTTGGGCTGGTGATGGATCACAAGGCGGCGGACGAGGTGGCGAGCGAGCTTCAGGAGATGCACGACGCGGGCAAGGGCGTGATCGGGATGAAGATTCTGGGCGAGGGGCGGATTCGCGAGCCGGAGAAGAAGGATGAATCGTTGCGGTATGTGTTGGGATTGGGGACGGTGGACGCGATGATTGTTGGGTTCGAGACGACGGATCAGGTGGATGATTTGCTGATGCGGACGGAGAGTGCGCTTGGGGCGCTCAAGAAGGGGTGATAGGGAGGAGATTTCGAATGTGGCTCCTGCCCGTACTGCTGCTATTCCAGAGCGTGGTTAATGACTTCGGGGACGACCGCGCTCGGCTGCAGGGAGCCTGGGTAACCAGGGTCCGAGCCGATCATGTAATCACGATCACTATCAAGGGAGATCAGACAACGATCCTGGACATTCGGCCTCCCAATCACATCATTGAGCGGTCGGCCCAAATCCGCCTCGACGAATCCACAACTCCGAAGCGTCTCGATTGGATCGGCTTCAAGCACTTTGACGGACGGGTTGAGCCGTTACTGCCGGCGATTTTTGAAGTCGATGATGACACGCTAACGATCCGCACCGGTTCCGACGGTCTACGACCGGCCGAGTTTGTCATGATCGCGGGGCGTTCCGGCATGGTGAAGCTTACTCGCAAGCTGGGCCCCGAGTTATCCGACGACGACCCCGAGCGCCGCTAACCCCGATGAGTACACTCCTCGCTTCCGACCCCGTTCCGCTCCGTGTCGATGCCGACGGCGTCATTCGCGTCGGGCCGACGCGAGTGACCCTCGATTCCCTCGTCACGGCGTTCGACGAAGGCGCGACCGCAGAAGAGATGTCGCAACAATATCCGGCACTCCTGCTTGCCGATATCTACGCGGCCATAGCACACGTCCTACGGCATCGAAGGGAGGTCGACACGTATCTTGCCGGCCGGCGCCAGGCGGCCGATCGCGTGCGTGCCGAGATCACCACGCGGTCCGCACAGGTGGGAATCCGTGAGCGGCTGATGGCGCGACGGATACAGGGGAGTTGAGGAGTTGCTCCGAATCGCCGTCGATGAGAACTTCGACAATCGCATTCTCTGAGGCTTACTCCGTCGTAGGCCGGAACTCGATGTGATCCGCGTTCAAGATACCAGCCTCGCCGGGGCGGAGGATCCGACGGTACTCGCCTGGGCGGCGATGGAAGGTCGGATCCTCCTATACACACGATGTGACGACACTGACCAGGTACGCGATCGAGCGAACCGCCTCCGGCTTGACGATGCCCGGAATCGTCGAGGTCGGGCAGCACCTTCCGATCGGCCGCTCGATTGAAGACCTGCTCCTCCTGATCGAGTGCAGCCGACCAGGGGAATGGGAGGGGCGGATCCTTTTCCTCCCGTTGTGAAGCAGGTGTTGGTCAATCTCTTGAAATATAATTTTTGGGCAGAGAGCCTGGGGCCTTCCGGAGAGACCCCAGGCTCATGCCTGTTTTCTCGATGGCTACCGGCCTCGGCCTTCGCCGAGGGTGCGGCCTACGTGGTCGAGGCGGCGTTCGGTGGTGGATTGGCGGTCCTCGGCGGAGGGTTCCTGACCGTCGCGGAGGGCAAGGATAGCGGTTTCGGCCTCGGACCATTGACCGGCCCGCGCCTGGGTGATGATTTGCGTGAGTGCTCGGTAGGCCGGGTCGGAGAGCTGGCCTTGGGCCTTGCGCTGTTCGACCAGGCGTTCGTTGGCGGCGAGCCAATCGGGGTTTCGTGCCGAGATGGCGGTGGCGAGCGAGACGAGGATCTGGCGATCCTGGCCGTCGACCTGGGGTGCCGAGCCGCAGCCTGTGAAGAGCGAGAGCAGGCAGGCCGCGAGGACGGCCGCGACGAGAGCGAGCGTGCCAGTGCGTTCACCAGTCGCCATCGCTGATGACCTCCCCACCGGCGCGGGTGTGCAGGGCGGACCAGGTGAGCTGGTTGATGGTGCTCTTGGCGAAGCGGACGCTGCCGTCGCCGATGAGGACGTTGGTGCCGCCGGGATGTTCGGCGTAGAGCTGGCAGAGTTTGCAGACGCGGGCGTTGGGGGGGTGGATCAAGGGCGGGTCTTCCCAGGGGTTGGGTCCGCTGTGGAAGAGGACCTGGGTGGCGCCGACGTCGCAGAAGGAGAAGGAGAAGCGGGGGGTTGGGCAGATGACGGAGCCGGGGACGACGCCGACCCAGGTTTTGTCGCTGAGGACGGGGCTATGCTCGCCGAGGAAGAGGGTGTTGGAGAGGCCGTCGGTGATCTCGGCGGCGCGGATTTTTGAGTTGCGATAGATGGGACCTTCGGAGAGCGTGTTCCAGTCGTCGACGGCGTAGGCCCAGGCTTCGACGCGGCCCGAGTTGGCGGTGTAGTGGGAGCGGCTGAACCGGGCGAGCGGAGCGCCGGCCTCGTCGAACACGTCGTACAACCTGGTGGTGTTGCTGACCGAGGGGCAGAGGAACGTGCTGATGGTGATCTGGGTTGAGGTGGTGTTTTGAGGAAACGAGCAGGGGAGGTCGAAGTTGATTGCGGCGTAGGTTGGGCCCTGTTCGAGGTAAGGGAGCAGGAGTGCGCCCCAGGCCCATCCGGGTCCGGTGTCGTTGGTGAGGAGATCGGGAGTGCCCATGACGCCGCCGCCGCCGGGCAGAAAGAGGTAGCCTGAGGGATAGCAGCCCTGGGCGGTTTCGTAACTGGCCATGGCGATGCCCAGTTGTTTCATGTTGTTGGCGCACTGAGCCCGGCGGGCGGCCTCGCGGGCCGACTGGACGGCGGGAAGGAGCAGGCTGATCAACGTGCCGATGATGGCGATGACGACGAGCAACTCGATCAAGGTGAAGCCGGCGCGCGCCGAGGCGCGGCGGTGGAAGCGGACGGATCGCATGGTGAAGGTCCCCCTCAAGAGATGGGCGTGCCGGCGTGGTGCCGGGCGGGCCGATCTGCATTGAGTATTCGAGAAATGAGTTTAATTGAATGCGTTTAGGGGCGTCTCACACCCGACAGGGGGACAGGTCTCTTGAAGAGCAGGAGCCCGTGCCCATTTTGTGGAGACGCAGAGGGCACATCGGCGCTGGACCGCGCGCGGAGTGACGCGGGGTTGCGGCGCGAGTTTGGGGGTGCGGGTCGTCTTTGGTCAGAGGACGCGCGGCATCGCGGACCGAGGGGGTGGGCCACGCCCGAGGGGGACGAAATGGAGTGGCCTGGTGGAGGAGATGCAGGGTGGCGGGACCAGTCGCGCGGTGAGGCGCGCGTGGTGGAATCCGCGGGACAGCGGCAGCAGCGCTGGGGCGGAGTGGAGGAGGCAGGCGTGACACTCGGCGTGTGGGACCGAGAGATCGGGAGTGGGATGGCTTGTGAGATGGAGGCCGGCGGCGGCGCAACTGGCGAGGCACTCGGCGCGTGGCTGGTCGGCGGGCCGTTGGTGCTGGTGTGCGAGGTCGGCACCGAGCAGGGTGGCGGCGTAGACGGCGGCGAGTGTGAAGCGGAGCCAGGGGCCGGTTGTCATGGGTAATGAGATTATCGCGAGCTGGGTGGGATCGTCAAGCGGTGGTGAGGAGGGCTGTGCGCCAGCTTTGGAGCATATCGGCAAGCGTTGATTCGAGAGAATAGGTGGGCTGCCAGCCGGTTTCGGCGTGGAGTTTGGCGGGGTTGGCGAGGAGACGGGGTTGGTCGACGGCGCGGAGGAGGGCGGGGTCGATGCGGTCTATGATGGGGCGGCGGGCATTTGCCTTGAGGATATCGAGCATTTGCTGGAGGGGGACGTCGCGGCCGGTGCCGATGTTGTAGATCTCGCCGGGGCGGCCGCGCTGGGCGAGGAGGCGGTAGGCGCGGACGATGTCGCGGACGTCGGTGAAGTCGCGGACGACGGAGAGGTCGCCGTGGGCGATATCGTGGCGGGAGCCGGCCTCGACCTCGGCGACCTGTCGTGCGAGGCTGGCGAGTACGTAGGTGTCGGCCTGGCCGGGTCCGGAGTGGTTGAAGGGGCGGGCGATGATGACGTGGGAGCCGTAGCTGAGGGCGTGCTGGATGCCGAGGAGGTCGGCGGCGGCCTTGCTGGCGGCGTAGGGGTTGTTGGGACGGACGGGGCAGATTTCGGTGACGGGGAGGTGTTCGGGGGCGGGGTTGCCGTAGACGACGCCGGAGCTGACGAGGATGACGCGGGATTTGAGGCCGGCGAGGCGGACGGCTTCGAGGAGGTTGAGGGTTCCGCCGAGGTTCAAGGCCCAGGTGCCGCGTGGGTCGTCGATGCTGCGGCGTGGGTTGGACTGGGCGGCGAGGTGGTAGATGGCCTCGGGCTGCTTGCGGGCGAGGAGGGCGATGAAGTCGTCTTCGGCGATGTCGAGGAGGTCGAGTTGCTCCAATCGGCAGAATTGATCGAGGTGGCGTGAGGGGTCGGGCCAGCGCCCGGATTCGGAGAGTCCGACGACCTGATCGCCGGCTTCGGCGAGGTGTCGAACGAGGTGGGCGCCGACAAAACCCGTCACGCCGGTCACGAGCGCGCGCATCCTGCGTTCTCCTTGAGAGGTAGCCCGAAAAGCCGCCACAGGCTAACGTGGCGTTGCCATCGGCACAAGGCGTGCAGGTGTTACGGGTTTGGGGGTGGAGGCTCGCACGCGAGCGATCCGCGTGCCAAACTGGAATTATCGCGTGGAAATTCTACCGCAAAACTTACGAGGACCTGTGACATGATCCCCATGACCTGCCCCAATTGTGGGCGTCGGGGGAACGCCCCGGCCGACCGTATCAACGTCCGTATGCACTGTCCCAAGTGCGATGCGGTGTTTCATCTGGATAAGCATGGGAAGATTCGGGTGGGTGAGCCGCACCACGAGCATGAGGACGCGGGGGGGCATCGCGACCACAAGTATGATGAGCCTTATGCGACGAGCGTGACCCAACTGGTGTTGAAATCGCCGTGGCCGGTGAAGCTGGTGCTGCTGGGGATTGTGGCGGCGATCGGCTGGAAGTTTTTCGGATCGAAGCTGAACCTGGGTCCGAAGCCGGATGACCTGCCGACGATGGGTTACCGGGTGGCGTATGCGTTTTGCGATAAGAAGCTGGACGACCTGAAGAAGCTGGCCGCGCCTGGGACGGAGGCCGCGGTGGAGCAATGGTATGAGCAGCTTCGGCCTCAGTTTCGGTTTGAGGGGCCGCATGGTTCGTCGCCTGAGATGTATTTGAATGTGGATTCGACGGGGTTTTACATCGACACGGCGGGGCAGACGGCGCGGATGGCGATCAACATCGCCAACCAGCTGGATAAGCCGGTGAAGGAGGTTTTGGACGAGAGGGCGCTGCCGAAACAGAATCAGAAGAAGCCGAACCTGGCGGGCTACAAGTGGCACGGGAACTTCACGCTGCCGACGAACTGGGTGATGCATAAGGGGCGTTGGAAGCTGGATGGGACGGCGACCCTTGCCGAGTTGCAGGCGGGGGCTGAGGGATCGCCGGGGAGGCGGTGATTTATTAGGCTGAAGAGATGGGGAGAGGCACTTGCTGGGATGCTGCGACACCTTGAGATGCCGGCAACACGCAATCGACGACATTTGCTGAAGCGGAGCCTGGCCGCGGTGCCTTTGATAGTGGCGATGCGCGCGGACGATCCGCTGCGGCGGGCTCTGGTGCGGGTTGGGGCTGGTGTACGCGTGTCGGACGTTCGATTGACGCCGAGGAAGGCTTCGGATCGGGCGACGGGTGAGGTGGAGGGTGACGGGGGATTGCGGGTGGTGGTGGATTCGCCGAGTGGGATTGGCGGTTTGACGATGGAGCGCGCGGCGGGGGCGGCGTGGCCGAAGCGGCTGACGATTCGGCTGAAGGTGCGGGGCTTGGAACGGTTTCGTCTGCATGACGCCGCGAGCGGGCTGACTTTGACGGCGGCGGTTTCGACGACGGATGGGACGTTGAGTGTGACGCGGAGTCGAGCGGCGGCGGGAGAGAGCGAGCGGGCGGTGGAGCCGGGGAGCGATGAGTGGCTGGAGGTGCGGGGGTATGATTCGGCGGGTCGGCCCAGCGAGCGGATGCCGAATGGACTGGGGGCCGTTGAGATTGAGGTACCAGCGTCGATGCTGAGGCATGAGGCGCGGACGCTTTCGGTGGAGTGGGTGGATTTTTTTCGGAATTGAGAGCCGACGCCGGAAGCGCGCCGAGTGTCCGATTCGCGGCCTTCGCCCTTGCGGACCCGGCCGTCGCGGGTGAGCCGACCGGGATGGCCCATTCATTGAGACGTCTGTATCCGTTGGCTGGCGTCGGGATCGTCTCCTGGTCTCCGATGGCGATTTGCGGGGGGCTTTGGGCGGATCATGGTCGCGAACGATGAGCCTGGATTTCCATTGGTTTCATGGAGCCCGGTTCGCCTTTGAGGGAAATCAACGATCAAGGAGTCGTGACGCCCTGTTAGCCTGCGCAATCGGATCCTGAGACTGTTTCCATCCTTGAAGGCATCACCAATCTCCTTGTCGATGTGCCATCGCCGCGTGACTTCGATTCAGTAGCCGGCCTTCGTGATCGTCGCCACGTTGCACCCGACGCCCACAAGGAACTCACGAAACTCGGAGTTGATGTGCTCGTCGCACCGGTGCACGAGGTAGTCGACGTCCTGGATGACCTTCAGCACGGTGCCGCCCTTGTCCAGCGGTTGGGGCGATATCCTGGGGCGGTCGCAGTTGTGGATGCAATCGTGCCGTCGCTGAAAAATGTCTCTGAACCGGTCTTCGAATTGGTCGATCGCGGCCTCCCGCGCCGTGGGCTTATCATGCGGGGTCTTCGCAAGGTAGTCCGCCTGCGAGATGCCAAAGAGCCGAATCTTGGAGTCCGGCCGGGACATCCATGCGTCGAGCTGATCGCGGAAGAACTTGTGTCCCTTACGGAAAAACTTGTTAAAGAGATCCTGGACTGCCTTCAGACTGATGACGTTCTCACGCTCCATCATCTTGCGGGCTGCCATCCTCCATCGCCAGTTCGCGTTGTCGTATTCTTCAAGGACGGCACTGATCGGAATCTTGATGGCGTAAACCCATTCCGGCAAAGCGATTGCAGGTTGCCTACTCTTCGAGCTGGCCGTCGCTGCGACGAGGTCGGTGTAGGCATCGCAGAAGTAAGCATCCATCGCGCCAACGGCGAACATCCAGGCGCCGCGCAGCAGGTCTGACCTGAGCAACCGCTCGGCCGCGTTGGTGCGCGGCAGCGGGTCCGCGTGGGCGAGAATCGCGCGGGCTCGTGTGATGTCTTCGTTGAAGTGCCGCAAGGCGGTGTCGGGCACAGCGAACTCCTGACTGCCGAATCGATCGACATCCACCCTCAATCGCCGTAGCCGACCAGTTCCTCGTTGAAATGAAAGGACTTCGCCTCCTCGTCGTACCAAACGTTCCGGTCTTCCGGGAACACAACGTTCCAGAGGTCGACGATCTCTTCGGCCTCAAGGCCTCTCCGGATGTGCTCGGCGATCTCGCTCGCGACTGGCGGCGTGGTGGGCGTCCTTTCCGGGAAGAGCTCGGAGTAGATTTCGGGGAGATCGGACGGCTTGGCCTTCTCCACGCCTCGAGCCAGTTTCTCGGCTGCTTCGGGCTTTGAAAGTGCGGGCATACTTGGATCTCCAATGCAAGCGATTTCTGCGGCTGGCCCTTGCTTCATTCTAACGTCGTGGCGAAGGTTCGGCCATTCTATTGACGCCTAACGACCAAGCTCAGCGGCCCCGGCCACGGGCCACCGAGCTTGAGATCAGAGAAAGCGCGGTTTGTGGCCGGGGTCCGCTGCAGCGCGAGGTTAGGCGTCAGCCCGTTCGCTGTGGTGTCTTCGCACGATGTATTGCGCCCGACCATCATAGACCACGACCCCGTCCGTCCCGAGTTCGACCCCGCCGATCGCGACCAAGTCGCCGGGGGCGAGCCTCGCGCTTTCGACACGTAGGCCATTCACGGAGACCCCGTACCTCGTGCCCCGATCCTTGATCATCGTGACCCCATCGCGCTGCGAGATGGAGCAGTGGATCCTCCCGATTGTGCAGCGATCGTCGATGACGACATGGCATTGAGGATATCTGCCGATGAGGACTTCTTGGCCGTCGTGCAGCTCGATCTTCGGCAACTTCGGGTCTACTGGATCGAGCCAGATCTCGATCGCCATGGCATCCCCCCAGGCTAGATGTGCGCAGTCGCCTAACGCAAAAGCTCACCCGCGGCGGCCGCTGGTGAGACGTTGAACTCTGAAGAACTGTCATGTGGCCGCCGTCAGCTGCAGCGACTGGTTAGCGGCTGCCTCACGCGATGGCTTTGAAGCCGTAGAGCGCAAACGCTTCGCCAAGCGGCCTGAAGCCATCTTGGAGCCAGTATGTCGAGTCCTCTTTGTGGTCCAATAACCGGCGCAACAAATCGCTAAATGAACTGGCTACGACATTGACATAACCAGGCATCGCGAACGTCTCATGAAAGGCATCGTAACATAATCCAGCATGCTCCGGATTCAGATCGATCGCTACATAATTGCCATCCATGACATCTGCGATTGCGAACCACCACTGCAATGGGCCAGTTGCAAACTGATCGCCCATAATTGCCAAGTCGATGCGATGCACCTCATCAGGACCAACTATCCGGACACGGCCTGGGCATACGCGCTGCGAGAAATGGATTGCCCCGCCAGCGAGCTCGTAGAACTTGCCGAGCTCTGGGGGAAGGGCCAATCCTTCGGGCAATCACGGCAACCCGCGCGGTGAACTGATTTCGCAGTCCGGCGTGCGGCGAATCTCGTCCAGTATCGAGCGGAGACCACTCATCGATTCTTTGCCGCTAACGACCATTCTATGGACGCCAGAGCGGTATCACACCAACCCCGGTCTCCGTCTATTTCCACTCTGGGTTTCACCGTATCGCAGCATAACAAGGCACACCAGAGGCATGCTTGATCTTAGGCAGACCAAAACGCCGCGGGAAAACGGACAGCCCACCTTCGCTGGCGGCAAGCTGCGGCTGCTCGATCAGGTCTGAGACGCGACCCGGCGAGTGCATTACATCATCCGCACCGAAGACGCTTATGAGAACTGGATCAAGCGGTTCATCCGGTTCCTCGGTAGGCGGCATCCCATGGGAGTCGGTCGGGGGGAGGCCGAGGCGTTTTGACCCACCTGGGGAAATCCACGATCAACGGGTCCTCTGTCTCCTTTTCATCCTCACGGCGTCGCTTTTCTGGCGTGAGTGTTGACGGGGCCACTGGCGCGAGTTGAGATGGGGGTACGGAGCCTCGCCACGGTGTCGGGCCGGCTTTGCTTGCCGCTTTTCGGCATCATGCCGTCACGAACAGGCATGTTCTTTGCTACTCAACAGGAGTCTCCGTGAATCGAGGGGCGCGGCGGGGCGGAATGCGCCGTCATGCTCGATCGACGTTTTGAACTCTCCACAATTCTTTTGCATCTTTTGAGATGGGAGGACCCCAGACATGACCAACCCACCCCGCGCACGCGAACGGAGCTCGCCTGGCGCTGGTTACTCGGCGGCGGCGGCCGGGGTCGTGACGCCTGTCGTTGCCGAGCCGAAGGTTGAGAACATGCAGGTCGAGTTGCCGGTGAAGCGGAACCATTCGGGCGGTGATCTGGTGGCGATGTCGTGGTATGAGCGGATGGGTCACGCCGCGATTTTCCCGGGCGGCGATGATGACGTGGAGCGGATTGATACATGAAATCAAAGAATGGGGACAGGCACCGCCGAAGACGGGTGGAGCCAGTCCCCATTCTTTGATTCGTTGTTCGTGACTTATGGATGCGGTTTCGTCACGAGCTTAAGGATGTTAGGTTTCGATCGCGTCAGGAAATCCTGTTCCGGCCAAGGCGTCGATGCCGTTCCGAGAAGTCGTCGCTGGCTGGGTTCCCGCCTGCGCGGAAATGGCAGGGGTCAAAGTGGATTCCCGCCTGCGCGGGAATGACGCGCGTGGCTGGGTTCCCGCCTGCGCGGGAATGACGTGTGTGCGGCTGGATTCCCGCCTGTGCGGGAATGACGTGTGTGCGGCTGGATTCCCGCCTGCGCGGGAATGACAGGGGTTGAACGGGATTCCCGGCTGCGCGGGGGATGACTCGTTCGGGGGGGGGACCCTGCGATCGGCCCGCGATCGTTGCCTGAGATGCGTATCATCAAGAGGAGTGATCGCGGGAGATCGCACGAAGGGTTAGCGATTGGGTTTTGGGATTAGCTTTTCAGGCAAGATGACTTCACTGCCCGCGCGGGTCGCCAGCGCCTTCAGGACGTTGGCGTCGAGGCCATTGGGCAGGGTGCGGACGGAGCCGTCGGCGAAGGCGACGCAGTAGACGCCGGGGTGGGCCGAGCCGAAGAGGGCGGCGAGTTTGTCGATGGGCATTGGCGGGTCGGGCTTGGTCCAGGGGACGGCGTCGTTGGCCTCGATGACCATGATGGTGTTGGAGGTGCCGTCGGTGAATTCGGCGAAGGAGGTGCCGCGATCGATCTCGAAGCCGAAGCCGGGGCCGGCGACGGCGCGGTAGTGGGTCATGCCTTCGACGAGCTTCTGGCTGGGGCAGGCGAACTCGATGGGCATTTCCTTGAGGAGTGCCTTGTTGTGGGGGCTGTCCCAGGGTTCGTTCATGCGGAACTGTTCGTAGAGGGCTTGCTGTTCGATATAGGGCAGGATGGCGACCCGCCAGCTCAGGAGGGGGGTGCCGTCGTCGGCGACGATCGAGGCCGCAGGGAATTTGGTGTAGGTGTCGTGATGGTTGTGCAGGGCGAGCATGATTTGCTTGAGGTTGTTTGTGCACTGGGCGCGGCGGGCGGCTTCGCGGGCGGCCTGGACGGCGGGGAGGAGAGCGGCGGGGCGGGTGTCATCGACGGCGGGCGCGGGTGTAGGTACTGCGCGGCGGGGCGGGATCGGGCGTGCTGATGGGGGCGGGCCGTCGAGCTGTCGGCGGTCGATGACCTCGCCGCCATCTGGGGTGAAGAGGGCGTGGATCAGGCGGGGATCGGTGGATGCCTTGAGGAATCGGACGGAGCCGTCGAAAAACGCGGCGTTGATGCCGCCGGGGTGCTTCGATCCCAGTTTCTTGGACATGGCCAGGACATCGTCGTCGAGCGGGAACTCATCGGGCTGGGTCCAGGGAACGAGTTCCTCGGCCTCGACGATGGCGATGGTGTTTGAGGTTCCGTCGGTGATATTGGCCAGTGTTCGGACCTTAGTCAGGGAGAAGGGCATGTTGTCGCCGGTGGCGGCGCGATAGGGGGTCATGCCGGGCGGGGCGGGGTTGCTGGGGCAGGCGTAGGTTTTGGGCATCTCCTTGATGAGGGCCTTGTTGTGTTCGCTGTCCCAGGGTTCTTCGAGGTGGAATTTGCGGTAGAGGGCGTCCTGTTCGATGTAG
>JBGSYY010000593.1:0-5622 GCA_041750675.1 Isosphaeraceae bacterium | reverse complement strand
CGCCACACCGCTTTCGGGCGCGAGGATGCGTTCGCGACCGGAGAGCGAATGGCGGCCGGCTTCGGCCGTGGCGATGATGGTGTAGCTCTTGTCTGCCCGTAGGCCGCGCAGAGTGAACCCGCCGGCGTCGTCGCTTCGGGTCGAGAGGTCGCGACCGGCCGAGATGGCGCCATCGGCCACGCGGACTTCGACATTGGGGATGGGTCGACCCCGCTCGTCGACGACTCGACCGCTGATCTGGCCATCTCGACCCGTGGACCGCTCGACCAGAATCGGTCCCGAGCCATACGAGGCGCCCGGCATTCCGGCGACGACCGATTGGGGCGTATCGCCGACGCTGGTGATCGTCCGCACACCCGGGGCGACCTTGGGCCGTCCCCATGACATGGACGAACAGCCCGACCCGCCAAGTCCGATCAGGACAAGGCTGGCGACGACCCACCAGGGGTACCGGTCGGGGCGACCAACCATCGAGCGTGGCTCCTCCAGCCTGTGGCGAGCGCGCGGCCTCGCCGTCGTCATGACTCCTATCAATTTCTCGTAGATCGGTCGGACCCGTGGGCTTGCTTGAGAAAAACCGAGAGGTCCAACGGAGGTCGGGTCGCTCAGTTCGATTGCGCGACCGCGAGATAGGCGGCTTGCAGCAACGCCGAGACGGTTCGGGCGTCGTCGGGGTCGGGACCGGGATCGTCCGATTCCAGGTAGGCTTCGAGATGGTCGATCGCCTCGCCGGGGCGGTCGGCATGGAGGCAGGCGACACCGAGGTCGCGGCGCTCCAGCGGCAGTCCGCGTGTGAGGGCGACGAGCCGCCGCATGACGGGCAGGCTGGCCAGAAATTCACCGTCGCGAAGATGGATCGCCTTCAGGTTGCGGAGCATCCGGGCGACAATGGTTGTCGACGGGCAGGGCGCGAGTTGAATGTCGTCGAGTTCGACAGACTCGCCGATCACGGCGACGACCTGTTCGACGCAGCCGTTGCGATCGAGCAGGCGGCCCTGGTGAAACGGGTCGACGAACGTGGTCGGCTCGGTGCCGAACCCCGCGCGGATGACAAAGTGCCCTGGCAGGTTCACGCCGGCCATGGGCAGACCGATCCGGTCGGCCACGGCCATGTAGAGGACCGAGAGGCTGAGCGGGATACCGAGCTTGCGATCGAGCACGTCGTTCAAGTAGCTGTTGCGGGGGTCGTAGTATTCGGCTGTGTTGCCGCGAAAGCCTTCCTCTTCGTAGAGCACCCAGTTGATCTGGCCGAGAATTTGGCGGAGCCGGGCACCGTTGCGGCAACGTTCGCGAACGCGGTCGGCCAGGGCGTCGATGCGCTGGATGTAGGGGATCGGGTCGAGGTCGGGATACGCGTCGCGGGCGATCTCGAAGGTGAGGCGGGTGAGGTCGGCGCGGTTGTCGCCGCTGACGAGCCTCAGAAACTCGGGGCTGTCGGAGAAGTGGGGAACCGGCATCGCTCGATCCTCCTCTCGGAACTTCGACCCGCATGCCCGGCTTCGACCGATCCGGAGTCGGGGCATGAGGAATTTTAGCCCGCTGAGACCGTTTCGCCCATTGGGTGTGTGCGTTGAAGCCACGTCCTACCCCCTTGCCCACGCCTCCTTGTTCGGTTTAGGCTCACGCGAAAATGCAATTGACGAACCCAACCAAGCGGACTCCCGATTTCCGGAAAGGCGTTGCCGTGGCCGAACAACGACTGGAGAAGCTTCTCGACATCGCCAAGCAAATTCGCGTCAATATCTTGAAGAGCACGACCGAGGCCGGCTCCGGGCATCCGAGCAGCTCGCTGTCGGCGACCGAGGTCGTCACCGCGCTCTATTTCGGCGGCTTTTTGCGATATGACGCCAAGAACCCACACTGGCCCGACCGCGACCGGTTTGTGCTATCCAAGGGACATGCCGCCCCGGTTTTGTACGCCGCGATGGCCGAGGCGGGGTTTTTCCCGCGTGAAGAGCTGATGACCCTTCGTAAGCTGGGCAGCCCGCTGGAAGGCCATCCGAACATGGCCAAGCTGGGTGGGGTCGAGGCGTCGACCGGGTCGCTCGGGCAAGGGCTTTCGATCGGCGTCGGCCAGGCGCTGGGGGCGCGGGTCGACAAGAAGGATTATCGCGTTTATGTGATGACGGGCGACGGCGAGCTGGGTGAAGGTCAGGTCTGGGAGGCCGCCGCCAGCGCGGCCAAGTACAACCTGGACAACCTGACCTGCATCGTCGACCGCAACCACTTTCAGCAGACCGGAGCGGCCGAGGAGGTTCTGAACATGGACCCGATCGACGGCAAGTTCGCGGCCTTCGGCTGGCATACCATCACGATCAACGGCAACGACATGGGCGAGGTTGTCCAGGCTTTGGAGCGGGGCCGCGCCCACAAGGGGCAGCCGGTTTGCATTGTCAGCCTGACGCACAAGGGCCAGGGCATCTTGCCGCTCCTGGAGAAGCTGGGCGACATGAATTACCATGGCAAACCGCTTCCTCCCAAGTATCTTGACGAGGCGTTGGCACTGGTCAAGTAAGCCGGCAACACAAAGCGAATACTCTCTTTTTCTCCTTGCGATGGATGAACGAACATGGCTGGTGCCTCCTCTGCTCTGGAATCGAAGCGACCGATGGGCAAGGCGACGCGTGACGCCTTCGGCCGCGCGCTGGAAGCTCTTGGCGCGGATCATCCCGACATCGTGGTGGTCGACGCCGACGTATCCAACTCGACCCGCACCGAATGGTTTGGCAAGAAGCACCCCGACCGCTTTTTCAACATCGGCATCGCCGAGAGCAACCTGGTCGGCATCGCCGGCGGGCTGGCCTCGTGCGGCAAGACGCCGGTGATCGCCAGTTTCGCCTGCTTCATCATGTGCAACGGGTATGACCAGTTGCGCATGGCGGTGGCCTATCCGGGCCTCAACGTCAAGGTCGTCGGTACCCATGCCGGGATCTCGATCGGTGAGGACGGCGCGAGCCAGATGGGCATCGAGGATGTCTCGCTCGCTTGCTCGCTGCCGGGGTTCGTTGTGATCGTGCCCGCCGACGAGGCCAGCGCGAAGGCCGCGACCAAGGCGATGATCGACCACAAAGGCCCCGTCTACCTACGCCTGGGCCGCCCCGACGTGCCGAAGATTTACGAAGATGAGAAATCGTTCCAGATCGGTAAGGCCAATGAGGTCCGCAAGGGGAAGGACGTGACCATCGTCGCCAATGGGCTGATGGTCGCCAGTGCCCTCGACGCCGCCGACATTCTGGCCGGCGAAGGCATCGACGCCCGGGTGATCGACATGCACACCGTCAAGCCGATCGACCGCGACGCGCTGGCGAAGGCCGCCAAGGAGACCGGCGCGCTTGTGGTTGCCGAAGAACACCTCGCGCACGGCGGGCTGGGAAGCGTCGTGGCGATGACGGTCGCCGAGCTGACGCCGGTGCCGATTCGGTATGTGAATGTGGGTGACCGCTTCGGCGAGAGCGGCACGCCCGAAGGCTTGCTGGAAAAGTTCGGCCTGACGGCGGAGAACGTGGCCAAGGCGGTGCGGGAGGTCGTGAAGGCGAAGAAGCGGTGACGAGCTATCGGCTGAACGAGGGTTGGTAGGGTGGACATGCCCTCCCGCGTGAAGTTTTGGCGTTGCTCGCCGTGAATGGAAGAGGTGGGCGATGCCCACCCTACGGGAGCATGGGAGTGCGGATGTTTCACGTGGAACATTCGTGCGCTCCCGGAAAATCAGGTGATACGGCCGCGGCGGTTCCGGGATCATCTCTCAGGACGTGACGCGGCGGGCGTGATTTCTGGCGGCGCGGCGTGGGTCGAGAGTCAGCGGGAGGTGGGGTCGGGTCGGGGCGGTTCGTGCCGGGTGCCGGCTCGATGACCTGTTTCGGTCAAAAAGAAGGCGAAGGGCGTCGAGCTTACCGCGAAGGAACGGCGTGGAGCGTCCGTGTCGGGACTTCCATGCGAGCTGCGCGAGCAGAAACACCAGATGTGGAACGAGCGCGGCGGCGATCCACCACGGCGGCAGGTTGCGCCAGAAAATTAGCTCGGCGTTGCGGGACATTCGGCGGTGCAATTTTGGTGATCCATGATCATAAGTGGCAGAGACATCATGAAGAACTCGGCAGGATGGCTCAAACACACACCGATAGCCTGCCCAGCGCAGGCGAAAGGCCAGGTCGACATCTTCGTAATACGAGCCAAAAGACTCATCGAAGCCGCCGAGGCGTTTCAGAACGTCGGCCCTGTAGATGGCGCTTGAGCCGGATGCGCCCAAGACCTCGTCGGCAGGATGCCGCGACCAGTTCTCCGCCGGTTCGCCATGACCGCGCTTGAAGGGCCAACCGAAGAAGGCGTAGCCGTCGCCGGCGGAGTCGACACGGGACGGGTCGGAGCGGACCAGCACGAGCGGGGCGACCGAGCCGACGGAGGGATCGTCAAACGGCCGAAGTCCGGCCTCGGCCCAGCCGGGCGTCACCTCGGCGTCGTTGTTGAGAAGCTGGATGAACGTGCCCCGCGCGGCGGCGATTCCCCCGTTGGCCGCGGCGCAGAATCCGCCGTTGGTCTTGCGGGAGACGACCTGGACCCAGGGATAATGGTGATCGATCCAGGGGACTGTGCCATCGGTCGAGGCGTCGTCAGCGACGATCACCTCGATCGGGGATGAGGCGGGCTGGCAGGCTTTCACGCTTCGCAGGCAGGCGTCGAGGAGGTGACGGCCGTTATACGTGGGGATGACGATGGAGAGCGTGGGGGAGGCGTCGTTCCGGTTCATGGAGCCGATCTCGCGGGTCGTCTCTTCACCTCTCCCCTCGGGAGAGGTCGGCCGCAGGCCGGGTGAGGGCGTTCATGTCACTAAGGCTGACGGGAAGACCCTCACCCCAGCCCTCTCCCGGGGGGAGAGGGAGTTAAGAACATGTGCTCAAGAGGCTTCGGGCTTTTTCTCGCTGGTCCAGTTCGTGCGGCCCCAGAGGACGTGTTCGATGGTCATGAGCAAGATCCGGAAATCGAGCAAGAACGACCAGCGCTCGATGTAGTCGAGGTCGTATTGCAAGCGCTTGCGCAGGCTGGTGCGGCCGCGCCAGCCGTGGACCTGGGCCCAGCCGGTCATGCCGACGGGTACGGCGTGGCGGAGGTCGTAGTCGGCGTGTTCGGTCTTGAATTTCTCGACGAAGATCGGCCGTTCGGGACGCGGGCCGACGAGGCTCATGTGGCCCATGAGCACGTTCCAGATCTGGGGCAATTCGTCGATATTCGTGTGCCGCAGCCAGTCGCCGATCTGGGTGCAGCGGCGGTCGTGATCTTCGGCCCAGATGGGGCCGGTCGAGATCTCGGCGTCATTCCCCATGCTTCGGAACTTGACGATGCGGAAGCGGCGTCCCCCCTGCCCCACGCGCTCCTGGGTGTAAAAGATCGGCCGGCCCGACGTGAGCGCGATCGCAATCGCGACGACCGCGAAGAGCGGTGAGAAGAGGATCAACAGCGCGGCAGCTCCGAGAAAATCGACAATCCGCTTGGCCAGGCGATGGCTGGCGAGGCCCCAATCCGCACGCGGCGCGGGGCCGGCACGTTGGGGACCGAGTGATTCGAAGAGTCCTGCGCCGTCACCCTCGACCCAGTGGACGCGCACCGGTGCGCTGCCGGTTGCGCCTA
>JBGSYY010000592.1:0-4084 GCA_041750675.1 Isosphaeraceae bacterium | reverse complement strand
GATCTGGCTTCGAACGACGCTGTGCCGATCCTGGCCCTCAGCGGGGCAGGCCAACCGATCGAGTCGGCACCATGGCCGGAGCGATTCGGCCTGGTGGCCGGTGTCGAGGGGCCCGGCCTACCCGCGTCACTGGCTGCAGGTCTGCGTTTGCGGATCACGATCGAGCCAGGCGTCGAATCACTGAACGCGGCAACGGCCGTGGCGGTCGCACTGTATGCGTGGAAGGCTTCTCATCCCTGAGGGTTTCGTCCCGTCCTATCCGTCCCGCCGCCGAACCTGGCCCAGCAGATGACCCAGCTCGGGCAGGATGAGCTTATCCACGGCCAGTTCGACCGCTCCGCGCGAGCCGGGCATCACGAACAACGGCGTATCCTCCATCAAGCCGCCCACCGCGCGGCTGAGCATCGCCGCCGGGCCGATCTCGGCGTAGCTCAACATGCGGAATAGCTCGCCGTAACCGGGAAGCGTCCGGGTGAGCAGCGCGGAAACTGTCTCGAATGTCCGGTCACGCGGGCTGACTCCCGTGCCGCCGGTGACGAGCACGGCATCGATCTCCGGTCGATCACGCCAGTCGATCAATAACGGCCGCATCCGGTCCGGTTCATCCGCCACAATCGCGCGCGCGGCGATCCCATGTCCGGCTGCGCAAACTCGGCTGACAATGAGGGCCCCAGAGGTGTCGGTTTCGAGGCTGCGCGTGTCGGAAACCGTCAGGACGGCAATTCGCAGGGACGAGGGGCTTTGGGCGCGATGGGTTGCGACGGAGTCGTTCATTCACGGAGTCTCGACTTATTGAGCCTCAGACAGTTCGGTTCCGCTAATGTCGTCCCCGCGTAGGCGGGGATCCATAGTTTTCACCGCTCTCGCACTGGATCCCCGCCTGCGCGGGGATGACTTCGGATGAACCCGTATCGAAACCGAACAAGCTGAGAGCCAGTAAATGGTTCGATTCCTCGGGTTTCGCTTCGACGGCCGGCCAAGGGCACTCTACAATGAATCGATCGAAGGAGTCGATCGTCTGGTTGGTTAAGAGAATTTCAATAACCAAGGCCGTGTCTCGAACGACCGTGAGAGGCCAACCCATGAGCGAAATCTGGATCGCGCGGATCAGGCTCACGCTCATCGTCCTGGGTTCTACAACGGTTGCGACGGCGCGGGCGGATCGTATTCTGCTGCGCGGCGGCGGCGAGATCCGCGGTGTCGTCCTGCCGGCCGGTCCCGACTCGGACGGACCAACGCGCGTTTTAACGGCCACTTCGTCGCGTCCGTTGGAGCTTCAGCCGTCGCAGGTGGTGCGGATCGTCGAGGAGCCTGACGATCCCCTGCACGAATATCTTAAAAAGTCGCCCAGCACGGCCGCGAACGGCCCGGCGCAGGTCGAACTGGCCGAATGGTGCGAGGCGAACGGCCTCACCGGCCCGGCCTTGATCCACTATCAAAACGCGGTGGACGCCGCCCCCGACAACGCGATCGCCCGCAAAAAGCTGGGCCACATTTATCACAACGGCGTGTGGATGACCTCGACCGAGCAAAAGAAGGCCCAGGGGTTGATCCTGTACAAGGGCCGCTGGCTCTCGCCCGACGAGAAGCGCGCGGTCGAGTTGCAGGAAGGCTTCGCCTCGAGTCAGCAGGGCTGGATGCGCCGATTGACGGAGCTGCGGCGGCAGTGGATGGGGCCGGACGCGGGACCGCGTGGTGCGGCCGAGGCGGAGCTGGCAACGTTGAGCGATCCGGCGGCAGCGGCTCCCCTGGTTCGTGTTTTCGGCTCCGACTCCGAGGCGGTACGCGTGCGGATGACGCAATGGCTGGCGGCGATCCCCGGTGACGGCTCGCGCGAGCAGTTGATTCAAGTCCTGCTCAATGAACAAAGCGATACCGTGCGCCAGGCCGCTCTCCAGGAACTGGACCTGCGGAAAGACGACGAGACCATTCCCCGGCTGATTCAGGCGCTGCGGTCGAAGGATTTGCGCATCGTCAGCCGGGCAGCCTGGGCGCTGGGGACAATGGGCGCGGAAGCGTCGATTTCCAATCTCATCAGCGCTCTGGTGAAGGTGGAAACGCGAACGGTGATGGAGCCGGGGGGCCTGGGCGGCGCAGGGGTTGGCGGTGCGGGTCTGGGAGTGACTTTCGCCAATGTGGGGCCTGGGCCGATCCTTCCGGCCGGGGGCGCGGTCGGCGCTGTGAGCGGCAGTCCAGGCGCGACGGTGGCTGCCGGGCCAGGCTTCGCCAATGGGTCATCGATTCCCGTTTTGACAGGTCCTTACGTCGGCGATGGCGTGGTGGCCTATGGCGCCACGTCGATCCCCTTCGGCGATTTCGCGGGATTTGCGATGGGCGGGGCCAATCCTAATGCCCCGAGGATGCGTGACGTCACAAACGTCTATCGAAATGAGGCCGTGTTGATCGCCCTGCGTAAGCTCACCAACGCCGACTTCGGCTATGATCCGGTTGCCTGGCGTCGTTGGTTCGCCAGCGAGTTTCGGCCCGATGCTCCACCCGATCGTCGGGTTCCGCAACCGTGATGAACTCAACCGGACCTCGACCACAAGTGGTGATCATCGGCGGCGGGTTCGCGGGCCTGGCCGCGGCGCGGGCGCTGAAGCGGGCTTCAGCGAACATAACGCTCCTCGACCGCGCCAATCATCATCTTTTCCAACCTCTGCTCTATCAAGTGGCCACGGCGGCGCTCAACCCCAGCGATATCGCCGCGCCGATCCGTCGAATCCTTCGCCATCAGCGGAACGTCGAGGTGCTGCTGGCCGACGTGACGGCGATTGACCGATCCGCTCGCCGGGTGCTTCTGCGCGATGGGTCGATCTCCTACGATCATCTCATCATCGCCACCGGTGCGACCCACTCCTATTTCGGTCACGACGATTGGTCCGAGCACGCGCCCGGCCTGAAATCGATCGACGACGCCCTGGAGATCCGCCGTAAAATGTTGCTCGCCTTCGAGCGCGCCGAACGCGAGCCGGACCCGCACCGCCAGCGTGCCTGGCTCACCTTTGTGATCGTGGGTGCAGGCCCGACCGGCGTTGAGTTGGCGGGGACGTTTACCGAAGTGGCCCGGCGAACTCTGGCGCGCGACTTCCGCCGCATCGACCCCACGGCAGCGCGTGTGCTGCTGGTCGAGGCCGGCGATCGGGTGCTCTCGGCCTATCCTGACGATTTATCCGCGAGCGGCTTGCGGCAACTGGAACGGCTGGGAGTCGAGGTCCGGTTGGGTCAACCCGTGACGGAGATCGACGCCGAAGGCGTACGGATCGGCTCGGAGCGGATCGAGGCCCGCACGGTCGTCTGGGCCGCGGGGGTGGCGGCTTCCCCTCTGGCCAGAACCTTGGACGTACCGCTCGACCGCGCGGGGCGGGTTATCGTCGAGCCGGACCTGACGATCCCGGGAGACCAACGAATCTCGGTCGTCGGCGATCTGATGCACCTGAAACAGGATGGCAAAATCGTACCTGGCGTGGCGCCTGCGGCAACGCAGGCCGGGGCCTGGGCGGCGCGTAATGTGCTCCGTCGACTCGACGGCCGACCTGCCGAGCCGTTCCGCTATAAAGACAAAGGCATGCTCGCCACGATCGGCCGGGCCGCCGCCGTCGCTCAGATCGGCCGTTTTCAGTTTTCCGGCCTGCCTGCGTGGCTCTTGTGGCTGTTTGTTCATATTGTGTTTCTGATCGGGTTTCGCAATCGCCTACTCGTGTTGATCCAATGGGCCTGGTCGTATCTGACCTACGACCGAGGCGCGCGGCTGATCACCGGAACCGAGCGGCCCAGGCCCCTCGCCACGCCTGGCGTCGAGACCTGAACGCCCAGCGCCACCCGTCAAATTGCCCGCATACGCTTCCGAAAAAGGTCGAGAACCCATGTCAACCGATGAAGAACACGACCCGGAATCCGGCACAGTCATCAATCTTCATCGTCAGGTCAGGCAACGCCTGGAATCGCTCCGCCGCGCCGGCGTCGACCGGGTACTCAAGCCGGGAGCATCCCCCCCCACCATGCGAAACATGACGCCCGTACCCCTCGAAACGCCCAAGGCCGAGCCGGAAAAGCCGCGAACCGCTCAGCCGACGCGCGCATC
>JBGSYY010000591.1:0-6245 GCA_041750675.1 Isosphaeraceae bacterium | reverse complement strand
GGACGGAGAGCCGGTAGCGGCCGGCGGGAAGGCCGGCGGCGAAGCTCAGCTCGATGCGGCCGGTGTAGGGGCTGGCCGGGCTGGTGCGGTTGGTGGTGTCGATGTAGACGGCGTTGGAGATGAAGCTGGACTTATCTTCGCCGGTGGTGGTGTTGATCAGCGTGTAGTTGCTGATGTTGGTGGCGGTGGCGGGGTCGAGCGCGGCGACCTGGAACTGGAGCGGAACGGCGAGGGAGTTGGGGAGCTGGTCGGGCTTGACGGGATCGGTGACCTGGATCTGGATGCCGCCGTTGAGCGAGCTGAGAGTGGGAACGCCGGCGTCGGGGTTGTTGGTGAGGTTGATGGGGGTGAGGATCGGATTCGTGGTGTCGACGCGGAACGACTGGTCGAGCTTGGCGGAGAGACCGGCCTGAGCGGGGAGGTCGGGCTGGCCGACGACGATCACGCGGACGCCGTGGAAGCCATCGGGGAGGTTGGCGGGCGCGGTGAAGGAGAACTCGCCGTTGGCGTCGGTGAGGACGTCGGCGTCGAGGCCGGTAAGGACCGTGAAGCCGCGGCCGTTGGCACCCTGCTGGAGGTCGAAGGTGTTGCCGTGCAGCGCGTTGAACTGGACGACGACGCGGAGGCCGGCGATGGCACCCGGGAAGCTGGCGGTGACGCGGCCGGTGAAGGTGGGCAGGGTGACGTTGGTGTTCTGGTCGCCCTTGATGCCGGAGTCGGAGGCGAGGGTGAGATTGACGAACTGGATGTTGGGAGCGCGGAGAACGACGCGGCCCATGTTGAAGAAGAACTGTGAGCCTTCAACGCCGTCGCCAGAGGGGAAGAAGCCGGTGAACTCACCGTCGAGGCGGTTGCCCACGACGTCGGTGACGGTGTCCTCGATGATGATGGCGTAGTCGTCGGTGGGTAGCTGAGTTTGGGGGATGAGGGTCAGGTCGATGCGTGCGGAATTGGAGGTGGGCTGCCAGGTGACGGCGTAGCCAGGGAGGTCGCTGATGATGACGTTACCGGACTGGCCGAATCCGGAGGCGGTTCCCTTGCGGACGAGCTTGATGTTGGCGGGGTTGATGGTGGTGGGGTCCATCGCCTCGCTGAAGGGGATGGTGATCAAGCGGTTGGCGATATCGACGCCGGTGACGACGGGAGCGATCTGGTCCGAGATGGAGAAGGAGCCGGAGAACTCGGCGAGCGCCTTGCCATCGGTGGAGGTGATGGAGCCGGCGGCGAGGCGGTAGGCATAAGCGCCGTTGGCCTTGGAGCCGGGTGTGCGGGTGATGGTGACGTTGAAGATGACCGTGCGGCCGTCGGGCAGGATGTCGCGGCTGATGGGGGTGATGGTGACGCCGGGAGGGGCCTGCGTAAAGACGAGGTCGGAAGCCTGGAGCGTCGAGGCGTTGACCGGTTTGTTGAAGGTGACGGTGAGCTGGGTGAGCGAGCTATTGAGGGTGGCACCGACGGCGGGCGTGGTGGAGACGACCTTGAGGAAGTCGACGGCCTGGAACGAGGACAGAGCGAGGGGGACGCCGAGACCGCCCTGGTTATTCCAGGCATTGGCGGCCGCACCGTTGACAGGGCGAGCGGAGGCCCTCATGGCGGCCAGGACGTCGGCCTGGTTGACGTTGGGCGAGACCTGGCGCATCAGGGCGGCGAGGGCGGCGAGGTTGGGTGCGGCGGCGGAGGTGCCGGTGAAGTTGGGGTGGCCGTCAGGCTCGATATCGAGGCCGGGGATGAAGAAGGAGGTGTTGGTGGCGTCGGGGCCGGTGAGCTGGGGCCGCTGGAGCAGGCCGCCGTTGGGGAGGTTGAGGCGCGCGCCGTTGGCGTCGAACAGGAGGTAGCGGGGACCGAAGGAGGAGTAATCGGCGTTGTTGATGGTCGCGGCGGTGCTGAACGGCGGGGCGTCGAAGTAATTGACGGCGGCGACGCCGATGCCGTCGAGGGCGGCGTTGTGGCCGATGGTGGTGGGATAGGAGATGCCGCCGGCGTTGCCGAAGGATTTGTCGAATTCGATCGTGGGGCCGCCGAATTTGCGCAACTGGATGCGACCGGGTGCGGGGCCGCTGGCGACGAAGATGGCGACGGAGTAGTTGCCGGCGCCGAGCCCGGCAAGGCTGACGACTTCGAGGGGAGACTGGGAGGCGACGTTGTTGGCGCGGCTGGAGGCGACGATGGTGCCGGCGCCGTCGAGGACGAAGACGTCGACGTCGGAGGTGACGCCGGCGGTGGTGAAGAAGGGCTGGTCGTACTGGAAGACGAGCTGCCCGCCGCCGCTGATGGTGATGGGGAGGCGGGTGGCGACGGCGGCGCTGGGGTCGAAGTCCATGTAGACGCCGTTATTACCGCCGATGGTGGCGGTCGTCGAACGGAACGGGGACTCGAAGCCCTGGTCGTCGTAGTTGCCGGCCGAGCTGAAGTAGATGCGATTGTCCTGGCGGACGACGTCGGAAACGGCCTGCTCGATGGGGCCGATCTGGTAGAAGGGTTCGTCGCGGTACGTCACGTCGTCGACGATGACCTGAGCGTTGGCGGAGCGAGAAAGAGCGCGGATGCCGTCGGCGAAGTTGAGCTCGCCGTTGAAGGCGGTGTGGAAGGCGAGGTTGGAGCCGGGGGCGAGGTCGTAGATCAGCTCCATCATGGCGCGGCCTTCGTCGGAATTGTTTCCGCCGGCCTGTTCGTCGAGCAGGACGTTGATGCGTGAGAGCGGGGGAAGGTCGCCGGTGGAGATGGAGTCGTTGAGGCCGCCGGCAAAACGGTTGACACTGTCGGACAGGACGCCGACCGTGACGCCCGCACCCGTGATGTTGGAATACTGGGGGTTCTGAAGAGCGGCGAGGATGCCGAGCACGTCCTCGGCCTGGTTGTTGGCCGAGCCTTGACTGCTGGTGACGGGCGTGATGGTCGGATCGACGCCGACCGTGCGGACTGCCTTGCCGCCGACGGTGGTGTTCAGGTTGGCGATGGCCTTGAGGCTGGCGAGGGGTGCCCAGCCGCTGACCATGTTGAACTGAGGGGCGCGTGAGGTGACGAACATGTCGATCCCCTGCGTTTGCAGGGCGTCGACCATGGCGTTGATGTCGCCGGAGAAGCGGACCTTGAGCGAGATCGCGCCGTCGAGCACGCGGAGGCCGGTGTTGGTGGGGACGTACTTGTTGGCGGGGCGTCCCGATCGGATGTAGTCGTGATATTCCTTGTAGACCTGGATCAGCTCGGGCGTGGTGTTGTTGAGCGGGCCGTTTTTGACGTCGAGGTCGGCTGGGGTGACGGTGTAGCCGGGGTCGCCGGGAGGCGGACCTTCGCCGGGGCCTGAGAGGAGCTGGCGGTTTTCGAGCGCATCGAAATTGAGCAAGGTCTTGCGTCGTCGCGAAGCCTTGTCATAGCGCTTCTTGTCGTTCTTGCGATTTCGCTCGTCGTTTCCGCTGTTGCTGCTGGCCATCGAGAGGCTCCTCGGTTTCTTCCCGTCTCGGCTGCCTTGCGGTTTCACGGAGGCCACCCGTTCTATTGGGTCGGCCCATTCGCACGGCGTTTGAGAGCGAGTTGTCTTGCCGCTAAGTGGTCGTGGTGGTTCGAATCCCCTGGCCCGCTGTCGATCTCTCAGATCGAGTCGTCGTCTTGATAACGATTCCGGCGTCAATGCGTGTCAGTCTGTCGCCGAACGTTGCGTTGCTGCCGAGTTACGGGTGACGCACGAGAGGCGTTGGTCCGTCAACCGGTTCCGGGTCGCGACAGCCGCCGGGTGGCGGAGGTCGGTCGCGGAAAACCATAGCAACCATGCGAGCAACCATGCGTGCATCCACACATTATCGGGAACAGGTCGGGCTGTCAAGCGCCGACGGGGCGGATTATTCCGACGAGGCAATTTTGCGGCAAGAAAATGCCGAGTCCCTTCGGCGAACGGACACGACGGGGGATGTGCGCACATGGTGGGGTGAAGGGCCACCGAAGTTTGGCGTGGAATGAGCCGAAGTCAAATCGGCAATCTGGGGAATATCTAGTGTGTGGATAATATAGACGAATTAACGAAGAGTTTTCGAGCGGATAAGGCGGATAATAGGGCCTGGGGATTTTGATAAAGGATGGAGTCGAGCCCGCACTGACGCGCGGACTCGATGTTTTCTGGAAGGTCGTCGATGAACAGGCACTGGCTGGGCGGCAGTCCGGCGCGTTGGAGACAGGCTTGAAAAAAGGCGGGACTGGGCTTGGCGTGACCGATTTCGAAGGAGAGGACGAGGTGGTCGAACCGGGTCAGCAGGTCGGCGAACTGGTGGCGGAATTGGCGGGCGTGAAGCGGGTTGGTGTTGGAGCCGAGAATGAGGGTGGTGCCGTTGTTGTCGAGTTCGGCGATGATGCGGGCGACTTCGGTGTTGAGTGAGAAAATGTCTTGCCAGGCGTCGGCGAAGAGTTGGGGATCGAGCAGATTCTCGAGGCCGAGCAGGTTGACGGCGCGTTGGGAAAAGGTGGTGTCGTCGATCTGGCCGGTTTCGTAGAGCAGGACGAGGGGGCCGAGGCCGGCATTGCGGGCCTGTGCGAGAAGTTCGCCGCCGCCGCGGCCGGGAAGATGAGCGGCGAGGCGTTCGCAGGCGATGGTGTAGTCGAAGAAAGCGACGACGTTGCCGAAATCGAAGATGACGGCGCGGGGGGGGTGGCTGTACTGGGTCATGGTGCGGGATGCCTCTGCGCCTGGGGAGGAGACAGGGGAAGAGGAGTCGGCAAAACCGGCAAGATCATTGTAATCGAAGGGTGCGGCTGATGTTGACCGAACGGCGTGTGAGACAGCCGCTCAGAGGGGGGGGGGCCGGACGACAGTCAAGGTGCCCGGTCGGCTCTGGGACGGGGGATCGTTCGGAGCTTGAGGATCGGAACCGAGGTGCGGCGGTATTGTTCGTTAGGAGTCAAGCGATGGAGTGCGGGGAGAGGGTGCGATTAGGCGAGGGGGCGAGTAGTCTGGATGGGGAATCCGGAAGCGGAGACGGTGGGGCCGGACGGCCGTGATGTGGGCCAGGCGGTGCTGATCGCCAACAACGGGAGGAGGAGACTTTTCATGAGAGTGAATTCTTGTGTGGCCGCCGGGATTCTGGCGGGGCTGGCCCTGATTTCTGGCCCCCCTGCCCTGGCGGGAATCGGTGGGGTGGGGATTTTTCGTGATGATGCGGCGGTCGATCGGTCGGTCGATGAAACGATGATCCGACGGCGATCGGAGGAATTTACCCAGGCCTTCAATGGAGGAAAGGCGGCGGCGCTGGCGAGTTTGATGACTGAGGAAGCGCGGCTCGTCGGCCCGGATGGCGCGACCGTTGGGAAAGCGCAGATCCAGGGTTGGTTTGAGTCGCTTTTCGGGGCCGAGCCTGGGATGGCGACGACGGCGACGATTGACGTGATTCGGTTCGTGACGGACGACGTGGCGATCGAAGAGGGACGCTCGACGGAGCGGAGCGGGTTGGTGGCGGTGTCGAACGTCTATCTGGCGATCTGGGTGCGGAAGGATGGGACGTGGAAGATCGCGGAGCTTCGTGATTTCCGGGAGCAGCCAGGAGATCGAACGCCTCGTGAACGATTGGAGGCGCTGGGGTGGCTGGTGGGCGACTGGATCGATGAGGCCGACGATGGCCTGGTGGAGACGGAGTGCCGGTGGTCGGACGACGGGAATTACCTGATTCGAAGCTACACGCTGAAAGTGGCGGATCAGGCGGTGATGTCGGGGACCCAGCGAATTGGCTGGGACGCGAGCCGGAAGCAGTTTCGGTCGTGGGCGCATGATTCGAACGGCGGATTTGCGGAGGGGGTTTGGAGCCGAGACGGGGAGGGGCGTTGGCTGGTGAAGGCAGAGGGCGTGCTCCCGGACGGCCAAACCGTGACGTCGACTCAGGTGTATACACGAGTGAGTGATCATAGTGTGCGGTATGAGTCGTACGACCAGACGGTGGGTGATGAGCAGGTGGGTGGTGAAGTGGACGTGCGGCTGGTGCGGCGGCCGCCGGTGCCGGCTTCGGAACCGAAAGTGGATGTGAAGACCAACGAGACACGCCAGGGGAGCAGCAAGTGATGAATCGGCAACAAATGACGAAGGGTCTTGCGCGGCTCGCGCTGGGATTGAGCTTGTTGGTGTCGGCGTCCGAGCCGGCGTGGGCAGTGCGTGGCGGTGGATTTCGCGGTGGCGGTGGGTTTCGTGGTGGCGGTGGATTTGGTGGCGGCGGGATGCGCGGGGGCATGGGCGGTTATGGCGGCGGGATGCGCGGGGGCATGGGCGGTTA
>JBGSYY010000590.1:0-4462 GCA_041750675.1 Isosphaeraceae bacterium | reverse complement strand
GCATGGTCACCGCGGCGGGAAGCGCATGAGGCGGGGCCGGCAGCAGGCGGGCGACGAACGAGCCGAGATGCGGCCAGTCGGCGGCCGAGGGGCCGTCGGCGTCGGACTTGACCCTGGGGGCGAGGTGGCCGGTCTGGAAACGGTGGACGGTGGAGAGGTGGGCGGCGTCGTCGTGAGTCATCGAGCGGATGACGGCGAGGCGGTGCGTTTGCTGGGCTAGGCGAGGGAAATGCTCGCTGATATAGAGGCCGGGGGTTCGGGTTTCGATGGTGGCGAACGAACCACGAATGGCGTCGGGGGCCTCGGGCTTGGGGTCCCAGGTGTCGATGTGGCTAGGCCCGCCCCACTGGAAAATGACGATGCATGACTTGGCCCTGCCGAAGCCGGGGGCCGTCGAATCGGTGGACGAGAGTCGTTCGGCCCGCAGCAGCGAGGGTAAACCGAGACCCGAGACGGCCAGAGCGCCGAGCTGGATGGCTCCGCGCCGGGACGGCAACTGACGGCGAAAGTCGCCGCAACCGGGAGAGGTCATGAGGTCCGATCCCTGTTTAACAATTCATTAACAGCCCATTCAAGGCTAGCACTGATGGGTTCGAGAGTCCAGAGGTTTTTGAGCGTGGAGTGTACGGTGGGGTGCGGTCATGGAATCCAGTCGGTGGCCGGCTTGCGAGTCTGGGGGCTTCGGCCGAGCTCGAAGAGGTGCGTTGCGCGGGCTGACGCCCGCTGACGGCACCCTACGGGAGATGGCTTCGAGACTCCAGGCACCCTCGGCTTCTGATCACACGACCGGAAACAATGACCGAACCCTGTACGGTGCGCTAGAAAAAGAGCGGCGGCTCGACGCCAGGCCGAGCCGCCGCGTGGTCCTGGTGTGGGAGTCGAGGCGTGAGTGGATTAGCCCTTGTATTCGCTGCCGCGGAGGACTTCGAGCAGCTTGCGGGTGGCGATGATGCCCTCGGCCTCGGGCATGGAGCCTTCGAACTCGATCCCGACGTGGCCGTGGTAGCCGGCGTCGGTGACGATTTTCATGAGGCGGGCGAAGTCGAGGTTGGTTTCCTTGCCGTCGGGGCCGAAGTCGTAGCTCTTGGCCGATACGCCCTTGGCGTAAGGCATCATGAGGGCGGTGCCGACGTAGTTGTCGACCGCCTTGGGCCCGCCCTCGGCGGCACCCGAGCGGGGCGGGAAGTTGCCGAAGTCGGGCAAAGTGCCGAACTCGGGGTGATCGACGGCCTTGATCAGAGCGATGAGGGCCTCGGGCCAGCTCGAGGGGCCGCCGTGATTCTCGCAGATGATGCTGATCTTGTGGCTCGCGCCGTAGTCGGTGAGTGCGCGGCAGGCTTCGGCGCAGTCTTTGACATTGTCGGGTGAGTAATGTTCACCCGTGTTGATGCGGATGGCGTGGCAGCCCAGCTCGGCGGCGGCGTCGACCCATTTCTTGTGGTTTTCGACGGCCTCCATGCGGGCCGCGCGATCGGCGGCGGAGAGGTCGCCTTCGCCGTCGATCATGATCAGGACGTTGGTGACGCCATGATCGGCGGCGCGCTTCTTGAGTTCGGTGAGGTAGGCCGAGTCGTGGGCTTTATCCTTGAAGAACTGGTTGACGTACTCGACGGCGCTGATGCCGAACTCTTCGCGGGCCATCTTGGGGAAATCGAGGTTCATTTGCGTGGTCTTTTCGCGGTCGGCGAAGAGCCGCTTGTGGATCGACCACTCGGCGAGCGAGATCTTGTATTCGCCGATCTTGCCGGGCTTGGGCTTGCCGACGGCATCGTGAGCGGCCAAGCCGTCCCGAGCGCCGAGCGGGATCTTGATTTCGCGGATCGTGCCAGGCTTGAGCTTACCGACGGCATCCTGAGCGGCGAAGCCGAACCGAGCGCCTAGGCCGAAAGCGGCGGAGCCGGCGAGACCGGCGCGGAGCAGGTGTCGGCGGTTGTAACGCGACGATTGCATGTGTGAGGACTCCGTGAGACGAGGTGTTCTGGTATGAGACGGTGCAGGATCGCCAGGCAACCGCGCTCGCCGGCGGTGGCGAACGATGGTTGGACCGTCCTCTTCTATTTACCCCAACTCAGCGTACTGGCCCGGTGGAGGTTGGGCCAGTAGGTGGAGTGGGTGGATCGTTTAGCCCTGGCCGCGGATGATTCGCTTGCCCGAGTAGAGGGTACCGTTTAAGAGATATTGCCAGAAGGGAACCAGGTTCGGCTCGTTAAAAATGACGACGACGGCGAACGGGAGGACGACCCAGAACATGGCCGATTCGTCGAAGGTGGTCAGAAGTTTGAAAAAGATGTAGGTCATGACGAGGTTGACGCCGAGCCAGATGAGCCAGAGGCGATAGTTGGGCGATTCGAACTGAGTGAGGAAAAAGAGGAAGCTGAGGAAGGCAACCAGCACGGTATAGAGCACGCTCATGGCGAGCACGTGCCTCTTGAGCGGCTCAGCGATGACGAAGGCGCGTATCAAGGAGGCGAAGAGCATGATTTTCATGCCGTAGTAAATGAATTCCATAGGATGTGCGGGACGCAGCCTCCGGAGCGGTGTGAATCGGCGAGTGGGTGGAACGATGCTCAGGCGTAAGCGATGTTCTGCGTGTCGAGCGCCGACTTGAGGGCGGTGGCGGCGTCGGCGAACCGGGTGGGGCCGGTGTATCCGTAGCTTTTTTCGGCGACGACGAGATGCGGCTCGAGGACGGCGAAGCCGTCGAAGCCGTGGTTCACCGCGTCGGCGAGCAGTTCGGGAATGCGGCCGTCGCCTTCACCGGCTGGGACGGTGCGGTGGGTGGCGGCCTGGTAGTCCTTGACGTGGAAATGCTTCACCCAGGGGCGGAGCTGATCCCAGGCGGCGAGGATATTCTGGCCGACTTCGACGTAGTTGGCGGGATCGAAGGCATGGACCAGGGCTTCGGAGCCGACCGAGCGCAGGACGTCGGCCACGCGGTCGGCGATGTCGCCATAAATGCCCTTCTCGTTTTCGAGGACGAGGAGCAGCCCGCGGTCGCGGGCCAGTTCCGCCTTGGCGGCCATGCGGCGGAGGACCTCGTCGCGATGCTGGGCGGGGTCGTCACCGTCGGGAAGGTAGTAGCTGAAGATTCGGATCCGCGGCGTGCCGTAGAAATCGGCCAGGTCCATTGCCCGACTGAAGCGTTCGAGATGCGGCTCGAATGGATCGGTGATTGCGATCTTGCCGATCGGTGAGCCGATGGCGCTGAGGGCGAAGCCGCGCGCGTGAAGGAGGTCGCGAAAGGAGGCGTGCTGATCGTCGGTCAGGTCGAGGACGTTTGTGGAGAAGATGGAGCGAAATTCGATGTGGCGAATGCCGTGCGATTCGAGGCAGGCGATTTGTTCGTTGGGATCGGCGGAGATCTCGTCGGCGAAGGCACTGAGGTGGATCATCGGCGTGTGAGGCTCGTGGCGAGATTGGGGCGAGTGCTGGGTCGGTGACGCAGAGGATAGCCTATGCGCGAGGCCGGGGACAGGGATCGGAATGGTGGACGAGAGAACGTGGAGTTCGCTGCCGAGGGGCGTTACGATGGGCTTCGCTTATTGAGCTTCAGTCAGTCCGGTTCCGCAGAGGTCATCCCCGCGCTGGCGGAGATCCAGGGTGTTCATCGCTCTCGCACGGAATCCCCGCTTGCGCGGGGACGATTGCGGGCAAGATCGAATCGGAACCGAACAGCCTGAGGGGCCAAAAGGTCGTAAAAATTCCGTAAAACGGCGCGTAGTGGGGCGTTGGTCACGATGTTCGTCAGCACGATTCTGCCGTTTCTGGTGTATTGGCTGATCCTGTTCGTCGCCTGTTACATCCTGGTGGAGTATGGCCAGAATTACCTCTACGACGAGGTGACGCCAGGCATGTGGTGGAAAGTCGCCGTGGGGTCGCTGATTTTCGCGGTGTTGCTGACGTGGCGGCGGACGTCGTTCGAGTCGCTGTTCATGACAGATCTGCCGATGAGTGCGCTGCAGGCGATTGTGTGGTTCGCGGTGTTTACCCTGCTTTTTCGGTTTCACCCGCCGCATGCACTGGCGATCAGCCTGGTGGCGTTTTTGCTTGTGTCGGGCGCTTCGACGCTGGTGATCAACAGCATGACGGGGATGCAGCCGGGCGGCCCATCGCCGGTGGCTCGAACACCGAGCAAGCCGATTCGTCGGTCGCTTGGCCCTGCCCTGCCCTCCGACCCCAAGGCGGCCGTGGAACCCGCGCCCGGGGCGTCACCGGCGGGCTGAGACGCGGTTCCGTGGGTGGAGACGAGGCCGTGACGCCGGCGCGTTTGTTCGCGGGAGTGATTTATTGAGCGGTCAGACAGTCCGGTTTTGCGGATGACTTCCCAGCGCTGGCCGGGATTTTCAGGTTAGACAAGGGTTCCTGGCTATTCACCCGACCACTTTCCTGGTCAGTTGCCCTCAGAGCCTCGCTTATGTGAATTGAGCGATTAACCTGGGGATGACCGTGGCCAGGCGGTCGG
>JBGSYY010000589.1:0-14532 GCA_041750675.1 Isosphaeraceae bacterium | reverse complement strand
AGGTCGCGGCGCGACGGGTCCAGAGGGAGTGTCGAGGCCGATCGGGTCGTGGAGTGGTCATCCGGGGGTCTCGACAGAGGCAAGTTGCCGGCGAATCGCGACGCAAGTCATTGTGGGGGCGTGATGCGGCGAGGGCAAGGCGAAGATCGGAGAAGTGGGATGGTTGGCATTCCGGGGAGCGAGGGTGAGGGAGATGCGTCAGGGTGACTGCGATGGGAAGTGCATGAGAAGGGAGGCGAGGCGTTCGAGGGGAAGGCCGACGATGTTGGACCAGCTTCCGGCTTCGACGGTGACGATGGGGTCGTCGTCCTGGACGCCGTAAGCTCCGGCCTTGCCTTGCCAGAGGTTGGAGTCGAGATAGGCGTTGCGTTCCTGATCGGTGAGGGAACGCATACGGAGGGAGCTGGATTCGGAGGCGCTGGTGAATTCGTGGGTATCGGCGAGGTAGAGGACGAGCGCGGTGATGACCTCGATGGAGCGGTTTTCCTGAAGGCGGATCATGCGTTCGGCGTCGGCGCGGTCGGTGGGTTTATTGAGGAGGTGATGGTCGACGGCGCAGACGGTGTCGGCAGCGAGAATGAGACCGGTTTGGCGTCGGGCGGCGACGGCGTGGGCTTTGTGGAAGGCGAGATTGGCGGCGTAGGCGCGAGGGTCGATGGGGCCTTTGGGTTCGGGTTCGTCGATGTCGGAGGGATCGACCTCGAAGGAGTAGCCGGCACGGGTGAGTAGTTCGCGGCGGCGGGGGGAGGCGCTGGCGAGGATGAGGTGTGGGGCTGGCATTTGTGGTTGGGGGTTCGCATGGTGGGCATGAGATCGCGATGGGAGGGGACAATGCACAGATTACGGAGATTTTCGGAGAGTGTCTGCGGAATCACTGTCACGATTCCAGGGTTGTCGATTTGTTGGGAGAGGGCAATCGAGCGATGGCGCGGGTCGGAAATCGTCGATTGTGCCGGGTTTCCGGTTCGTCTGATGTGAAGCGAAACAGGCGAGGCGAGCGGTCAGGCTGAAGGAGCCATTTTGACCCTCAGGCTGTTCGGTTCCGATACGGGATGGCCGGAGGTCATCCCCGCCAGGAGCGGCCGGCGCTCGGTAGCCGAAACCTATGGATCCCCGCCTGCGCGGGGAGGACATTGACGCCAGGAGCAGCCGGCGCTCGGTAGCCGAAACCTATGGATCCCCGCCTGCGCGGGGATGACATTGACGCCAGGAGCGGCCGGCGCTCGGTCGCCGAAACCTATGGATCCCCGCCTGCGCGGGGAGGACATTGACGCCAGGAGCGGCCGGCGCTCGGTAGCCGAAACCTATGGATCCCCGCCTGCGCGGGGATGACATTGACGCCAGGAGCAGCCAGCGCTCGGTAGCCGCAACCAGGGTTCCCCGCCTGCGCGGGGAGGACTTTCTGGACTGTCTGAATCCCAATAGGACGGTACTTGAGGCGCGCAGGGGGAGCGAGGCGTTGGGAGATGTGCTCGGGTTGGGGAGGCGAAGTGCGTTAGCGGCGGGGGTGGGGTGGGGTGATGGCGATGGGGACGAAGCTGAAGGTGGCGTCAGAGTCGTGGTTGTTGCTCAGGTCGAAGTCGGACCGGGGCCTGGTTGGGGAGGGTTTGGGGGGTGGTGTCGGGTTCCTTTTGGGAGCGGGCGGAGACTGGGGTTTGGGAGCGGGAATGGCTCGACTTTGCGGTTTTTTGGGGACGGCTGCGCGCGGTGGAGCGGGTTGGGCGCGGAGGCGTTCGAGTTCGTTGAGGGCGCGGCGAGCGGTGCGTTCGGCGTCGTTGAGGTAGCGGACGAGTCGCGCGCCCTCGGGAGTGATATCGAAGAAGGCACGGGTGGGAGCGGAGGCGCGATCGGGGGCGTCCTTGGAGTTCCAAAGCGTGTCGGCGATTTCGAGAAGCTCGTCGCGGAGTTCGGCGCAGAGTTCGCGGAGGTTTTGACGGGCGTCGGCGGCGCTTTCGGGAGGAGTGCCGGGTTGTCGGGTGGCTTCGATGCTGGCTTGAAGGTCGAGCCAGGAGGCGCGGGTATCGGGGTCGAGTTCGTGAAGGTCGTCGGGGGAGGCTGTGAAGTGGGGTCGGCCGAGGAGACGAGCGGCGAGCCGGGATTGGGACTCGGTCCAGGCGGGTTGGTTGTCGAGAGCGTTGAGGAGGCCGTCCCAGGCGTCGGCGAGCCAGTCGCAGCCTTCGGCGGTGCGCTGGAGACGGGTGAGCGTGGTTTTCAGCATTGAGGGAGTCGGAGAGGGGGAGCTGGATGTGAGACGGGCGGCGAGGCGGGCGACCTCGGCGGCTCGGGCGGAATCCCAGCGTTCGATGGCGTGGCGGGCGTGGTGGGCGGCGCGTTGTTCGAGGGCTTGGGCCAAGCGAAACCACTGGAGGTTGGCGAAGGCGGCCTGGTCGACGAGCTGGCGTTCGCGATCGTCGCGGGGGTTGAAGTGGCGGCGATAGACCTCGATCTCGGACTGGAGGGAGGAGGCAAGACCGGCGGGTAGGTGATCGGGATGCTGGGCGGTGAGGCCGTGGCGGAGGGCGTTGCGGCGGCTGGCGGCTTTGCCGGCTTGTGAGGTGGGACCGTGGGATTTGCGGCCGTTTAGGCGGGAGGCGAGGCGCTGGGCCTCGGTGCGTGTGGCGGTGGACATCTCGACAGACTCTCCTTGTTGAGCGGTCGCATTTGGGTGCGCGATCAACAGGGAGAGTCGGATGTGATTTGGAGGATTATCGAGGAAAGTTGGGAGAAAGCGGCTGATGGAGGTTGCGGGATTGCTCACGATGGGCGGGAGGGTGAAGAGTCGCCTGGCCTGGCGGTTCGTCGTCGCCTTGGTCCTGGTTGTTCTGGTTTGCTTCTGGGTGTTGAACGGTGCTGGTCGACCGAGATTGATCTCGGATGGATTGGGTTTAGGCGGCGAGGTGAGGGATGTTTCGCGATCGGTTTAGACGCGGAGGAACCATTTTTTCCTCCAGAGCAGGTACAGGAAGAGCCACTGGGAGAGGAGGACGCCGGCGGTGAGGATGAGGGGGGCGAGGTTGCCGCTGTGGCGGGCGAGGCCGCCGAGGAAGAAGTTGGTGAAGTGGTCAAAATCGAGGAAGCGGGGGGCGACGTAGATGGTGATGGCATTGGCCCCGATGACGGCGAAGGGGAAGGCGAGCCATTTTGCGCCGAGGATGTCGATCACGGTGTAGAAGATCGCGAGGAGGATGAGGCTGTAGCCGCCGGCGACGAGGACGAAGGAGCTGGTCCAGAGATTCTTGATGATCGGAAAGATCTGGCCCCAGGCGGTGCCGATGGCGAGGCTGAGGATACCGGCGACGACAAGGCCGAAGGCCTTGCGGGTGGGTTTGTGGGTGGATAGGAGCCAGTGGCCGGCGAGGACGCCGAGGAGGGTGGTGGCGACGGCGGGGATGGTGGAGAGAATCCCCTCATTGTCGCCGTAGCCGTAGTAGGCTTTCATGATTTTGCCGGGGAGATAGGTGCGATCGATGTAACCGCCGAGATTCCCTTCGACCGTGAAATCGCCGGGAGAATTGCCGGGAACGGGCACGAGGGCAATGAGTGCCCAGTAGCCGAGCAGAATGACGAACGTGATGAGGACGAGACCACGCGTTTTGAAGAGCCAGGCGAGAAGGGCGGCGATGCCGTAACAGATGCCGATACGTTGGAGGACGCCGGCGTAGCGGAGATTTTCGAAATCGAGACGGAGGAGTCCGTTATTGATGAGGCCGAGGAGGACGAGGAGGAGGACACGTCGAAAGATGCGGCCGGCGAGTTGGGTGGAGGATTCGCCACGGGCGCGGTGGGAGCGGAGGGAGAAGGGGATGACGACGCCGACGAGGAAGAGGAAGAGCGGGAAGATGAGGTCGTAGAAGACGAAGCCTTGCCATGGGACGTGTTCGAGCTGGGTTTCGGTGACGGTTTCGGCGGGGGGGCCGAGATATTTGCCGAGGGCGCGGAAGAAGGCGTCGCCGCCGATGATCCAGAACATATCGAAGCCACGGAGGGCGTCGATGGAGAGGAGTCGGGGCGACGAAGGTGGTGGAGGGGTGGCGTCGGCGGGGTTGAGGTCGGGATCGGGAGGGGGTGTGGCGGGTGAGGACATGGATCGCTCCGCATTGGGACGGGCCTCGGGAGAGGGCGGGGCTTATGATGACGGGAGCGTGAGGCATAGGCAAGCAGGACGGGCTGGAGAGAAAAGTGGAGAGGAGGGTGGATCAGGGATGGCCTGTTTGGCTGGGTTTGTCGGCTGGGGGCATGGGCGGGAGGCGGGTTGTGATGTCAGGAATCGCGGATGAGGTGTCCGTGAATTGAAGCGAAGTGGGTTGCTTGCGGATTGTTGATGGGAACGGGGAGAATACGCGGGACGTGTGGACTTGGGAGTGGAAGGGAGATTGAGCTGATGCGGGATGTGATTCGGGGATTGTGTGCGGCGCTGGGGGCGGGTCGTGAGGTGCTGGTGTGTCAGGTTGTGGAGACGAAGGGTTCGACGCCGCAGAAGGCGGGGGCGTTGATGGTGGTGAGGCCGGATGGCGGGCAGGCGGGGACGTTGGGCGGAGGATGTGTTGAGGCGGAGGTGAAGCAGAAGGCGATTCGGCGGATGGGTCGCAAGGGGGCGGAGCTGCACACTTATGTACTTGATCACGATTATGCATGGGCGGATGGATTGATCTGTGGCGGGAAGATGGTGATCCTGGCGGAGGCGGTGCGGGGTGAGGCGGCGAAGGGGTATTTCGAGGCTTTGCTGGCGATGCATGAGGGGGGGCGAGGGGGGACAGAGGCGATCGCGCTTGAGGGGGAGGGTGCGGGGGGGCGTTGGTTGTTTGACGAGGTGGGGGAGTGCATCGCCCGGTATGGGATGCAGGCGGGAAGCCCTGGGGAGCCGGAGGGATTGGAGGGTCGGCCGAGGGCAGGGGTGCGGGGGGGGGTGGCGTGGCTGCCGACTCTGCCGAGGATACGGCTGGTGATTGTGGGGGCGGGGCATGTGGGTCAGGCGGTGGGGGAACTGGCAGCGCGTGCGGATTTTGATGTATGGGTTGTCGATGACCGGAGTCAGTATGCGAATGCGGAGCGGTTTCCGGGGGCGTCGCGGATTGTGGTGGGGGCGATTGACGAGGTTTTGCGTGGGCTGGACGTGGATGCACGAACGTATGCGTTGATCGTCACGCGAGGACATGGGCATGATCAGGAGGCGTTGTCTCATCTGGCGGGGACGGTTGCGCCTTATGTGGGTTTGATAGGGAGTCGGCGGAAGATCCGAATGATCTTCGAGAATTTGCGGGAGCAGGGGATGGGCGAGGAGGCGCTGGGGCGGGTGGCGGCGCCGGTGGGGTTGGAGATCGGGTCGGAGACGGTGACGGAGATCGCGGTGAGCATCGTTGCGGAATTGATCGCGCGAAGGAATTTGGGGGTGGGGGGGGTGGCGGCGAGGGAACGGCGATGAGGGTTGTCGCGGTTGTGCCGGCGTGTGGAATCAGCAAGAGAATGGGGGGCGGGGCGAAGCTGCTGTTGCCGCTGGGCGGTGTGCCGTTGGTGAGGCGAGTGGTTGGCGCGCTGCGGGGGGGGGGAGTGGATCGAGTTCTGGTAGTGACGACGACAGAGGCGCAGCTGGCGGGTGCGGATGGGATTGCCGAGGAAGCGGCGCGGGGTGGGGCGGAGGTGGTGAGACTGGAGCGGCGAACGCTGGACATGCGGGGGACGGTTGAAGCTGGGATGGGGGTCTTATTGGAGTGGGGGGAGGGAATAGAGCACCTGGTGGTGGTGCCGGGGGATAGCCCGGGGGTGACGGCGCGGGTGGTGGCCCGTGTGGTTGAGGTGGCGCGTGAGGCGCGAGGGCGGATCGTGGTGGCGTCGCACGGCGGGAAGCGAGGGCATCCGCTGGTGTTGCCTTGGGAGATGGCGGCATTGATCGAGGGGTTGCCGGAGGGGGTTGGGATCAATGCGCTTTTGGATCGAGCGGCGGAACAAGTGTTGATGGTTGAGGTGAGTGAGGCGGGAGTGTTGTGGGACATGGACACGCCGGAGGAGTATCGGGAGTGGGAGCGGATTGGCGGGGGAGGGGGAGCGGCGGAGCTTTTCGATCCGGGGTTGGGTCTGTAGACTCTGGTGGGTGATGAGGGCGCGGAGTTTTGGGGAGTGGGGATGAAATGACTGGGACTATGGTGCGTTCCTGGATCGGACGGATGTCGTGGGTGGTGGTTGCGCTGGGGTTGTCGGCGGGGGTGGTGGTTGCGCAGGGGGTTTCTGGGCAGGGAGAGGGTGACGGCGATGGGGGGGCGGGGGTAGAGCGGCCTCAGGAGATGAGTGAGCTGGACAAGCTGGCCGAGCAAATTGAGAAGCGGAAGAAGGAGGAGCAGCTACCGAGGTTCGAAATGTTTCGAAGTCAGGTGCTGCCGTTGGACGTATTGCCGCTGGTGAAGGCGAATCACTGGGCGACGTTGGTGATGGAGCTGAGGTCGAACAAGGAGGATTATCGGGGGGAATTGAGGACGGCGGCGGAGGTGGGGGGGCAGGCACAGGCGCCGTTGTGGGGGATGCCGCAGGGGATGGTTTATCGGCGGGATGCACTCTTGCCCAAGAAGCAGACGGTGAGGCGGGAGTTGCCGGTGTTTTTGCCGAGTTTTACGAAGTCGACCAATCGGCTGCTGGTGGAGCTTGCGGGGGAGGAAGGGGGGCGTGCGGAGGTGGGGTTTGAGGCGTTGATTCAACGACTCGAGCCGCATCAAATGCTGGTGCCGGTGTTGAGCGCGGAGCCTGATGCGTTTGAGGGTTGGACGAAGCTGAATGCGACGTTGCCGTCGTCGGTGGATTTTGGGAGTCCGGCTTTGGTGGATCGGCAGCGTTATTATCGGCTGGTCATGCCGATGCGGCCGGACTTGCCGCCGGCGCTCTCGACGCAGCCTCTGGACTGGACGACGACGAGCCATGTGATCTGGAAGAATTACAATCCGGAGCTGTTGAGCCGGGGATCGTTTTCGCAGCAGCGGGCGTTGCTCGATTGGATTCACTGGGGTGGTCAGCTGGTGATTGTGGCGACGGGGCCGTCGTTGTCTGCGCTCGAGGATTCGGAGCTGGGGCCGTTGATGCCTGCGCGTTATGGCGGACAAGCGGATGAGATGACCGAGGAGGAGCAGACGGCGTTGGCGGAGGATTATCAGCCGCCGCGGTGGGGTCGGGAGCTGGAGGACTGGTCGGTACCGCTCTCGAACGCAGAGGCGGAGCCGCCGGCGCGGGAGAAGTCGGCCGAGAGATTGGAGCCGGTGGAGAAGCGGCCGTTGTTGCTGTCTCGATTGGAGCCGCGGGATGCGCCTGGGGTGGAGGTTGTGAAGCTGGGGGGAGGGAGCGAGGGGCGGCCGTTGGCGGTGGAATGGCGGGTGGGTCGGGGTCGGGTGACGATGCTGGCGGTTGATCCAAACGATCCGACGCTGGTGAAGTGGCGGGGTCTGGATACGTTGCTGAGGCGTGTGGTGTTGCGGCGGCCGTTGGAGAGCTGGTTTTATACGGGTGGGCGAGGGGTGTATCGGCCGTTGTCGGGGCCGGAACTGAGCTGGGTGCGGTATGTGGCGCGTGATCTGGGTGCGGAGGCGGCGGGGAATGAGGAAAACCCCACGGAGGGGAATCTGAGTGGGGAGTTGCCGTTATCGAACCGGCCGACGGCGGCGTGGTTGGATGCGAGCTCGGCGATGCCCAAGGCGGCGCGTGATACGTTGGAACGATCGTCGGGGATAGTGATTCCGAAGAATGATTTCGTGGCCAAGGTCATTTTGAGTTATCTGGTTTTGTTGGTGCCGTTGAACTGGTTGGTGTGTCGGTATGTGTTGAGGCGACGGGAGCTGGCGTGGGTTGTGGCGCCGGTTCTGGCGCTTGGGTTCGCGTTTGGCGTGGAGCGGATGGCGGCGGTGGATGTGGGGTTCAATTCGTCGTGCGATGAGATTGATGTGATTGAGGTACAGGGGGATTATGCACGAGCGCATCTGACGCGATTCGGCTCGATTTATACGTCGGGACGGGTGGAGTATCAGTTGAAGTCGACGAGTAATCCGGGGACGTTGATTTTGCCGATGCGAGCGTATCAGGAGCTGAGAGGGGAGCAGACGCGTTATTCGTCGTTCGATGCGGCTGCGGAGCCGAGCCTGGGGGGATATTTGGTGCAGCCGAGGAGCCTGGCGATGTTTCGATCGGAGGCCATGGTGGATCTGGGCGGGGGCATCGTGTTGGAGGGGGATTGGGAGACGGGACGGATTGTGAACCGGAGCGGGCTGGAATTGCTGGATGCTGGGTTGGTGCGGATGGATCGCGAGGGGTTTCGGCCCTTGGGTCGGATTGGGCCGTGGACGGAGGGAGAGGGAGCGGGAGCGGGAAGTGAGCATGTGGTTGAGCTGGGATCGAGCAATCGGACGGTGACGCCGGCGGAGCGGGGGGAATCGGGATGGGCGGGTATTGATGATTATTTGAAGATGTTGCGGGAGTATCGATGGGGCGACCCTCAGGAGGCGGGGGGGATTCGGTTGGTGGCGTGGGCGCGGGAGCCGCATCCTGGGCTGGAGGTGACGCCGGGGGTGGATCGACGGCGTGGGGTGCGTCTGGTGGTGGCGCACCTGCGGTTTGCGGTGCCATCGCCGAGCGGGACGGCGTACGACGGGGCTACGCGGGTGGAACGAGATTCGGCAGTGCCTTTGGAGGGATCGCTGGGACCATGATTGAGGTCAAGAACTTTAGCAAGCGATATGGCGACTTTCTGGCAGTGGACGATTTGTCGTTCACGATCCCGGCGGGGGATATCTTTGGGTTTATCGGGCCGAACGGGGCGGGCAAGAGCACGACGATTCGGTTTTTGGCGACTCTGCTTCAGCCGACGGCGGGGGAGGCGCGAATTTGTGGGCACTCCGTGGTTCATGAACCGATGGCGGTGCGGCGGATCATCGGATTCATGCCGGATGATTTCGGCGTCTATGATGGGATGAAGGTCTGGGAATTCCTTGATTTTTTCGCGGTGGCTTATGAGATACCGCGGACGTATCGCAAGAAAATCATCGGCGAGGTGCTGGAGCTACTGGATTTGACGAGCAAGCGGGACGCGTATGTGAATGGGCTTTCGAAGGGGATGAAGCAGCGGCTGTGTTTGGCGAAGACGCTTGTTCATAACCCGCCGGTGTTGATCCTGGATGAGCCGGCGAGCGGGTTGGACCCGAGGGCGCGGGTGGAGATGAAGGGGTTATTGAATGAGCTGAAGACGATGAAGAAAACGATCTTGATTTCGAGCCATATTCTCTCGGAGCTGGCGGATTTCTGTACGTCGATCGGGATTATCGAGAGTGGCAAGCTGCTGGCGGCGGGGAGTATTCAGGAGATTCAGAAGCAGTTGCGGACGCACCGGGTCTTGAAGGTGGGAATTTTAGGTGAGGAGATTGGGCGGGCGGAGTCGTTGATTCGCAATGATCCGGCTGTGAAAACGCTGCAAAGCTATGATCATACCTTGAGTTTTGAGTTTGAAGGCGACGAGAGCGACAAAGCTCGGTTGCTGAGCCGGTTGGTTGAGGCGGGGATCACGGTGCATACGTTTGCGGAGGAGCAGCTTTCGCTCGAGGAGGTGTTCATGATGATCACGAAGGGAGTGGTGAATTGAGGGCGGCTTGCCGAGCGTGAAGTGGGGCGGGCGGATCGTAAGGCCTGGGGAGCGTGTTGGCGGCGTTGAGGATCGCGCAGGGGTCGGGCGCAACGAAGGGACACGGAGCCGGTCGGCTCTGCTTGGGTTTGGGGTGAGGTGAGAAGAGCGGTGGGCGATGCCCACCCTACGGGTCGTGAGGTGGGGACGGATATATGCTTCGGGAGAATCCGGTACTGGCGCGTGAGTTGTTGGTGAATTTGCGTTCGCCGCGGTCGTTTGTATTGCAGTTCTTGTATGTGCTGCTTTTGGGGATGGTGGTGTATCTGGCGTGGCCGGTGCAGCGAGGCGGGTTGACACAGGTGAGCGCCGGGGCAGCTCAGAGTTTGTTTGAGGTTTTCTTTTATGGGCAGTTTGTGCTGGTGGCGCTGGTGGCGCCGGCATTTGCGGCGGGGAGCATCAGTGGGGAGAAGGAGCGGAAGACCTATGAGCTGCTGCTGGCGAGTCCGTTGGAGCCGTCGAGCATCCTGGTTGGCAAGCTGCTCAGTGCGCTGACGTATCTGGTGCTGTTGATCCTATCGAGCATGCCGTTGATGATTTTGTGCTTCTTGCTGGGCGGGCTTTTGTTGTCTGAGATTGTTCGGGCTTATGTGATTTTGATTCTGGCGGCGGGGACGTTTGGGTTAATTAGCGTGGCATGCTCGACGTTTTTTCGTCGGACCAGTTCGGCGCTTGTGGTGAGTTACCTGATTATTTTGCCGCTGGCGCTGGCGATTGTGATGATGACGCGGACTTCTGATCCGGTTTCGCGAGATTTCGTGGCGATTGCGCTTTTGCCGCCGTGGTGTCTGGCGATCTGGACGGTGGTGGCGATCGCGGTGGGGCGGCGATTGTTGCATCCGCCGGACGTGGGGAGCGAGGGGCGAGAGGTGGTGGATGAAGAGGAGGAGATGAAGTACGCGATCGGCGTTGTGATCGATCGCGACCTGTTTCCGGACAAGTTGTTTGCTCCGCCGAAGCGGACGGATTTGATGCCGGACGGGACGAATCCGGTTCTGGATAAGGAGCTACGGTCGGAGATTTTCAGCCAGGGAACGTTGATGCTCAGGCTGGTGATTCAGGTGAGCATGTTTTTGTCGATCCCGTTGATGGCGATCCAGCTCTTTTTTCGGCCGGAATGGGCGGCGTATTACGTGGCTTACGTAATCATCTTTAATTTGCTGGTAGGACCTGTGTTCTCGGCGGGGAGCATCACGCAGGAACGTGAGCGAATGACGTTGAGCTTGTTGCTGACGACCTTGTTGACGCCGAGGAAGATTGTGTTCGCGAAGCTGATGGCGGCGCTTCGGGTGTCGACGGTGCTGACGTTTTTGTTGACGGAGCAGATGCTGCTGGGTTGGTTTTTGATCGGGGAGTTGCAGCGGCAGTTTTGGACGTTGTTCGTTCATCTGGCGATCATCGCGGTGACGTGTCTGATGACGACGAGCGTGGGGTTGTTGTGCTCGGCGCTGAGTCGGCGGACGGCGGTGGCGATGGTGTTGACGTATCTGGTTTTGTTGTTGATGTTCGTGGTTCCGGTGGGGGCGTCGCGGTTTCTGACGAGTTTCACGGAGATTCCGGCAGAGCGACTGACGGCGTTGACGGTGACGAGTCCGTTCGCAGCGGCGTTCAGCGTGCCGGCGGCGGGGGAAGCCGTGGATGGGGCGACTCGTACGGCGAGTGCGGTGGTGTTTCCGACCGGGTGGCCGGTGTGGGCGGTTTACTTGGTGTTGAATCCGCTGCTGGCGGTCATCTTGAACCTGGTCACGGCGGTGGTGTTTCAGGTGCGGTGGTGGCGGGCGGGGGAGGGGGTGGGGTGAGTCTCCAGGGTCGAGCGAGACCCGTAGCGGAATGGGGACTGGAACCTCGAGGACTCGGAGCCAGTTGCCGTTGCGCGGTGGATTTCGGTGGCTTATTGAGCTTCAGGTAGTCAGGTTCCTCCACGTCCGGAAGGGAATCCTCCCCGCGCAGGCGGGGATTCCGCCTTAAACGTGGCTCACGCTCTGGGTCCCCGCCTGCGCGGGGAGGACTTTCTCGTGGGGTTTCCGGAAGTTCTCAACCTGACGGTCAATAAGCAGCCGCTTCAGCGCGTGGCGACCCGGCAGTAGCAGTAGATGAACTTCTGCGTTGTGCCGAACGGCGTGTGGTGTTCCTCTCGCTCCTGCTTCAGCAGAGAGAAGCTTGGCCCGAACTGCTCGTGCAGTTCGGTCGGCGAGTAGCGCATCACTGGTAGGCCGCTGCACTGTGTTGGGCCGTCTTCAGCAAACGTGGCTACGATGACATGACCTCGAGGTTTCACCGAGCGCAGGACCTTGGCCACGTACGCCCGGCGGTCAGCTTCGTCGGTAAGGAAGTGGAAGACTGCTCGATCGTGCCAGATGTCGTAAGCATGCTCAGGAAGGGGATGCATGACGATATCGCCCTCGAGCCACTGCACTGATTGCGCACGCTTGCCCAACCGGTCCTGAGTTGCGTGCAGGGCTGCCTCCGATAGATCCAGTACGGTGATGGAACCATAGCCTTCATTCAGCAAGTCGTCGACCAGCGTAGAGGCTCCACCACCGACGTCGATGATTGATCCGGTGTGTGGAACACCCGCCTGTTGGATGAGGCGCAGTGACTGTTGGGCGTGCTCCTGAAACCAGCTGACGCCCGTCGAGGGCTTCGTCGTGTAGACGCGCTCCCAGTGCTCTTTGGATCTCATAACGCTTCTCCTCAAATGCTGCGTTGCGTCCACGCCTCGCAGGCCACGAACTTGGTTCTCTGCCGCCTATTGATCTTCAGGTAGTCAGGTTCCTCCACGTCCTAAAAGGAGCCACCCCTGCCTGCGCGGAGATGACTTGCTCGTGAGGTTTCCGGAAGTTCTTAACCTGACGGTCGACAGGGTGCTCCATCCGCTGTTCGCATATCGCTCAGGAGATCAACTCGTGGATGACTTCACCGAAGACGTCGGTGAGTCGGTAGTCGCGGCCGCTGTAGCGGTAGGTGAGGCGAGTGTGGTCGATGCCCATGAGATGGAGCAGGGTGGCGTGCAGGTCGTGGACGTGGACTTTATCGTGGACCGCGTGCCAACCGAATTCGTCGGTGGCGCCGTGAGTATGGCCGGCTTTGACGCCGCCGCCGGCGAGCCACATGGTGAAGCCGAAGGGGTGATGTTCGCGGCCGTCGGTGCCTTCGGCGGTGGGGGTGCGGCCGAATTCGCCGCCCCAGAGGACGATGGTGTCGTCGAGCAGGCCGTGGGCTTTGAGGTCGGTGAGCAGGGCGGCGATGGGTTTGTCGGTGGCGGCGCAATTGGCGGGTAGCTCGGATTTGAGTCCGGAGTGCTGGTCCCAGAGCTGGCAGCTTGAGCGTTTGGAAGTTTGGGTGTGATAGACCTGGACGACGCGGACGCCGCGCTCGATGAGGCGGCGGGCCATCAGACATTGTGAGCCGAAGATCTCGGTGGTGGGGTCGTCGATGCCGTACAAGGCTCGGGTGGCCTTGGATTCGCCGTTGAGGTCGAAGGTTTGGCGAGCGGTGGCTTGCATGCGGAAGGCCAGCTCGAAGGCGGAGATGCGGGAGGAGAGGCGGGAGTCGTCGGCGCGGGTGGTTTCGTGGTGTTCATTGAGGGTGCGAAGGAAGTCGAGCTGTTGGCGCTGGGCTGTTGGGGCGAGGTCGGGATTGTCCAGGTTGGCGATGGGTTTTTTGAGGTCGGTGATGAGGGTGCCCTGATAACTGGCGGGGAGGAATGCGGAGCTCCAGAGGGGAGCGCCCTGGGCAGGCTGGCTGGGGCTGAGGACGACGAAGCCGGGGAGGTCGCGGCATTCGCTGCCGAGGCCGTAGGTGAGCCAGGAGCCGAGACTCGGGCGAGAGAAGGTCTGTTCGCCCGTGTTCATCTGGAGACATGCGCCGTTGTGATTGATATTGTCGGCGACCATGGAGCGGACGACGCAGAGGTCGTCGGCGTGGCGGGCGAGGTTGGGAAGCAGATCGCTGATTTCGAGGCCGGATTGGCCGTGGCGGGAGAATTTGAATGGCGAGGGGAGGAGGTTGCCGGTGCGGGTGCGCTCGAGCTTGGGCATGGGGAATGGGAGGGGCTGGCCGGCGTGAGATTCGAGGGCGGGCTTGGGGTCGAAGAGGTCGACGTGGGAGGGGCCGCCGGACATGAAGAGGAAGATGAGATTCTTGGCGCGCGGGGGGAACATGGGGGGGCGCGGGGCGAGTGGGTCGTCGGCGGTGGATTGATCGGTGGCGCGGGCTTCGTCGTTGAGAAGATTGGCGAGGCCGATGAGACCGAAGCCGTTGGCGAAGTGGCGGAGTGCGTTGCGGCGGGAGAGGGGGGGCATGGTGTTGGCTCGGTGGGTCAGAGGTTACCTGCACTAGCCAGTGACGAGCGGTGTGGTGGCGGTAGAAAGGGACGAGGTAGGCTCGGTTTTGAGTGTGATCGAGGCGTGAGATCGAGCAGGAGTGGGTGATAGCGACACTACGAGAGAGGGGATCGGGACATGAAGTGGCTAATCGATGTAGAGAAACTCATTGGAGCAGAGGAGAGCCTGGACGAGGAGGGACCAGGCCTGGCGGGGGCTGTCGACTGAGAGCGTGGTCAGGGCGTTGAGGGCGAGGGATCGCTCGGTGGCGTCGGGGGAGCGCTGGAAGATTTGTTGATAGAGAAATTCGATGCGAGCGGGATCGCTGGGGGTCGATGTGATGGCGCGATTAGCGAGGGCCTCGGCCGCGGCGATGGGGAATGGGTGATTGAGCAGGAAGAGGGATTGAGGGGCGACGGTGGATTCGGTGCGTTCGTCGATGATGGCGGCGGGGTAGGCGGCGTCGAAGAGAGGGCCGTAGGATGAGCGGTCGGAGCGGATTGCCATGAGGTAGAGGGAGCGGCGGGGGGTGTTGAAATCGCGGAAGGCGGGGCCGGCGGGGGT
>JBGSYY010000588.1:0-12525 GCA_041750675.1 Isosphaeraceae bacterium | reverse complement strand
CCGAGCCTTTGCCGTAGCTCTTTTCGCCAATGACCAGGGCGCGGTGATTGTCCTTGAGTGCGCCGGCCAGGATCTCGCCGGCGCTGGCGGTGTCGTGATCGACCAGGACGGCGACGGGCACGCGCCAGGCTGCGCCGGGGCGGGCGCGGTAAACGGCGTTCTGGTTGCCGGCGCGGCCTCGGGTGGAGACGATCACGCCTTCGTCGAGGAACTCGTCGGCGATATCGACGGAGACGTCGAGCAGGCCGCCGGGGTTGCCGCGGATGTCGAGGACGAGGAAGCGGAGGCCCTGGCGATCGAGGAGGGTCATGGCGCGGCGGAGTTCGTCGGTGGAGGTTTTCTGGAAGCCGGTGAGCTGGATGTAACCGATGCCGGTGGTGGGGTCGAGGATGCGAGCCTGGGTCACGCTGAGGACTTCGACGGGGCGGCGAACGAGGCGGAGGGATCGTCGGGCATCGCCCTCGCCGCTGACCATGATCTCGACGGCCGAGCTTTCGGGGCCCTGGAGCATGGAGGCGGCTTCGTCGAGGCTTTTTCCCTGGATGGTCGTGCCGTCGATCGCCACGAGCTTTTCGCCGACCTTGAGGCCGGCTTCCGATGCGGGGCCGCCGGGGATGACGCCGACGAGGAGCAGGCCGGCGGGGTCGCCTTTGAGCTCGACGCCGAGGCCGACGAAGTTGCCGTCGATGATCGAGTAGAGGTCGTCGAGCTTATCGGGCGAGAGGTAGGCGGAGTAGTCGTCGAGGACGTCGGTGGTGGCGTAAATGAATTCGAGGATCACTGCCGAGCTGTTCAAGTTCAGGGCGCGGCGGCCCAGATCGGCGGCTTCCTGGACGAACTGGCGGACGTCGGCTCGGGAATGGACGAGGATGCGGCCGCGCCGGGCCAGGTAGGCCTGGCGGAGCCACTGGATGCGGGCGGGGTCGGCTCCGGGAGCGTTGATCTGGAGGAAGGTCGGCTCGCGGAGGGCGACTTCGAGGTTGTCGAGTCCGCGGCGGACGAGGGGGACGGGCGAGACGGGGTCGACGTAGTGGGTTTCGATCCGTTCGAGTACCTCGTCGAGGAGGTCGAGGGCCTGGTCGGTGGGCATCCGGAGCAGGATGTCGCGGAAGCTGGGGTCCTGGTAGCGGCGGGCGAGCCGCTGGTGGGCCTCGCAAAGTCTGAGCCGATGGCGAAACTCGGCGCGGCCCGGCCAGCGCTGAATTGCTTTTTCGTAGAGACGAACGGCGTCGAGCCATTTGCGTTCGCGTTCGAGGCCGAGTGCTTCGGAGAGCTGGCTGGCGGCCTCGGCGTCGTCGTCGATCAGAGCAGGCGAGGTGAGGGGAGGAGCGGCGATGGGCTGGCCGAGGGCGTCCTGGGCCTGGGCGAAATGCTGGGGTGTCAGGACGAGGAATGCCGCGATCAGGCAGACCGGGGTGCGACGATCATCAAGGGGCCGAAACCGGGGCATCGCGGGCGATCCTCCCGCACCGTTGACAAGCGGTGAGAACGAACCGCGCACACCGCCCTCGCGGTGCCGCAGTCTCCGCCGGTTTTACCGCCGAGTCCGCCGACCGACCGGCCCCGCGCGTGCGTGGGACGATCCGGGTGACTCGGCCGCTCAATCGGCCGGAGTTCCGTCCGCACTCCGCTCCCTGGGTGCTGATTCGAGGTGGTAGTCCTCTCAGAGTGGCGGGCGGGCCTGGTGCGGGGTTGCCCACGGGGGTGGGGTGCCCTGCTCCGGGTCGTCCGAGAGATGAAGGCACGGTCCTTGTGCCTCCTCCTCTGAGGGGGATTATAACATACGGAAATCAAGCCCCCGCGGATCGGCGTCGTTCGATGGCCGGCCGGCAGTAGTGATGGAGGCCCACTTCGATCAATTCGCTCTCCAGTTCGTCGAGGCTGGGATGGGTCAGGGTGTCCTGAACGATTTTGAGGAGGCGGTCGGCGAACTCCTTGCGGGCGAGGTGGAGGAGGCGGCGATAGGCGACCTCGTTGAGGGTGTCGCCGGAGGCGCTGGAATAGGCTTTAGCGAGTTCCGTGGCACTGGCCTCGGGATCATGAAGCTTGATGTCGAGAGCCGTGTAGTATTTTGGCCCGCCGCCGCGCTCGATTTCCTGGAGTTCATCGAACCCGGCTCGGAGGAGTTCGTTGCGCCAGATGTCAAGGAACTGGCGATCGCATTCCGGGATGAACGTGGAGTGGTCGTCGGCGACCTCGGGAATTCCTTCCAGGCATAGGGGAGAGTTGCGCCTGAGGCTATCGCGATGTTCGGAAACCAGTCGAACGAGGGTTGTTTTGAGATAGCTGCGGAACTTGCCTCGCGCGGGATCGGCGTTGCGGAGTTTGCCCTCGATGAACTTGCGGGCGAAGACCTGGAAGAGGTCGCTTGCGGTTTCCGAATTGTGCGTGAGGGCAATGAGATAACGGAGAATCGCCGGACCGTAGCGGCGGAGCAGACGGTCCTGGGCCGCACGCGCGTCGGGGCCCTGGCCGTGGGCTTCGGAGATCTCGATCCAGTTGGTGGGGATCTCGTTGAGCCGTAGGTTGTGGGGGTCTTCGAGTGAAGGCTTCATAGGAGGAGTCACTCCCGACGGGGCAGCTTGACGTCATACGTCCTCAACGGATCGTAGTGCCCCGCGGGTGTGGCATCCATGTTTTTCTTTGTTGTTTTGAAGAGGTCGCTTAATGTGGACTAAGGCGTGGGGATCAAACCGCTTTCTTCGTCGACGGTGATCGAGCGATCGGCGTCGAGGCTGCTCAATGTGGTGGTCTTGCCCGAGGGCCAGGTGATCTGGATCTCATCGGCGTACATGCTTTGCCCCAGGCCGAACGTGATGGGCAGTTCGACCGAGGAGAGGTAGCCCTTGGACGGGAAGAGCTGACGGCGCTGGGTGACTTCGCCGGTTTTGACGCTGATGCGGGCGGCGATGGCGTCGCGATTCGAGGCATGGCCGACGAGCTTGAGCCGCAGCCAGTGGTTTTCGGTTCCGCCCTCGTTGCGGAGGAGCCGGGCGGGGCCGCCGTTGTCGGTGAGGCAGAGGTCCAGGTCGCCGTCGCCGTCGATATCGGCATAAGCGCTGCCGCGACCGACGATCGGCTGGAACAGGTCCGGGCCGGCCTTGTCGGGGCCGACGAGGGAGAAGAGGGTCGGTCCGCGTTTGCCGCTGTTCCAGAAAAGTTGGGCGGGTTGGCGATAGGTCATCGAGTCCTGGGTCTTTTCGATGTCGGTTTCGAGGTGGCCGTTGACCGAGAGCAGGTCGAGCCGGCCGTCGAGGTCGTAATCGAAGAAGAACAAGCCAAACTTGAGCGGGTTTTGGGTTGGAGCGCCGAGGCCGAAGAGGTTGGCCTGGTCGGAGAAGAGCATTCGGGCGGGGTCTTCGCTGACGTAGAGGGCGGTCATCTCGTTGGCGAAGTTGCCGATGGCCAGGGCGAGGGTGTCGTTGTTGAGGAAGTGGCCCCAATCGATGCCCATTGCGCCGCGTGCCGCGCCGGCGACGTCGAAGGCGACCCCGGAGGTCGTCGCGATTTCCTCGAACTTGCCGTCGCCGAGGTTGTGGAAAAGGAAGTTGGGGACGGTGTCGTTGGCGACTGCCAGATCGACGAGGCCGTCGCCGTCGATGTCCCAGGGGGCGACGCCCAGGCTCTTGGCGGTTGGCTGCTTGAGGTCGAAGGTGCGGACCTGGACGCCGGATTCCTGGCTGACGTCGGTGAACCGCTCGCCGTCGTTGCGGAGGAGGGTGCAGAAGCTGCCCTCGAAGGCGGTCGGCGGGCCGTAGCCGCGGCCGACGCCGGCGAGCGGGAAGGACTGGGCGCGGTCGAACTCGGGCGACCAGCTCACGTAGCGGCAGAGGAAGAGGTCGAGGTCGCCGTCGTTCTCCATGTCGAAGAATGCCGCGCTCGTGAGCCAGCCGCCGCCGCCGGCGGCGTTGAGGGCCTCGGTGACGTCGGTGAAGACGCCGCTTTCGTTGCGGAAGAGGCGTCCGCCGTTGACGGTGGTGATGTAGATATCGGGGTCGCCGTCGTTGTCGAAATCGGCGACGGCCGCACCCATGCCCGAGAGTGAAACGGCCAGGCCGGCGGTTTCGGTCACGTCGGTAAACTTGCCCTTGCCGTCGTTTTGATAAAGGGCCTGGATGGACGGTTTCTCGCCTGGCTCGGCCTTGTCGGGCCAGGACTGCCCGTTGATGAGCAGGAGATCCTGGTCGCCGTCGCCGTCGTAATCGAGAAATGCACAGCCGGAGCCCATGGTTTCGGGCAGGAGCTTGTCGCCGGCCATTGAATTGTTGTGGACGAAGGAGATCCCTGCGTCTTTGGTGATGTCCACGAACTTCACAGCGGGGATCTGGGCGGGTTCGACCCGTTTGGGGGCGAGGGGAGCCTGAGCCTTGGGAATGACCGGCTCGGCGGTGGGTGTGCCGCAGCCGGAGCCGAGAAGCAGGCCGCCCGCAAGGCCGACGCATGCGCGGAGAAGGTGAGATTGGTTCATCGAGAGGTCTCCGCGCTGGTGGCCTGGGTGATGGGGGTTCCGGCGGCGGGATCGACTTCGGCCTTGAGGTCGGGGCGATTGTCGAGTCCGGGGGCATCGGGGCGATGAAGATTGTGAATGACGATCGAGTTGGCGTTGCGATCGGCGGCCGGGCTGGCCTGTCGCGCGTTTTTCTGGGCGATCCCTTCGGCGGTCTCATCGGGCTTGTAGAGCGAGTGAAGGGTGGAGTGGATTGTGGCCAGGGCGCGGGCGAGCGAGCCGCGGACGGCGGGATCGGTTTGATCGCGGCAAGGGTCGCTGATCCTGGCGGCGACTCCGAGCAGGGTGTTGGTCCGGGAGCCGAACTGGGGGCGTGGGCCGTTGACGAAGGCTCGGACGTCGGCGGCGAGAGCGCGGCCTGTGGCGGAGCTTGCGGACGCGGATGTGTCGGCTGTGGGGTTGGCGAGAGTTTCGGCCAGGCCGAGCAATTCCTCGGGAGTGACCTCGGAGTTAGGCTCGCGGGCGGATGCCGGTTTCGCCGTTTGGCCGGTTTGCGAATCGAGAACGCGTGTTAGTTCGGAATAGGCCAGGCCCAGGCCGTAGTGGGCGTCGACGTTTTCGCTATCGATCTGGAGGCTCTGGCGGAACGTGTCGATCGTCTCGTTCAGGAGCGACATGCGCGCTTCGCTCTGGGGATCTTCCTGATGATAGCGGCCCCAGAGGGCGCGGCCCAGGGCGTTGCGGACCTCGAAGTCGATGCTGAAGTCGAACTTGCGGGCCGGGATCTTGGTTTCGAGGACGGCCCTGTATTTGGCGATGGCTTCGTCGAGTTGACCGTTGCGTTCGTCGACCTGGGCGGCGAACCAGTTGATGACCCAGGGGGCGGGGAAGTTTGCGTCGGCGGCCTTGGCGAGTGCGTCGAGCGCGTCGTCGTTGCGGCCTTCCTTGAGATATACCCGAGCCAGGTTGACCCAGCCGTTGGGGTCGTTGAACTCCTCGGCGACGGTCTTGAAGGCGACCTCGGCCTGCTTCAACTCGCCTTTTTGCGCGCCCTTGAAGCCGCCTTCGAGCAGGAGACCGATGCCGTAGTCGTTCCAGCGCTGCCAGGTCTCCTTTTCGGGGATGGACGAGGGCGGGTTCTCGACGGTTGGGCCGCCGGCTATGGGCAGGCTCACCTTGTCGCTTGCCATGACGACGATGGGAAGCTCGGGACCTCCGCCCTGACCAAAAACGTAATCCATGTACGTGCGGTCAAACTTGCGATAGTTGACCTTTGCCTCCAACGTGATCGGCCCTGAGAGGCCGGTGGGAACGTCCAGCTCGAAGTGGACGACCTGGCCCGCGCCGGGCGGGACCTGCTTGTTATAAAGTGGGACGAAAATGTCCTGCGGGTTGCGGCGGTCGATTCGGTTGCCGTTGCGGTCGAGCATGTAGACGTTGATGAAGTGGGCATAGGGATCGACGGTGCCATCGGGGCCGATGCCGCCGGAACGGCCGATGATGCGGTCGCCGGAGCGTGCGATCAGCTCGACCCAGATTTCGTTGGAGTCGACGGTACCCTGGCTGAAGGGGTGACCGATGCCCAGTGTGCGGACGACGGTTTCGACGAGATAGCTGTTGCCCGGCTCGAGGGTGGGAACCTGGGGTCGAAGAGGGGCGTGGAGTTTGCCGTCGATGGTGCCGCCGTCGCGGAGGCCGAAGATGTCGATCCGCACCTTTTTGTCTGCGAGGAAATCGGCGTGGACCTTGGAAATGTCGTCACGGCCGCGAATGGTCGCGAGGCCGGTGTTTGCGCCGGGGAAGAGATGGCTGTGGACCTCGCGGCCGCCCTTGCCGTCGAAGTCCTGGGCGCCGAACTCGATGGACGGCTTGAGCGGCATGTGGCACTCGTTGCACTGGGTCTTGGCCACTTCGGGGTAATAGAAGCTCTTGGCGTTGCCGCCGGCGACGCCGGAGAGGACGAAGGTGTTCCAATGGTCTTGCCCGCGCAGAAAGTCCTTGTACTCGTTCAGGGCGAACGGGAGCGAGACCTTGTGGCACGTGGAGCAGAACTCGGAGTTGCGATGAACTTCGGGCTTCAGGAACGTGCGCTTGTGCATCTCGGGCTTGGCCTTCACAAGCGTGTTGTTAATCCATTGAAGGACCGGGTTGTCGCTGTAGGCGAAGGGATAATGCTGGGGCTCCTCGATGGTGTAATCGGCGTTGCCGCGGGTGCTGTTGATGTGGGTGATGGCGTGGCAGGCGGTGCAGGTAATTCCCGCCTGGCTGCTTGCTGTGTTCACGTCATCATAATTGGGATCGTCGAACGCGCCGGAGAAGAAGGGGACGGGATCGTGGCAGCCGGCGCACCAGCGGGCGGTTCGGGGGGTGCCGTCGCGCTCGACGGAGACTTTTCGGGTCTCGCGCACGCTTTGGAGATATGCCTTGTTGTTGAACGAGCTGAAGTGGTGGGACGAGTGGAACCAGCTCTTGTAGCTGTCTTCGTGGCACTTGAGGCAGTAGTCGTCCATCATCAGGGCTTTTTCGGGGATCAATTTGCCGCCGGCGAGCTTGACCTCGGAGGGGAAGGTATAGCTGGGGTCGTTCGGCTTGCGATTGGCGCGGGGGTCGTGGGTGTGAAACACGGCCATCAGGGCGATGAATGAGCCGACGGCGGCGACCCAGACCTTGGCCCAACGCCACTGAATCAGCGGACCGGTGACGCGGTGGTAATAGTAAAGGGCGATCGCGCCGATGGGGGTGAGGACGTGGAGCCAGTAAATGACGCCGCGGAGACGTGGGTCGCGGATGTCGATGAACTGCCGCCAGAGGCCGAAGCCGGTGATGAGCAGGATGGTGGCCACGGCGAGGAGCATCAACCCGTAGCGAATCGCCCGTTTATTGGGTCGCTTCCGGGAGGTGAACCAGTGCGCGAACCCGAAGACGACGAAGGGCAAGACAATGACCACGCCCAGGACGAGGTGGACGATCAACATCAAGAGCGAGAAATAGGTGGGCTGGATGTCGCGGCGGAGCCAGCCCATGAAGGTGACGCTGCCCAGGTAGGCCCCGTTGGCGGCCAGCAGCGCGAATCCGATCAACAAGACCCAGAGCCAGGGCTTGAGGTTTGGTCCGATGGCGGGCTTGTAGACAAACCCGCGCCGGTCCTTCAGAGGCGACGGTCGAGGTTGGGATGATGAGGACATGGGAGGATTGCTCTCTGAAGCGGAACTGCTCCGGGCGGGAGTTTTGGGATCGGCTTGCGAGGTCGGAAGGGCGGTTTGGGGCCGGGATGGGATGAGGACGGAATCGCTTGAGAGATGGCCCAGGAAACCGCAGCCGTGACGACGGGCAAGTGACGTCTCGTTACGCCCGATCCGCCCGGAGAGTTCGGGATCGGGCACGAAGGATCGATGAAAAAGAACGGAACGATGGGATCAGGAATTCGGTGAATGGTCTGGTGACTTGAGAGCGGCGCCCGCTCCTAGCCAGTCGTCCATCATTTGATCGACCACGGGGCCGAGGCGGTCGTGCGCTGCATCGGGGTAGATGCAGGTGAGCCAGAGGGTTTGCTCGGCCGCTGTTTGCACGGCCGTGAGCTGACGGGTGGGAACGAGTGGTCCGCCCGCGGCGCTACGCGGTTCGCCCAGGCCGCTGGGTGCCATTCCGGTGGAATTTCCGGGTCCAAGGACCTCGACTAGCGCGTGCGTGTCGGGGTTGGTGCCGCTCGGGTCCGGGCGAATGACACGGACGCCGGGAAGGTTGGTGAGTCGGTTTGCCAGTTCACGGGCGAGGGCGCTGGGCCTGGCCTCGGGGATGGGCAGGGTTCGATAGAGAATGAGCGCTGCGCCGTCGGGGCCGGACCAGGCGGCCAGGCGGACGCCCGGCACGGAAGGAACGGAGACGCTCGGGGCGGCAGGAGTCCAGCCTGGAGGGACGGAAACTCGTGCTGCCTGAGCGCGGGCGAGTTCCTCGGGAGATGCCTGACAGCCGAGGTTTGCCCCCAGGATGAGGAGCAATCCCCAGCCGGCGAGCGAACGAAATTTGTCGTTATTCCGACCGATCGCAGCCATCAATGTCCCTCGACTTCCCACGAACGCACATCGCGCGAGCAGGTAAGAACCTGACGACGCATGGTGTGCGTATGACCCGATCAACGGCGCACCGCGACACACTTCTCAATCAGCGAGCGGCGTGGGTGGGGCGTGGAGGTCGGCTCAGGCTGGTCGTGGCCTGATAGTCGTAGGGCAGAGAGGGGGCGATGGGGCGGCGATCGACGAAGGAGGCGGGAGGGTGAACTTCTGAAGAGTCCTCTTCCCAGGCGGGAAGTGAGGCATGTCCCGGTGCGGTCTGGGAGGGAACGGGTTCGGAGCAGGGTCGCGGAACGACCTGGCCTGGCGGGACGTGTGCCGGCACGCTGGCATCCAGCAACGGATCCACGGCGGTGGCTTCGATCCAGAGGGCCTGAAACTCGCCGACGGTGGGTCGGTCGCCGCGATGGCAGCCCGCGGCCGAGGCGGAGCGCGAACCCACCGAAAACAGGCCGGTAAGGACTGCCAGCAGGAAACAGAAGCGGAGGTGAAGGGTCGCGACGCGAACGATCACGCGGGCGCGGCTCCAGGCTCGAAGGGGTCAGGCGAAAGGGGACTGGGACAAATGACGTTAATACTATGCGATAGGATTCCATCGAAGGTCAAGCGGCAACGGGATGCGGGGTCACGGTATGCGCACCCCTTGCTATCCGGCGGGGCGGTGCGAGGCTAAGATACTCTTTTCCATCCCTCTTGCCGTGGGCGAGACAGGCTGGACTTTTGGGAAACAGGGCGAAACCCGGAGGCAGGCGTCTTGTTCGCGGGTCCGATCATTGCGCGTGAGTTTTTGACGGCTCCGCGACCGGTTCGTTTTTACGTGACCCGTGCGGCCTTCGCGTCGGTCATGTTCTTGTTGACGTGGACGGCCTGGCAGTCGCTCATCGGCTGGCGTCAGGTACAGGATTTCGGCATTCTCGCGCGGTTCGGCGGGGTGCTTTATCTGCTGTTCGCGCTGTTGCAACTCACCCTCTTGCTCTTTTTCGCGCCTCTCAGCGCGGCGACGGCGGTTTCGCATGAGAAGGATCGGCGCACCTTTTTGCTTTTGCTGATGACGGACCTGAGTGATCTGGAGATCGTGCTGGGCAAGCTGGTCGCCAGCTTCGTGCAGATTCTTGCGGTGCTGGTCGCAGGTCTTCCCGTGCTCTGCCTTTGCGCTCTTCTGGGCGGCATCTCGTTTGGGCAGGTGGCCAACCTGTTTGCGGTGACGGCAGCCTCAGGTCTCTCGGGTGGGGCCCTGGGGTTGCTGATCGCGCTCTGGCGTGATCGCACCTTCCAGTCCGTTTCGCTGACGATTTTGATGGTCGTGCTCTCGGTAGTGGCCGTTGAGGCGATTGCCTTCTTCTTCCCCGACTTGACGTTGTTCGGCGTGCCGATTGTCGAGGCCCTCAATCCCTACCGGGCGACCCTCGCGGTGCTTTATCCGTCGCCCGATCAGGCGAACGCGTGGCGGACCTCCAGTCTGGTCTATGTGACGCTTCGACTGCTATTCGCGGCCGGGATCATCGCGTTCGGTACCTTCATGCTGCGGAAATGGAACCCCGGCAAGAGCGAGCCTCGGGAACAGCGCGAGGAGTCGCTTGAGGAGGTGGTGGAGTCGATCGACGAGGTGGAGAGCGTATCCGCTCGGGACTTGCTGGCGATGGCCCGCGAGGGCGCGTCGGCTGGGTCCTCCCCTGCCCCGTCGAGTCCCGGGTCGTCGGAGAGTCACGAGGAGTCGACCGGGCTGCACGTGCCACGTCGGCTGCACCGTCGAGTGGCGGCGGCAGCGCGTCCGTATCGCCACCCCTGGGACAACCCGGTGCTGTGGCGTGAGCTCAAGACCAGAGCGTACGGAACCAAGCCGCTGATCATCAAAGGAATTTACGTTCTCATTTTCGCGCTGGGCGTCTATGCGTTTCATTCGCTTTCGGCGGGGGTTGCCGTGCCGTTCGGCACCAATCTCGCCTTGATCCCGATCGCCGTGGCCATTCTGAGCCTGATGCTGATCAACGCGCAGGGGGTGACGGCCCTGACCAGCGAGCGAGACTCGGGTGCTCTGGATCTTCTGCTTGTCACCGAACTGACTCCCATGCAGTTCATCCTCGGAAAGCTGTATGGAGCGCTTTACAACAGCAAGGAAATGGTGGCACTGCCGATCCTCTGGCTGATCACTCTGGCGGCGACCCGGGTGATCTCGGTGGAAAACTGCGTTTTCGCGGTGCTGGGGTTCGTCTTGCTTTGTCACTTCGCAGCGATGCTGGGGTTACACGCGGCGATCACGTACACCAACAGCCGAACGGCGGTGGCGCATAGCCTGGGAACGTTGTTTTTCCTGATGGCCGGCATCGGCGTCTGCGCGTTTTTGATCATCCTCAGCGATCGCGAATTCGGCCGTCAGTTGCTCAGCTTCGTGATCTTCATCGGGGCCGGAAGCGTCGCGCTTTATGTGTCGTTGGGAGCGCGGAACCCGTCTCAGGCGATTGCGCTGGTTTCGATTTTGACGCCGTTCTGGACGTTTTATTGCGTGATCGCGCTGATCAACGGCGAGTTCATGGCGGCGTTCCTGTTCAGCACAGCCATTTACGGATTCTTTTTGCTGGCCATGCTCATTCCGGCGGTGAGCGGATTCGACATCGCCCTGGGCCGCACGAGCGCGATTCAGGGGTGAGCCATTGGGCGGCGAGCGAAAGGTACTGCTCATGGGTCACAACGCTGTTCGGCTGCTTGGTGTGGTGCTGGTTTTCTCAGGGGCGTATGTGCAAGGCCAGGACGAGTTGGACCAGGCATTGCCTCGTCTGAAGGCGACCGAGCCGGGCGAGGCTCTCTCGACTTTCCGCCTGTTGCCCGGTTTTCGAATCCTGCAACGCGCGGCGGAGCCGGTCGTCGAAGATCCGATCGTCGCGGCATACGATGCGGACGGCCGGTTGTTTGTTGTCGAGATGGGGGATTATCCGTTCGAGGAGAACCGTCCGGATGGTCGGATTCGCGAGCTGATCGACGCCGATGGCGATGGTCGATTTGAGACTTCGCGGGTTTTTCTGGACGGACTTGCGTGGCCGACCGGGCTTGCACCGTATCGTGACGGGTGGTTTTTGATCTCCGCGCCGGATTTGATCTTCGCGCGAGACACGGACGGCGACGGCGCGGCCGATGAGCGGCGAGTGGTTTTCACCGGATTCGGAACTCAGAACGTCCAGGCACTCGCGAATAATCTGATGTGGGGGCCGGACGGCTGGATTCATGGTGCCTCGGGCGGCAATGGCGGCTCGATCCGACGGCCCGGGGATCAGGACGGCGGACCCGTACTGGAGCTGCGGGGCGGCCTCGACTTTCGCTTCAATCCAAGAACCGAGGCGATCGAGGCGACTTCGGGTGGCAGTCAATTCGGGCAGACTTTTGACGACTGGGGGCATCGGTTCGTTTGCTTGAACAGCAATCATGTTCGGCAGGTGGTCTGGTCGCGCCAGGTGATCGAGCGCAATCCCGCGGCCGCGCTCGGTGAATCGACGATCGATATCGCAGTTGACGGCGCGGCCGCGCCGGTGTTTCGGATCAGCGAGCCGGAGCCCTGGCGGGTGGTCCGGACGCGGCAGCGAGCGGCTGATCCTGCGTATGTTCAGCGTCTCTCGACCACCGAGCTTTCGGCGACGGGGTTTTTCACGTCGGCGACAGGGATCACGGTCTATCGAGGCTCCGCGCTCGGTCCGGAAATCTCGGGAAATCTCTTTGTTGGCGACGTGGGCGGGAATCTCGTGCATCGCAAGCGATTGATTTCGGGCGGCCCGATTTTTCAGGCCGATCGAGCCGATCCGGGCGTCGAATTTCTGGCATCGACGGACAACTGGTTCCGACCCGTGAATCTTGCGAATACACCGGACGGAACGCTTTTGGTGCTCGATATGTATCGCGAGGCCATCGAGCATCCTGCGTCGATTCCGGACGAGATCAAGTCGCGGCTCGACCTTCGGAGCGGTCGCGATCGGGGCCGTGTTTACGAGATCGTACCGGAGAGTTTTGAACGGCGCGAGC
>JBGSYY010000587.1:0-9520 GCA_041750675.1 Isosphaeraceae bacterium | reverse complement strand
GAAGCTCCGCCTGTTTCGCGTCCCGACCTGTCGCCCGACCAGGCACGGGCCGTGCGAGCCGCCACAGCCGGATTCGCCGCCCAGCTTTCGCGGGTCTCGCTCGATGTGAGCCACGCCCAGCTCGCCGGCTTGCCCGACATGAGCCGGCCTTATGTGATGGGCCCCGCGCAGTCGCTCCAGCTCGGCCTGATCAACAGCCGGCCCTACCAGTTCCGGCTGGAAACCATCTATCTCCAGAGCCTGGCGGTCACCCTCCAGCGGTTCGGGTTCCAGCCCCAGTTCTATGCGGGTCTATCGCCTTCGACCTCGCCGGGCCAGGGCTTCCCGCCGGGCGCGGGCGGCGGTTTCCCACAGGGCGGCTCGGGAACCAACCAGTTTACCTACCGAACCGCCCTAGCACCGGGTGGGCAAGCTTCGCAGCTCTCGCTGAGCGAGGTGGCCGGTTTCGGCAAGCTGTTCGTGTTCGGCGGCCGGCTCCTGGCCGGTTTCGCCAACACAACGGTCTTCAACTTCGTGGGCACCAACCCGCGTCAGCCCAGCGTCCAGTCGAGCCTGCCGCTCTCGTTCATCCAGCCCTTGCTTCGTGGCGGCGGCCGGGCGGTGACGCTCGAACCGTTGACCCAGGCCGAGCGTACCTTGCTGTATGAAGTGCGCAGCTTCGCCCGGTTCCGCCAGCAGTTCTTCGTTTCGGTACTGGCGTCCAACGCGGGTGCGCTGGACGCTCCGGGGGGCACCGGCGAGCAACTTGTTGGCTACCTCACGCTCCTGCAGCAATACCAGGTGGCCGAGAACACACGCATCAACATTGCCGCCTTCGACCGCGCCCTCGACATCTTCCAGGAGTATGCCAAGGGCGGAGCCAGCTCCGGCATCTCGCAGCTTCAGGTCGACCAGATCGACCAGCAGAAGCAGATCGCCACAGTCCAGTTGATCGGCAACCAGACCCAGTACCGCAACTCGCTGGACCAGTACAAGCGTCAGCTCGGCATGCCGCCGGATGTGCCGCTGGTGCCGGATTTGAGTCTGCTCGATCCGTTCCGGAACGTGCAACGTGAGATCATCGACTGGACGGCCGACCCGAATCACAGTGTCGACGAACTCCCCAAGATCCTCGCCAAACTGCCGAATCTGCCTAATATCGTTCTGGATGGACGACCGCTGTTCGACTACTCAGGGCCTCAACCCAAGGCTGCCTTCGCCGACCCCGAGCTGCTGGAGGACTTCCTGCTGACGGCCGAGCGCGTGGCCCTCGACAACCGGGTCGACCTGATGAACAACCGTGCGGTGCTTTACGACGTCTGGCGGCAGCTCGCCGTGACCTCCAACGCACTCCTGCCGTTCGTGAACGTCAGTGTCAACTACCAGCAGTTCACGCCCGGTTCGGTCACCAACCCGTTCGGCTTCAACTCGCAGTCGAACCAGTTCAACGTGACCATGAACGCCGAACTGCCCCTGATCCGCGTGAACGAGCGAAACAACTTCCGGACGGCCCTGATCAACTACCAGCGCGGCCGGCGGTTGCTGATGAGCCAGGAGGACCAGGTCAAGATCGACGTACGCACCGAGATCAGAAATCTGATACAATTCGCGGAACAGTATAATGTCACGAAGTCCCAGCTCGTGCTCTTGCTACGGCAGCGTGACCAGGCACTTCAGCAACTCATCGCCCCGCCCGAATCGACGGCCGGCAGCGCCAACTCCACGGGCCAGGCCACACAGACCCTGAACTTCATTCAGGCCGTTTCTCAGATTCTCACCCAGCAGAACAACCTGATCCAGCAATGGGTGAGCTTTCAGAGTCTCCGCCTGGTTCTCTACCGCGACCTCGGCATCATGCCTTACGACGAATGGGAGGCCTATTATGAGCTCTTCGCAAGCAACCCTGACTCCGCCTCCGCCGAATCCGGACGACGGCCTGACGCCGGCGTCAATGCCAACGGTCCAGCGCCGGCGGAAGCGGGGGGCGGGTCGTAAGAGCCTGGTCCTCCTGACAGTCGCGCTTCTGGGCACGGGTGCCGCGGTCGTCGCCGGCACCCCGAGTCTTCGGGAGATGGTCGTCGGCTACTTCAAGCCGACGACCAAGAACCTGATCCCGTTCAAGGTGTCCAAGCAGAAACTGGTGATCACGGTCACCGAGCGGGGCAATCTGGAAAGCTCGAAGAACGAAGACGTCTTCAACGAGGTTGAGGGTCAGACGACGATCCTGACGATCCTGCCCGAGGGCACGAAGGTCAAAAAGGGTGAGCTGGTCTGCGAGCTGGACAGCGCCACGCTGAGCGACAACCTGGTCAACCAGCAAATCTCGACCGAGCGGGCCAAGGCCGACTACGACAACGCCCTGAAGACTCGCGAAGTCGCTGAGATCGCCAAGCAGGAATACATGGAGGGAACCTATACCCAGGAAAAGCTCAACATCGAGGGTGAGCAGACGCTGGCCAAGAACGAGCTGACCCGGGCCATCGAGCGGCTCGCCTGGTCGGAGCGGATGCTCAAGAGCAACTACATCTCCGAGGGCCAGGTTCTGGCCGACGTATACTCGAAGATGCGGGCCACGATTTCGCAGACCCAGGCCGTGAAGAAGATGGAAGTGCTCGAGCGATACACCTACAAGAAGCAAGTGACGGAGCTGGACGCCAACATCGAGAAAGCGAAGAGCGACGAGCTGGCGAAGAAGGCGACCTACAACCTCGAGCAATCGAAGCTGGAGAAGCTGGAGAAGCAGATCACCAAGTGCAAGATCTACGCCCCGAACGACGGCCTGATCGTGTACGGCAACGACGCGAACAACTTCCGCGGCAACAATCAGCCGCAAATTCAGGAAGGCGCGACGGTGATCCAGCGGCAGAAGATTTTCAGCCTGCCGGACATCTACAACATGCAGGTGAATACGAAGGTTCACGAGTCGATGATCGACCGTGTCGACGTGGGCCAGAACTCGCGGATCAAGGTCGATGCCTTCGCCGGCGAGACGCTGACCGGCAAGGTCAAGACGGTTCAACCGCTGCCCGATCCGTCGAGCTTCTTCAGCTCGGATATCAAGGTTTACACCACGCTTGTCGCCATCGATCAAAAGATGGCCTCGCTACGCCCGGGAATGACGGCCGAGGTGACGATTTTGATCGACACGCTCGACAATGTGCTCTGCGTGCCGGTGACGGCGATCCTGCCCCTGAAGGGCAAGGATTACGTCTACGCGATCTTGCCCAACGGCAGGACCGAGCGCCGCGAGGTGAAGCTGGGAGCGACCAACGACATCTTGATCGAGCTGAAGGAGGGCGTGAAGGAGGGTGAGTCGGTGGCGATGAATCCGGCGGGCCTGCTTTCCGAATCGGAGAAGAACGAGGCGTTTTCGACGACCGTACGCGGCTCCGAGTCGAAGGACTTCGGCGACGTGAAGAACGACCCCAAGGCGGCGGCCGACGCCAAGGCCGGCGACGCGGAGGATAAGTCCAAGGCCAAGGCGAAAGCCAAGGCTAAGGGAGCGGGCGGCGCGGGCGGGATGAATCCGGCGATCTTCCAGAAGTTCCGCAACCTCTCGCCCGAGGATCGCGAGTCGATGAAGACGGCCAGCGAGGAAGAGAAGAAGGCGTTGATGAAGAAGGCCGGCTTCACCGATGAGGAGCTGCAGCAACTCGAACAGATGCGTCAGCAGATGGAAGCGGGTGGCGGCGGTGGATTCGGCGGAGGCGGTGGTGGATTTGGCGGAGGCGGTCGTCCCGGCGGTGGTGGAGGTGCGCCCCAATGAGCATCGCTTTCGGGAACCGGCTCGGCAAGCCAATTGTCCGCCTGGTCGATTTGCGCAAGCAGTATGTGATGGGTCACGGCCCCAAGAAGAAGGGGGGCAGCGACGGCCAGCCGGTCGTCGTGCATGCCCTCCGGGGTGTCACCGTGGAGTTTCTCCAGGGTGAATATGTGGCCATCATGGGAGCGTCCGGCTCGGGCAAGAGCACGATGCTCAACCTTTTGGGGTGTTTGGACCGGCCCACGAGCGGTCAGTACATTCTGGGCGAGCAGGACGTGGCCGTGCTGGACGACGACGAGCTATCGGAGATCCGCAGCCAGTCGATCGGTTTCATCTTCCAGTCGTACAACTTGATCCAGCAGTACACGGTGATGGAGAACATTCTTCTGCCCCTGACCTATCAGGGGACGGGGGAGTTGTCGGATGAGGATCTCGACCGGGCGGTGAGCCTGGCGCAGATGGTGGGGTTGGCCGAGCGGCTGGACCACCGCCCCAGCCAGCTTTCGGGCGGTCAGCAGCAGCGCGTGGCGATCGCGCGGAGCCTGGTCAACGACCCGTACATCATTCTGGCCGACGAGGCGACAGGTAACCTGGACTCGATCACGGCCAGTGAAATCATGGCGATGCTCGAGAAGCTCAACGACGCGGGTAAGACCATCATCATGGTCACCCACGAAGACGACATCGCCCAGCATGCCAAGCGGATCATCCGCATGAAAGACGGCGTGGTCGTCGAGGACGGCCTGAGCGCGCGTATGCTCGAAAACGAGCGTGAAGACCGGCGTGTGGCCGCCGCGGCGCGGCACTGAGTCAGGCCGGCGGCGATGATTATTACGATAGCAACCTATGTTGATAAGAGGTGAGAGAACACGCCATGGGACGCTTCTGGCGCAGTCTGAAACTGGGGATGAAGAGCCTGTTGCTGCACAAGTTGCGGTCGGCGTTGACGGTGCTGGGAATCGTCTTCGGCGTGGCGGCCGTGATTGCGATGCTGGCGGTGAGCGAAGGATTTAGCCGCGACCAGCAAGAGCGTTTGCAGGCGTTGGGGGCGGTGAACATCATCTACCGATCGGTGAAGCCGAGTGAAGAGGCGCAGGCATCGGGCGGGCGGCCCGCGCGAATTTTGAACTACGGCCTCAAGTACGACGATTACGACCGCTTGATGGCGAGCGTGCCGACGATCAAGAAGGCGTTGCCGATTCGCGAGGTCCGCAAGGAGATTCGCCGCCTGAACCGCTCAATCGACGGCCGGGTGGTCGGCACCACGCACATGTACGCCGACTTCAACAAGTTGTCGATGGATCGCGGTCGATTTCTCTCGGAGGCCGACAACGAGCATTTTGAGAATTACGCCGTGCTGGGATCGGAGGTGACGAGCAAGCTTTTCCCCTACGAGGATCCGATTGGCCAGTCGGTCAAACTGGGCAGCGACTATTACACGGTGGTGGGGGTGACGAAGAAGCGGGGAAGCACCTCGGCGATTGGCGGCAGTCTGGCGGGACAGGAGTATGACAAGGACGTTTACATTCCGCTCAACACCTGCCGACTACGGTTTGGCGAGCGGCTGATCGATAATCGCTCCGGTCAGTTTTCGGCGGAGGAGACGCAGCTCTCGCAGATCACGATGCAGCTGGGCGATATCCGCGAGGTACGGCCTTCCGCGCCCATCATCGAGGCGGCGGTTCGGCGTTTTAATAATCACGACACGAAGAAGGACGTCGATCTGATCGTTCCGCTCGATCTGATTCAAGAAGCCGAGCGGTTGGCGTGGCAGTCGAGCTTGTTGCTGGGTTCGATCGCGGCGATTTCGCTGATCGTCGGCGGCATCGGCATCATGAACATCATGCTGGCGACGGTGACGGAGCGGACGCGTGAGATCGGCATTCGTCGCGCCCTGGGGGCGAAGCAGCGGGACATCACCGAGCAGTTTTTGATCGAGTCGATGGTGCTGTCGGGCGTGGGTGGTTTGCTAGGTGTGGCGCTGGGCGTGGGACTGCCATTCGTGATCCGCTATCTTTTCCCCGAGATGAAGGTGATGATCACGCCGATCTCGGTGATTGTGGCGTTTTGCGTGTCGGTTCTGGTTGGCGTCGGATTTGGGTTGTATCCGGCGCGTCGAGCGGCGCAGATGGATCCGATCGAAGCGCTTCGGCACGAATAGAAGCCGGGCGACGGGCTAGGTGTAGGTTGGCCCGCCAGTTGGACTTGCCAGGGCGGGTTGGCATCGCATAGCCTAATCGTGCAACGTGGAGCCGCGGCGTGGGGGAGATGATCCCGATGCCGCGGCTTCTCCATTCGCGGGCCTGGGGGTTCGCTGTTCGAAATGTTGGCTGTTGGCGTTTGCTCGCGTGAAGTGATGACGATCATCGCATCCATGTGAGCTTGACGAGTTGTTCATCCACCTTCGCGAGAGACCGCAGAGAGAGACGGAGCCAGACACGATGACCATGGACCGCATCCCGATGTCGAAGGAGAGCTACGAGAAGCTCAAGGCTCAGCTCGACCGGATGAAGAACGAGGACATGCCTCGGATCGCCGATCAGATCGCCCAGGCGCGAGCGTTCGGTGATCTCAGCGAGAACGCCGAGTACGATGCGGCGCGTGAGGCGCAGGGGATGCTGCACGCGCGGATTGTTGATCTTGAGGCGAAGCTGGCGATGGCGTTTCTGGTCGACAAGTCGACGATCAAGACGGACTCGGTGGTTTATGGAACGAAAGTCCGGGTGACCGACCTGGATCATTCCGACGAAGAGGAGTTTGTTCTGGTGGGTCCTGGCGAGGAGGATTACGACCAGAACCGGATTCTCTGCAACAGCCCGATCGGCCAGGGTCTGCTGGGCAAGAAGGTGGGCGATACGGTGGAGATCAGCGTACCGCGCGGGATGCTGCGGCTGCGGATCGAAGAGATCAACGTGGCCTGAGCGATGCGATCGAGGGGTGGCTCGGTTGTCGAGTGCCCCTGATTGTAGGGTAGGCCGGCCGATCCCCAGATGTCGCGGAGGACACGAAACCGGATCTGATCAGGTGATGGTTCACTGTTGCCATCCGCGTCATTTGTGAGATGTGCGAATCGCATCCGCATCAACCGATCGATGCTGAATCCGGCAGTGTCGGCCAGGAGGGTGGGGGCGGGGCGAGGAATTGGATGGGTCGGTTGTCGGCGGGATGGGCGAGGTTGAGCGAGCGGGCGTGAAGCGCGATCGCGGATTCGGCGAAGGGCGTGGTCGATCCGTAGAGGGTATCGCCGAGGATGGGGCAGCGGCGGGACGCGGTTTGAATGCGAAGCTGGTGCATTCGGCCGGTTTCGGGCGTGAGGATGAGCCAGGCGGCGTGTTCGAGGAGAGCGGCGATGCGGAAGCGGGTTCGCGCGGGCTGGGCGCGGGGCGTTCCGGGCAGGCAGGTTTGCACGCGGCCCAGGCCGGTTTGTTCGCGAACGAGCCAGTCGTCCCAAATGCCGGTGTCGGTGGCGGGGCGGCCGGCGACGAGTGCCCAGTAGAGCTTGGTCACCTGCCGGCGCTCGAACTGTCGGGAGACGTGCCGCGCGGCCTCGGGCGTACGAGCCCAGAGGACGACGCCGGAAACAGGGCGATCGAGGCGATGGACGGTTCCGGCGAAGGCAGCGGCGGGGTTTTCGGGATTGAAATGAGTGCGTACGGCGCGTTCGAGGGTCCAGCCGGCGATGGCGGGTGCCTGGGTGGACTGGCCGGCTGGCTTATTGACGACCAGCAGGTGATCGTCCTCGTGCAGGATCGAGAGCATTTCCGGCTCGTTTGGGCATTGGCAAGGGGTTTGCATGGGTATGTAGGGTTGCATCAGGCGGGTCCGGTGTACCACAAAGGTTGTCACGCCGCTTGCGCGGAGTCTGGCCTCGCATGTCACCGGCATGCTAGCCTGGGGTTCTTGGCGGTCTCTCGTTTGTCGTGAGACCGGCCCGAGTTCGTGTGATGGCCGAGACCAATGTGACGGACTTTTCCCTTTGAGGAGTTGATCAACCCATGGCCGAGTACACGCTTCCCGATCTGCCGTATGCGAAGAACGCCCTGGAGCCGCATATTGGGGCGAAGACGATGGAGATCCATCACGACAAGCACCATGCGGCGTATGTGAACAATCTGAATGCGGCGCTGAAGGATCATGCGGCGTTGCAGGGCAAGCCGATCGGCGAATTGATCGGCGATTTGAAGTCGGTGCCCGAAGCGGCGCGGATGGCCGTGCGTAACAATGGCGGTGGGCACGCGAATCACTCGATGTTTTGGGAGATCATGGGTCCGGGCGGCGGAGGTGAACCGGGCGGGGCGTTGGCGAAGGCGATTGAAAGCGACCTGGGCGGATTCGCCAAGATGAAAGAGGACTTCGGCAAGGCGGCGACGACGCGGTTCGGCTCGGGCTGGGCGTGGCTGGTGGTCCGAAACGGCAAGCTGGCGATTTGCTCGACGGCGAACCAGGACAGCCCGCTGATGGATGTGGTGGAGGAGAATCAGAAGGGGACGCCGATTCTGGGACTGGACGTCTGGGAGCATGCGTATTATCTGGATTATCAGAATCGTCGCCCGGATTATGTTTCGAGCTGGTGGAACACGATCAACTGGGCTGCGGTCGAGGCGCGTTATGCAGCGGCCCTGAAGGCCTGAGCGATCGATGACGGCACCAGAGCATTGAGAGAGACCCCCGGGCGGTTGAGGCGAGCGGAACGGCTCGACTTGACCGTCTGGGGCAAGGCTCTATGATTGGCCTCGGTTACGTCTTCCGGTCGTTTCGATCCCTACTTTGCAGGGACGACGCCGTGGGCTGGGAAGCCCGAGATCAGGAGATGCCGGCGATGGAACGCGGAACGGCTCGGTTTTGGCTCGCAGGTTGTTTTATTGCAGTGCTTTGCGGCGTTGGTTGCCAGCAGGTTCCGTCGCGACGTGTGCCGCCGGAGCCAGGTTACGGGGGGGGCTGGAGCGGTCAGCCGGGTGCCCCTGCGGACAAGGCGGTGGGGTTCAGCTCCGCGCCATCGCCGTCGACGGCTCCGGTGCTGGGATCGTCGGAGCGGCTGGGGGGAATGCCGATGGTGACGGAGCCGGGTGTGAGCGACCCGATGTTGACTCCGGCCGGGGGCGGAGTTCGCTAGGGTCTTGTTGAAGAGAAGGAACGAAAAAGTCCCTGAGATCGGGAACGGACGGATCGGCAATGACGCCGATTCGTAAGGAGAGCTGCGCGTCGATTGGAAACGTACGGTTCCGCGATTCGGTAAACCACCGATTTGGGTAGTTTGCCCCTGGTGGAATTCGACTATAATAGTGCGTGCCTTGAACCGGGACGCCGTTCGGTGTTCCGTATCTGTTTAAGACCGCCGCGGGGCATTCTTTCGCGAACCCAATCTTGGGTTTCGCCCCGTGGACCGCCCGTTCGGGAGTTTCGCATGTCTTCGCCGTCTCCGGAAGTTCCCGCGGTATTAGCGATTCCGGAACGCAGGCTTCCGGTCCGTCGACGCCGTTGGCCGTGGTTGTTCTTGCCGCTGGCGGCCGTTCTGATCCCGGCGGGCTTATGGGCTGCAGGTGTGCGGCTGTCGCCGTCGGGCGAAGCGTACACAACGATGCAAGTCGATCGCGGTGACGTTTTGAGTGTGGTGATCGAGAGCGGAGCGGTTGAGAGCGCGAATAACACGGTGATCCGATGTCAGGTTGAGTCGCTCGTCGGAGCCGTGTCGAGCGCGGCTGCTGGAGGCGTCGGAGGCGTTGGACGAGGCGGAGCAGGTGGCGGAGCACGAGGTGTTGGCGGCGGCGGAGGTGGTGG
>JBGSYY010000586.1:0-7191 GCA_041750675.1 Isosphaeraceae bacterium | reverse complement strand
GCGTCGGCACCACGACCGGCGTCGAACTCATGCGGCCGATCGAAACCACCGGCGCGGGCCGCGAGGTCGGCGTGTTCACCGGTGCCGGCTGAGGCCGAGTCACCACGGTCGTCGGTCGCGGTACCACAATGGGTGTCGGGGTCGACTGTGCCGGCGTGTCACTCAGAACGAAATCCAGCTTCACATTCTGCCGCCCGATCTGAACGTCCTGCGACTGCACCTCGCGGTTGTTCACCAGGGCCCGAACTCGGTACCGACCCGGATTCAAGGCAACCTGATAACCACCCGGTCCGGCCGTCTCCGTTCGCGTCGTCTTCCCGTCCTGACCCGTCACCTCGATCGTCACGCCGCCCTGACCCTCGCCAGGCGTGTAGAAGCGATCGCGGTCCTTGTCGTTGTACGCCACGCCCAGAAGCTGCGCCGGGCTGTTGGCGCGGAGACCGAACTTCTGGGTCACCACCAGCCCCATGCCGGGCTTTGTCGATCGGGCAAGACCAATGCCCACCTCCTGAAACGAATCATCTCGATTGCCAGGCTCTTGCAGGTTGCGGCGATGCCCTTGATCGGCCACGCCCCAGTCGAGCGTGAAGGCTTGCATGGCCTGGTCAATCGACTCGGCATAGGCAAAAGCGTTCTCCGCCGCTCGCAGAGGCGTTCCATACCCGGCCGACCGAATTCGGTCCTCGACCGACGAGCCGTTCGAACCCGTATGCGACTGGAAGCCATGGTCCGCCATGTCACGGCTGTGGACCTCGGCCGCACTGGCAAGCGAGTCATTCCAGGCCAGCGGCTGTCGGGCCTCCGCCCCGGCAATGGCCGACTTCTCGCGTGAGACGTTCACGTTGAAGAAGTCGAGCGTGTCGCGGGTCGTCTCCGAGAGGTTGCTGGTCATCCGGTCGGCCGCCGCCGCCGGCTTCGTGCGGACGAGATTGACCAGCTCGAGGGCGTACTGCAAGTCCGCCGTAGGGGCTGCGGACAGAACCTGCCGTCGCTCGAGCGTCTCGACGGCGAAAGCGGTGCGGGTCTTGTTCCGAGCCATGGTCAACCTCCGTGTCGGGTTCGTCAAAATTCCGCCCGGCCCTGGCCATCGCTGACGGGCCTTGCGTTCGTTGGCTCCTCACATTGCAACGGACGTGCCACAGGTCGCCGGATCACTCCCTTTTTCTCGATATTTGGCCGTTCCCTAGTGCCTGATTGCACTTGCGTCCAAAATCCGACTTTGCCGACCAGGCAAGCTAGTCCCGCCCTGCCAATTCTGCCCCCAAATCGACCCGCAACCCTTCCACTCCGAAATTACAAACTCCCCGACTTTTGCACAGATCCGATTTTCTCAAAATTCGCTCAAGAGGGAACTTACGTCAACCGACGAGCGCCCCTTTCGGACCTCTCGGACGCCCTCCCGGGACTTGCCTTCGCAACACCGCGCCGCTAGCCTGAACGACATCGAGACGCCCCGCTCGCACACGGCCGTTGCCGTCCCTCTTGGAATCCCTTCCCGCGGGTCGTCCCTCCCCCGCGCACAGAGGTTGACATGGCTTCCGAACCAGACCAAACGCTCCTCGGCCAGGTGGCTGAGGCGCAACACGCCGGCAAGCTCTCGGCACCCGCCGCTGCCAGTATCCAGCGCTGGCTCACCGAGTCCCCGTATCACGCCTATCGCGATCAGCTCGCCGGCGAGATCCAGGCCAAAAACTGGAAAGCCCTCGACGACGCCTTCTTCACCGTCATGGAGTTCGGCACCGGCGGTCGACGCGGACGCATGTTCCCTGTCGGCACCAACGTCCTCAACTCCCGCACCTACGCCGAAAGCGCCCGTGGCCTCGCCGACCACTTCGCCGCCAAAGACCCCGACGCCACCGCCCGCTCCTGCGTCATCGCCTTCGATACCCGCAACAACTCCCGCCATTTCGCCGAGATCTGCGCTCGGGTCCTCGTCGCCGCCGGCTATCACGTCCACCTTTTCGACCAGCCCCGCGCCACGCCTCAGCTCTCCTTCGCCGTGCGCCTCCTGCGTTGCACCACCGGCATCATGATCACCGCGTCTCACAACCCACCCGCCGATAACGGCTTCAAGTGCTACGACAGCGACGGCAACCAGGTGGTCCCTCCCGACGACGCCGGCATCATCGCCGCCGTCAAGGCCGCCTCCGACCGCGAGATTCCCGAGGCCGACTTCGCCCAGGCCCGCGCCGACGGCAAGATCACCTCCGTGCCGCCCGAAGTCGAAAAAGCCTATCTCGCCGCAGTCGTCAGCGAATCCGTCTCTCATGCCCGCGATCTTAAAATTGTTTATACCCCGATGCATGGCGTCGGCGAGTCCAGCGTTGCCGCCGCATTGCTCGCCGCCGGCTTCCCCCACGTCAACGTTCTCGCCTCCCAAAAAACCCCTGACGGCAACTTCCCCAACATCCCCGGCCACGTCTCCAATCCCGAGATTCCCAAAACCCTGGAAGCCGCCATCGCCGAGGCCCGCTCCTCAGGCGCGGATCTCGTCCTCGCCAGCGACCCCGACGCCGACCGAATCGGCGTCGCCGTCCCCGTCACCGGCGACCCCGCCGGTGCCTGGACCACCCTCGACGGCAACCAGATCGGTGCCCTGCTCGCCGCCTTCGTCATGAAACAGACCGAGGCCATGGGCAAGCTTCGAAAAGACCACTACCTCGTCACCACCCTCGTGAGCGGCCAGATGCCCAAGGCACTCGCCCGCCGCGAGGGTGTCCGTGTCATCGACGACCTCATGGTCGGCTTCAAGTGGATCGGCAAGGCCATCGACGCCAACGGCCATCTCGGCTTCCTCTTCGCCTTCGAGGAATCGCACGGCTACCTCAAGGGCGACCACGTACGCGACAAGGACGCCCCGGTTGCCGCCATGCTCTTCGCCGAGTTGGCCGCCGAGGTCAAAAACCGCAAGCAAACCGTCCTCGAATACCTCGACGACCTCTACATCGACGTCGGCCACTACTCCGAACGCCTGCTCAACAAGATGTTCGAAGGCCGCCAGGGCGCCGACCAGATGCACGCCTTGATGCGCGCCTTCCGCGACGTGCCCCCCACCAAGATCGGCGGCCTCGACGTCGTCACCGTTCGCGACTACAAGAAACACGTCCTGCGTCACCGCGACGGAACCGAGGAGCTGCTTCCCGAACCTTCCGCCGACATGATCTTTTACGACCTCTCCGCCCCCGACTGTCGGTTCGCCGTCCGCCCTTCCGGAACCGAGCCGAAAATGAAAATCTACCTCTTCGCCCGCACCGACACCAACGGCATCACCGACCCCGCCGCCCTGGCCGAGGTCAAACGGAAAACCGCCGCGCAACTTGATTCCATGACCGCCGACATCGAAAAATACATCCAGAACGCTCTCGTCGAGTTTGGCGGCTGATCCCAGGTGCCCGCGACTCAACTCCTCCGCCGACATTTTCGACCACCCCCGCTCCCGCACCGCCGATCCCACTCGTTCGGATCGGCGGCCGGGTTTTTCGCTGGGGAGAGCCACCAGGAGGCCGCCTTTCGTGTCGGACGGAGTCCCCACCCCACCGCTCCCAACCCCCGGCGAGCAAGCCCGCGCCCTCCCCGCCACTCCAGGCGTCTACCTCCTCAAGGACGCCCAGGGCCGCGTGATCTACATCGGCAAGGCAAAAAGCCTCCGCGCCCGCGTCTCCAGCTACTTCCAAAAAACCGCCGCGGACGACCCCCGCATCAAGGACTGGATCGCCGAGGTTGTCGCCATCGACCACCTCGCCACTGATAGCGAAGTCGATGCCCTGCTCACCGAAGCCCGCCTCATCAAGGACATTCAGCCCCGCCACAACGCAGACCTCAAGGACGACAAGTCCTTCCCCTACCTCCAGATCACCACCAACGAAGACTTCCCTCGCCTCGAATTCACCCGCGAACCGCGCGATCACGGCGTCAAGCTCTACGGCCCGTTCCCCCGAGCCAAGAGCCTCCGAGGCGCAATCCAGATCCTCCAGAAGATTTTCAAGTTCCGCACCTGCTCTCTCGACATCGACGAGGACGACCCCCGCTGGCGCTGGTTCCGCCCCTGCCTGCTTGCCTCCATCGACCAGTGTACCGCCCCCTGCAACCTACGCATCGACAAGGACTCATATCGCAAGTCGATCGCCCGCCTCAAGCTCTTCCTCGAAGGCAAGAAGGACGTCGTCCTCCGCGATCTGGAACAGGAAATGCGCGAGGCCGCCGCCGAACGTTTGTTCGAGAAAGCCGCCCGCCTCCGCGACGAGCTCAAGGCCCTCCGCGGCCTTCACCTTCGCGGCGATCTTGCCACCCACGCGCAGCCCGAAGTCTTTTATCAAGACCCCAAGCGCGGCCTCCGCGGCCTCCAGAAAGTCCTCGGCCTGCCCGAGATGCCCCGCACCATCCACGGCGTCGATATCGCCCACCTCGGCGGCACGGAAACCGTCGGCTCGCTCGTCACCTTCATCGACGGCCTCCCCTTCAAGCCCGGCTACCGACGCTACCGCATCCGCAGCGTCCAGGGGGTCGACGACTACGCTTCCATTCGAGAAGTCATCGCCCGCCGCGTCGAGGGCCTCCGCGAGCGCGACGAACCATTCCCCGACATCCTTCTGATCGATGGCGGCAAGGGCCAGCTCAACGCCGCCCTCGACGCCCTCCGCACCGCCGACGCCCAGCCGCCCTGCCTGCTCTCGCTCGCCAAGCAAGACGAGGAAATCTTCCTCCCCGGCCGCCCCGATCCCATCCGCCTCGGCCGCCGCTCGTTCGCCCTTCGTCTGCTACAATACGTCCGCGACGAGTCCCACCGCTTCGCCCAGCACTACCACCACATGCTGCGAACCAAGCGGACCCTCGGCGAGGAGACGTGACCTTCATGCCAGCGCCGTTCCTCGGAAGCAACTCGTATCTGGAAAGCACCGCGACTTGTCGCGACTCACATCCGAGATTAATTACGGTTGTCGTCATCAACCGCCTTCCTAGACTACGCCCGCATCTCGCCACACAAAGACTCGCTAGATACCTCGCTGACATTCGCTCCAGCCTCTCATCCACCGACGTTATGATGTAGCCGCATATAATGAACTGAAAACCTATGTCGCGATTCCCCCGCCCTCGCTGACCCAAGACGACCTGTCTTGGCTCCTCTCATTCCGACCCGATCCTATCCCCCGTCCCAGCAGATCCATGATCCTCCTCTCCGCCCACTCCCTCGGCCGTCAGTATTCCGGCGACCCTATCTTCCACGATCTCGCCTTCGAGATCCGCGCCGGTGAGCGTATCGGCCTCGTGGGACCCAACGGCGCGGGCAAGTCCACCTTGCTCAAACTCCTCGCCGCCATCGACCAACCCGACTATGGCTCTCTCTCCATCCGCCCCGGCATCCGTGTCAGCCTGCTCAAGCAGCAGCCCGACTTCATGCCCGACCAGACCCTCATGGACGTGGCCCGCTCCGGCGTCGCCTCGCTCCTCGACCTCCAGAACGAACTGGAAGAAGCCGCCCGCGAAATCGCCGAAGCCGATGGCGACTCCGACCGCTCCCGCGCCACCCAGCGCTTCGAGCAAATCCAGGACCAGATCGAGCACCAGGACGCCTACACCATCGACCACCGCGTCGAGGAAATCCTCCTCGGCCTCCGCTTCCAAACCGCCGACTTCACTCGCTCCGCCGCCACCTTCTCCGGCGGCCAGCAATCCCGCCTCATGCTCGCCAAGCTCCTCCTCGAAAGCCCCGACCTCATGCTCCTCGACGAGCCATCCAACCATCTCGATATCGAGACAACCGAATGGCTTGAATCCTATCTTTCCCGCCAGCCGGTCGCCATGGTCGTCGTCTCCCACGACCGCCAGTTCCTCGACGCCGTCGTCACGCGCATCTGGGAGCTTCACTTCGGCGAAATCGCCGTCTATCCCGGCAACTTCACCCAGTACTGGCGGCTCCGCCAGGAAAAATCCAAGGTCATCGAACGCCAGCGCGAAAAGCAACAAGCCGAGATCGACGACCTCAAGCAATACATCGCCAAATACAAGTCCGGCCAGCGCGCCAAGCAAGCCAAGGACCGCGAACGCAAGCTCGAACGCATCGAGGTCTCCGATTCCATGCGCGAAATCGCCGAGCCGATCATGGGCTTCGGCCAGGTCGAACGCTCCGGCGATGTCGTCGTCGACGCCCACAAGCTCGCAAAGGGCTACGATTCGCCGCTCTTCACCGACTTCGATCTCGCCATTCAGCGCGGCCAGTGCGTCGGCGTCATCGGCCCCAACGGAGCCGGCAAGACCACCCTGCTCAAGCTCCTGATCGGCCGCGACCGCCCCGATCACGGCCAGGTTCGCCTCGGCCACAAGGTCATGATCGGCTACTACGATCAGGAGCTGTCCAGCATCCCGCCCGAAACCTCACTCATCCGCGCCGTCTGGCCCGATGGCGACCCCGACTGGGTCGAGCAAGACACCCGCAACCTGCTCGCCCGCTTCGGCCTCTACGGCGACATCGCCTTCCAAACTATCGGCCAGCTCTCCGGCGGCGAAAAAGGCAAGGCCGCCCTCGCTCGCCTCGCCGCCACCGACGCCAACGTCCTCGTCATGGACGAACCGACCAACCACCTCGACCTCTGGGCCTGCGCCGCACTCGAGCGCTCGATCCGCGAATTCGAGGGCACTGTCCTCGTCGTCTCCCACGACCGCTACTTCCTCAACCAGGTCGCCGATCGCCTCATCGAGGTCGCCGACGGCCGCGCCCGCGTCATCGAGGGCGATTATTCCACCTACCGCCACCTCAAGGACCAGGAAGCCCAGGCCCGCCTCAAAGCCCAGCAATCCACCGCCGCCCGCGCATCCGCAGCCGCCAACAACACGCCCTCAACCAACGACAAACCCAAACGCAAGCGCAAATTCCCCTATCGCAAGCCCGCCGACATTGAGCGCGATCTCGCCCAGGTCGAGATCGACCTCGCCGCCGCCCAGGTCGCGCTCTCCGACGCCTCCACCTATCGCGACCCCGACACCGCCCGCACCGCCCAGCAGCGCTACGACGACCTCGTCTGGCGTCACGGCCAACTCTACGAACACTGGGAGGAAGCCCTCGAGCTGAACACCTGACCCTCCTCCTCCCTTGCCTCTCGAAAGTATCCACGTCCCATGCTCGATCCCGCCAAGGTTCTCGCCACCGTTCGCCGCGCCGCCACCCTCCTTCGTGCCACTCCCGCCCGCTCCGGC
>JBGSYY010000585.1:0-37509 GCA_041750675.1 Isosphaeraceae bacterium | reverse complement strand
GCGATGAGCGTGCGGGCCCGGACCAAGCAGGACGGGCGTGTCGGGCCGGAGGAGCGGCTGGTGGTGATCCGACCGGTCGGCGAATCGCGGATCGACTACGCCCTGAGCAACGCCGACCCCGGGACCCCCCTGGCCCAGGTGGTGAGAGCCCAGCGGCGACGGCACCGGATCGAGGAGGTCTTCGGAGCCGGCAAGGGGGAGGTCGGGCTGGATCATTACGAGGTGAGGAGTTGGGTGGGGTGGCATCACCACATGACGCTGTCGCTGGTGGCGCTTTGGTTCCTGTGCCTGGAACGACGGCGAGTCGGGGGGGAAAACCCCGGCGATCACCGTGCCGCAGGCGAGGCAGCTCCTGGCCCGGTTGCTCCGCGAACGGCAGCCGAGCCCGGACGAGATCGCCCGCGTGGTGACGCGGGTGCTGCGGCGTAACGAGGAGTCGCGGATCTATCACTGGCACAAGGCTACCGGGACATTCCCCCCGCGACGCCCGATACCGAATACGAGCTAGGCGGTCATGACACGCAGTGATCAGTTCGCATGCATCGCGTCTGCCAGGACGAGCCTCCTGAAGTGGGCGGAGGAGCAAGGCATTTCGCTCCATCGAATCGAGTTCGTCGTGCCGTTCGTGGACGCGGACTTCAAACTCTCCGCTTGGTTTTTCTTCGAAACCGACGAGCAACTCCGACGATCGGATGCGATGGGCTGGCCCGAACGATTATCGGCCCGATTCACGGAGGTCCTCTCAGCCCTCGGTTATCCTGCCGCATGGCTCACGAAGATCGGGTTTTCCTGGGACTCTCACGAGAATGTCATCCGCAACTACGAGGGCAGCTACTTTTACCGGCTTCGATGAATCGTCGCACGAGCTTTGCGACGCCATGACCATCCCGCCAGGATATCCCCGCATGAACAAATCAGCAGTACGACGAACGGTTACAGTAGTATTAGGCTTTGCCATTTTTATGGACTTAGGCGACGAACAGGCCCAAAGGCGCCGAAGGTCGACGCCATGAACAGGATCGCAAATCATCGGCCATGGGGCGAATTCGGTACACGTCGCACCGCCCGAGAATGGCGTAGTTTTGGCATTCCTCGGCGGAAAACGGCGACGGGCTTGCCGTTGTTCTGTTTTCTGCTCGGCGTTCTCATCGCTTCCCCAGCCTGGAGCAGTGGACCGTTGGAGGTACGAACCCCAAATCCTCGAGACGAAGCATCAACGTTGAGGCATATCTGGGATTCCTGGAACACGATCGAGCTGACCTGTGAGGAGTTCATGCTCGATGCCCAGGGCGAGCGCGATCGGAGTCGGCCTTACATGAGGCATGAGTTCCGCTTCAAGAAGCCCAGCCGCTACGCACTCGTCATCACCTCGGTGAAACCGGACGGTGAAAGCAAGGTCCTGGAATCGATCCGGGGCGATGGTCGCGTGCGGACCGCGATCCGTTCGTTCCCTGGCTTCGCGAACGAGGTTTCGGGACTTCATCTGATGAATCAGGAATCGACTGAAGAACGGTACGAGGACACAAAGTTCTCGGCTCTCTGGCTGGTCATGCCGGGCGGACGACCACTCGCGGCTTACCTGGCGGAGGGGGGAACTCTCACCAGAGCCGAGAACCACGGGCCGACTCATTACATTCTCGAGGCGCGGCACCGAGAGAATCCGCTCCGGTGCATCCTCGATTCAAACCGCGACTGGCTGCCCATCCGTGTGGAACTCGAGGCACGCGGACAATCAATGTACTGGGAAGCGACGCGATTCACACAGGACAACCATCGCTGGTTCCCGGTGGAGGGCCGATTCACAGCGCCGATGTCCGACGGGACTTTGCTGAAGGGATTTTCCGTGCTGCGCCTCGCGGTGAATCGTCCGATTGACGACGGCGCGTTCGCCGTGCCCAAGATCCCGGATGGCGTCCGGGTCGAGGACGACATTACCGGCAACTCTCATTTCCAAGGCGGCAGGGAGGCGTGGCTTCGTCGCCGGCGTTTCTTCGGCGCTCAGCCCGTGAACTCTCAACGCGACCTTAAAAACATCGTCGCCTCGCGGACGCCAGAAGCCGCTCCTTGGCCCTGGCTGATCGCGGGCGGGGCGACAGCGGCCCTCTTCCTCGCGGGAGCGGCCTGGATCAGATCTCGCGCCTCGTGAGATTGGGAAGGTCGTACAGAAGCAACGACCACCCGAGCGTCTTGGGATGTTTGAGAGAGGTTCCTGGAGAAGGAGAACTTCAATGCGGTCGAACCTGATTTCCAAACTGATGGTGGTGGGCGCGTTCGCGATCCTTCAGGTGACCATGATCGCGGGCCTCACGGCTCAGCCGGCCGCGGGCGACGATTTTCCCATGGAAGGTCTGAAGTGCGGCGTCAGCGGGGGCGGCAGGAGTTGTCCGCAGAAGAACAACACATCCTTTAACTACTACTGTTCCGTGACGACGCCGGGTAAAACATGTGGCGGTCCCGCCTTGCCGACGGATACGTGTATGTTCATGACGGAAGGGTGCGGCTCTAAAGTGAGCGTGGCCAACGATCAAGTGATCGTAGATGGCGAGGGGCTTGCAGTCGATTGCGTCCAGACGAGGCAGAATTGTGCGTAAATCCACGATGCGAAGCCGTGGTCTCACGCTCATCGAACTTCTCGTCGTCATCGGGATCATCGGGCTGCTCGCGGCCTTTCTCCTGCCTGCCGTGCAGACGGCACGCGAGGCCGCGAGGCGAGCTTCGTGCAAGAACAACCTCAGGCAGATCGCCTTGGCGGTCCAAGGCTATGTCGCCACCTTCGACGTATTCCCTTTAGCGGGCGGGCTGCCCAATTACGAGGGCGGGCCTGGGAGCCGCATCCTCCTCAGAAAGGATTATTCTGTCTTCACGCAGTTTCTCGACGGCCTCGATCAGCGGTCTCTCTACAACTCCATCAATTTTGAGGTAGGCCTAGGCGACCCCTTCCTTTCGCTCGACGACGCGTGTGTCGGGTCCGTCGCCAATTTCACGGCCATGGCCGTGGAACTCAATATCCTGATGTGCCCCTCCGACGACGCGATCGACTCGGGGTGGACGGCCGGCACCAATTATCGAGTGAACCTCGGGTCCGACCGATGGCATTCCTTCGGGAACAAGCCGTGGAACGGTCCGATCGCCAGCTATCGTTGCGCCTCGCCGGCTGAGTGTACCGACGGCCTGAGTGCGACCGTCGCGTTCAGCGAGAAGTTGCGAGGACGCGCCTCAAGCCGCGCCCCTCTCGACCCCAGGACCGACATGTTCGCGGGAGGCCTTGGCGTGCCCAATAGCGTCCAGCAGTCGTTGGAGGCTTGTGGCACGTGGAACGGATCCGCCGCAGAACGCTTCACGACGTCGGGCCTATCATGGCTCGTCGGCACGCTCCCGCAAACGTGCTACAACCACGCCATTGGTCCCAATAGCACCGTTCCAGACTGCGTTTTCGCGGGTGCCGTTCCGATGCCGGGTCACATCGGCGCTCGCAGCAACCACACCGGCGGAGTGCATTCGGCGATGGCCGACGGCTCGGTTCGGTTTATTTCCGATTCAATCCAATTAAACATCTGGATGGCAATCGGTTCACGGGCCCGTGGAGAAATCGTCTCGTCTGACTCCTTGTAAGGGAATCCGCGATGAGCCCACTGAACAGAGCTTGCTTATTGGCGGAATTGCTTGTCGGTGCCGCGCCCGTCGGTCTTTTCCTCGGGTCTTGGCTTCGCGACCATCTTCGGGAGGAGCAGGGCGCACGAGTCGAGTGGCTGACACCGAGGGAACAGCGGATCGTTGCCGATTCCCAGACCAAGCAGGTAATCGCGACCTATCGCTTACTCAACGCGGGCGTTGGCAATTTGGTACTCGGGGAAGTCACCACGACGTGCGGGTGTTCGGTGGGCTCGATCGACAGAAGAATCGTTGAGCCACGACAGACGGCCACGATTGTCGTCGAAGGCGACCCGCCCGACGCGGGCTCGCGAGATGTCTGGATCGACGTGAAGACCAATGAAAAGGCGGGGAAGCAAACGTTGAAGTTGACAATGGTCGGATCGACTCCGCTGCCCTATGTGGGCCATTACTCGGGGACCATTCAGTTCGGAGCGGTCGAAGGAGACTCCGCCACCACCAGTTTTTTCATCGATACGCACGAACGGGGCGACTCCAGCCCTTGGGCGATCAAGGCACAACCCTCTTGCGCGTATATGGTCGTTCGCGAAGGGGGTGTGGAGGAGGTCGAACGTACCGAGGCTTACGTGGTTCCGCGCCGGCACTTCACCGCCCTGCATACACGACTCCAAAGTCTTATGAAGATTGATTGCACTGTCGACCTGTTAGACGGATCATCACTACAAGCACCGGTGCTCCATATTCCGGTCCGAGGCACGGTACGGCCTGATGTCTACGCGATACCCACCGCCCTCCACGCCAATGTCGACTCGAGCACGGCGACGATATCATTGGATATTTCAATACAATGGAAACCAGGACTCGATTTGGAGATTACTCCACAGGAGAATCCCTTGGTGGCTTGTGAACTCCGTGCGACAACACCTTCGCGATTGGACTTCCGACTGACGATTCATGCGGAGAATCCTCGCGACGCAAGCGAAATCAAATTCCTTTTTCTGACCAACCATCCGGCACTCCCCGTCGTGGAGGTTCCAATCACGATCGTTGGTTCGTGAGCCGGCACCACATGGTTGGGCATGAAAGAAAACCGGCGTCCTTATGGCGGGGCCTTTGACGTCTTCGTCACTGGTCCCGGGTTTTCTCATCACGATTCGTCGTCTCGATCTTGCTCCGCCCACGCCGCCCACGCCAGCAACCGCGACTCCGAACCCCCCGGGCCGACCATCTGGACCCCCATCGGCATTCCGTCTTCACTGAGCGCGACAGGCATCGACACCGTCGGCAGCCCCAGATAGCTCCACGGGCTGTTGAACGCCGGGTCGCCCGTCGTCGATAGGTCGGGCGCAGGCCCCAGAGCGGCCGGCGTCACAATCAGGTCGCACCCGGCGAACAACGCTGACGACGCGCCGCGCGACTCGCTCAGCCTTGCGATCTTCTGTTGATACGTGGATTCGTCGATCCGCAAGCCCTCCGCGATCAACTCGGCGATCCGCGGCGGATAATCCTCCGGCGTCGCCTCGAATCGCCGGCGATGAAGGACCGACGCCTCTTTCGCCATGATCAGACGATGCCGCGACAGGATCGTGTCGAATTCGCCCGGAAGCTCGACATCGACGACACTCACCCCGGCCGAAGCCAGGCGTCCGGCCCACGAGTCGACGGCCTCAACGGCGCACGCCTCAGCCCGCGACTCGAACATCCCCCGCAATCGACCGATTCTCGGGTATGCCGCGATGTTCACGTCATCACTCGCTGTCCCGGCGACGACCCGCCAGAGAATCCGAAGGTCGCCCGCCGTCCGCGCGATCAACCCCGGATGGTCCAGGCTCGCCGCCAGCGGCACGATTCCGTCGGCCGACAGCCGCCCATACGTCGGCTTCAGACCGCTCACACCGCAGAACGCCGCCGGCCGAGTGATCGACCCGCCCGTTTGCGAGCCAAGCGCCCCCAGGCACATCCCCGACGCCACCGCCGCCGCCGATCCGCTCGACGATCCGCCTGGTGTCCGATTGAGGTGCCAAGGATTACGCGTCACCGGGGGATCGATCCACGCGTAAGGCGTCGTCACGGTCTTACCCAAGGGAATCGCCCCGGCGGCGCGCAACCTTGCCACAATCTCCGCATCTCGCTTCGCCGGACCATTCGCCCAGTGATGAGCGCCGGCGCTGGTCGTCATCCCCTCGATGTCGATGATGTCCTTGACCCCGATCGGAATCCCATCGAGCGGCCCGCTCGAACTACCCGACGCCTGCCGATCGTCCGCCTCGGCGGCCAGCCGCAGGGCATTCTCGCGATCAACGGAGACCCATGCCTGAACCGACGGTTCGAATCGATCAATCGCCCTCAAACAACGGCGAACCAGACCGGTGGGCGTGATGGTCCGCGCCCGCAGGTCGGCAAGTGCGCCTGCGAGGGAGAGACTCGGATCAATGGGGGTCCAGCGCTTCCAGGTCATGGGCTTGGCCAGATGAGAGGAGACTGATCTACTTTCACCAGTGTCAACTTCTTTCCCACGCGATGGAAGCGATTGGTCGATAGCTTGACCAATCGCATTTTCTCCGTCGCTGCGTTGGTGCCCGAGCCGAATCACAATAGCGAACACACGCGTTGCGTTTCGGCCCTTGCGCGAATAACCCGGGTTCCGCTCAATCCAATTTTCCCAACTTGCCCTTTTCGGATCACGCTCAATCGGTTACCAGAACCGCGGCGTGGGGTGTCCCGGCGCGTCTCATCATCTCGAGTATGCGCCGCGGGCGGAGTCGATCGGCCCGGTTTGTCCCGTCCCGCCGCGTCTACGTGACCTGAATCGTCGGTTCTCCGAACGAGAGAGAGCGGCACGCTCCAGGTTGAGACGAGCCTTGAAGCCGTTCCCAGGGAGGGGGGCGCTTCCATGAGAATTCGATCGAATCACCTTCTGGCCTTACTGATCCTCGCGATCGCCGCCGCTCCGCTGCGAGGGCAAGGTACGGCGAAACCGACGGCTCCCGCCGAACCAGCTGCGAAACCGGCCGCCAAGGAGCAACCGAAGCCTCGGCCCACCGAGCCGGCTGCTCCCGCGCGTCCCGCCGTTGACGAGGCCCCTGCTCTGCCCCTCGACTCGGGTGACGAGATCCCCGTTCTGAGGGCCACCCCGACGCCGACGCCCACGGCGGCGCAGGAGCCTGAAGACCCCTTCGCAGCTCTGGAAACGGCTCGTCCCGCACCGGCGAGCCAGGAAATCTTGCTACCTGCAGATGCGGTACCCGCCGCGCTCGACGACCTGCCGCCGGAGGCTCCCTTCGATGCTCGTGTCGAGCGAGTCCAGGTCCAGCAACGGCCGCCTGCCTCGCCCGTCGTCCGTGCCTCGGCCGTACAGAGCAGCTCGCCGCCCCTCCAACCGTCCGCGATTGACGCTGCGACGGCCGGCGACCCGACTCTGCTGCCGGCCGAACGCCTCACCGCCGGAGCAACTACCGCCGGGATTACGGTCGAGGTCCGCGCGCCTGAGGTCGCCAATCTCAACCTGGATAACGCCTTCCTGATCATCGTCCGCAACAGCGGCCCTACCGACGCCGCTGGTGTGCTGGTCCGCTACCCGTTGCTGCCCGATCTTGAATTCGTCGAGGCCGAGCCGGCTCCCGCCCGATCCGATGGCGGCGTCTATTCCTGGGTGCTGAATAACCTGCCTGTCAGCGCCGAAAAAACGATCAAGGTGAAGGTCAAACCGTTAGCGAAAAAGACGTTTGACCATGCTGTGACCGTCAGCCTTCTGACTGGCGGCCGTGCCCGGACGATGGTCCGCCAGCCCCAGCTCAAGGTCGAGATCCGCCCCGATAAGGCCAAACCGATGAAGGGCGTGCCGGTCGTTTTCGATATCAACGTGACCAACATCGGCGATTATCCGGCCCGCGACGTCGTGATCCAGGCCCGTCTGTCACCCGGCTTCACGCACTCGCGCGGGACTGACCTGGTGCTCCCACTGAAGGAGGAGCTTGGCCTGGCGGCGATTGCGCCTGGCGACTCGGTACCGCTCCGCCTGGAGGTCGAAACGACGGCGATGGGACTTCAAACCTGCGACGTCTCGGTGACCAGCCCCGACCTCCCCGAGGAATCGACCGGCCACGGCGAGGTTGACGTCGTCCACCCCGACTTGCAACTCTCTATTTCGGGGCCGACTGAGCGCTACCCGGACAACGTCGCGGCCTACCGGATCACAGTCACAAACAACGGCACCGCCCCAGCGAGTCAGGTGGTCGTTGCCGCTCAGGTGCCCTCGGGCGCCCGTCCCGAACAGGTCAACCCCCGCGCCACCTGGGCCGCCGAGGCCCGCACCTTCTACTGGCGACTGAACGAACTGCCGCCCAAGGCGACCGAGGTCTTCACCGTCCAGGTTCGCATGGGTGGGGTCGGCATGTTCGTCTTAACCGCCGGAACCAAGGCCCAGGGGATCGCCCCGGTCAAGGAGACGCATAAGACCGATATTCGGGGAATCTCGAAACTCTCGTTGTCGGTGAGCGAGCCGCGAGGCGTACTCGATGAAGGCGAGGAGTCGACTTACGAGATCCGGATTCGTAACGATGGCACCAAGGACGCGACCCGCGTCCAGGTTAAGGGGATCGTCTCGGAGAACCTCCAGATCCTTAGCCTGACCGGCGCCGACGCAAGAACGCCGAACCCCGCTCCCGCGGATCCGACAACAGCCCTCTTTCCCCTGATCGAAAGCTTGCCCCAGGGTGGCGAGGTGACTCTCAGCTTCCGCGTCAAGGCCATGAAGCATGGCAACGGCACCTGTGAAGTCAGCGTCATCGACGACGAGATCCAGTCTCCCATCCGCCAGTCGATGATCACACGCGTGACCCGCACGGGCGGCTCGAATGAATGAGCGATCGACACTCTCATGACCGTCGATGATAGAATAAAGACAGTTCGTGGCCGCCTGCCGGCCAACCCACCCCCACCCCGCGATGTTCCTCCCTGGCGCTCGCACCTTTCGGCCGCACGCCCAAGGCTCCAGCCGGCAAACCGCCAACGCCGACGACGCAAGGCTTTATGAGCGAAGCTACGAAATTTCGGTCGGCCGTTCTCGCTGTGCATAAGCCCGCGGGACCGACCTCGCGCCATGTGGTCGACGAGGTCGGCAGGCTCTTCCCCAAGGGCACTCGTTTGGGCCATGCAGGCACACTCGATCCCGCCGCCACCGGGGTCCTCGTGATCTGCCTTGGCTCCGCGACACGCCTGATCCGCCACCTCCACACCGCCGGTAAGAGTTATCGCGCCGCCGTTCGACTCGGCGCCACCTCGGACACCCTGGACGCCGAGGGCCAGATTGCAGCGATTGACGTCGTTGAGCCACCGACCCGAGACGCCGTTCAAAATGCTCTGATTCCCTTGACCGGACTGGTCGAGCAGCTTCCTCCTGCCTTTTCCGCTCTCAAGATCCGGGGTGAGCGTGCCTACGACCTGGCACGCCGTGGCGAAAGTCCTGACCTCGCCCCGCGTCAGGTGCAGATCGACCGGATCGAGTTGTGGGACTATGCCTGGCCGATCGTCGAGCTGGAGATCGACTGCGGATCGGGCACTTACATTCGCTCGATCGCCCGTGATCTTGGCGCGTCGCTAGGAGTCGGCGGGTTGCTGCAGTCGCTGACCCGAACGTCCGTCGGCGACTTCAAATTGGCCGAATCGGTCGCGCTTGAAGACCTGAATCCTGAGACCGTGGGCCGCTGGCTTAGACCGCCGCGGGACGCGATTTCGCACCTGCCGACCGTGGCCCTGAACTCGACCCAAGTCGCACTGATCCGCCACGGACGAACCCTGGATGCCGCTCGGGTGTCGGAACTGGACCAGACCTGGAACGGTCTTGATATCGCCCTCCTGGACACTTCAGGTGGTCTGGTGGGAATCGGCCGCTTGGACAGCGTGGCCCAAACACTCGCCCCGAACTGCGTTCTACCGCCCGAAGACAGTCTATGATTTGAAGTCGACCGAAGCGATCCCTAGAATGCGTCTAGGGATCTTTTCACAACAGACTTTTGAGGGTGTTTATTGCCTTGACCCATTTCACGATGACCGAGCAGGCGAAGCGCCGCGAGCGTGCTGTTCTTGTTGGCGTCCTTGGGCCCGACTACGAGAGTCAGACCAATGCTGAAGACCCACTCGCGGAAATTCGCGGCCTTGCCGAATCGGCGGGCTTGCTCGTGGTCGGCTCGCTGCTCCAGAAACGGCAGAAGCCGGACATCGCTTCGTATATCGGCTCGGGCAAGGTGGAAGAGCTGAAGCAGAAGGTCGAGGTCAACTCGGCCGACGTGGTGATCTTTGACAACGACCTGGCCCCCTCGCAGACCCGCAATTTGGAGAAGGCGATTGGGGTCAAGGTGATCGACCGCACCGAGGTCGTCCTCGATATATTCGCCTCCCGTGCCCGTACGCATGAAGCCCACCTACAGGTCGAGTTGGCTCAACTGCAATACGCCCTACCACGTTTGAAACGCATGTGGACGCACTTGTCGCGTTACAAAGGCGGCATCGGCGTGCGCGGGCCGGGCGAAAAGCAGCTTGAGGAAGATCGTCGCTTGGTCGAGCATCGCATCCGCGATCTGAAGGACAAGCTCTCAAAGATCCAAGCACGCAAGGAGCGTGAGGTTGCGAGTCGAGACGACGTGCCAACCGTCTCTCTCGTCGGCTACACGAACGCCGGAAAAAGTACGCTGATGAACGCCCTGACCGATGCAGGCGTCGAGGTCGAGGACAAGCTCTTCGCCACGCTCGACACACGCACGCGCCGTTGGCACTTCGTCGGGGGCGGTCAGGCATTACTTTCGGACACGGTCGGCTTTATCCGCCAACTGCCACACGCGCTGATCGCCTCGTTCAAGGCGACGCTCGAGGAAGCACGACGAGCCGATTTGCTGCTGCACGTGGTCGACGCATCCGACCCCGAGGCCGAGCGTCAGATTCGGGCCGTGAATGAGGTGCTGGAAGAGATGGGCCTGAGTGAGCGGCCGATCCTGCTTGTTCTCAACAAGGCGGATCGGGTACCGGATCGCTCGTTTCTGGACGTGTTAACGGCCGAAGGCGGCGACGCTGTGGTCGTGAGCGCGGCTTTGGGCCAGGGCGTCGAGGCACTTGAGGCCAAAGTGCGCGCGATGCTGGCCGAGAGCGATGTCGAGGTGGAAATCCGAATCGCGATCGCCGATGGTCGGATGCTGGCATATTTGCGTCAGCATGCAACGATTCTTGATCAAGTTGCCAAAGACGCTTGGCTCCACCTCCACTGCCGGATTCCTCGGCGTTACCTGCCTTTTCTTACCGAACAGGGCGTTCTGATTCAGTCGGAGGAGCCTGGAGGGCTTGGCGTACCGGTTTCAACAGAAGCGGGTGCGAGACTCACCTGAGGATCGCGGGGCTGCTTACCTGAGGTGAGAGCGAGACTCGCCAGGAATACGAGCCATGAAGTGAAGATGACGAACATCGAAACGAGTCGAATCCGCTGCGAGCGTGTCGAGTTTGAAGTGGCCATTGCTCAATCTCCATTGCCATGCAATTCGACTAAGGGACCCTAACCTATTCGGCCTGGGTACCGCCGGCCGACTCGTCAGGATCAACCACTCGGTAATCGCGACGAAGGGCGGTTTCGAAATCAAAGACGTTATCGAAATCGGAACGTGAGTCTTTGTCGGTTTTGCTCAGATCGCCGGATGCGATGAGTGCGTAGACGATTTCGCCCACGTCCGAGGTCGAATGGATGCCCCAACGCGCAAGTAGTCCGATTCCGAGCAATCCATATTGCTCAAGGACAAGGTCGCGAGTGGCGTGGCACAGTTGCTCACCGGTGACATGATTTGGCCCTCCTGGAGCTTTACGACTCTTGCTCGAACCCGCTGGCTTGGAGGTTCGACGACGTTGAGCAGATCTGGCCTGACGAGTGGCTCGATCGAGGGCTTGCAGTACGAGTGCGTAGGCTTCAATCGTGTACCGCGGGTCACGAGCCAGAATTGGGGCGATTTCATGTTTCGGGCTCATCTGTGGGCCTTTCTCTAGCATCGGGACCAGCGGTTTCATCCCGCCGGGGAGGGGGCCTACGATCACGCTGCGAGTGGCAACGAGTCACATCCGCGACCCCCGCAAGAATGCGGCGGCGGTCGTCTAGCTCCACCAAAAGCCGCTGCGCCAGAACATCCTGATTCAAGACCCGGCCACGTCCCCAGCGACCCTCCACAACGGATCCGAGCGGGGGGAGGTCGCTCTCCAGTTCTTGATAGGTGTCGAACTCGTACCTTAGGCAGCATTTGAGTCGACCACACCGTCCAGAAATCTTTGCCGGGTCGAGCGTGCTCTTTTGTATCTTTGCCATTCGCATCGTAACAGGCGGCATGCGGGTCAGGTGGGTATTACAACAGACCGGTTTCCCGCAGTCGCCGTAGTCGGCAAGCAGTTTCGCCTCGTCACGAACCCCGAGCTGACGCATCTCGATTCGCGTCCGAAACTGTCTAGCCAAGTCTTTGACTAGCTCGCGAAAATCGACTCTCTTCTCGGCAAGGTAGTAAAAAATCAGACGCTCGCCACCGAGGATCGCCTCCACATCGATCAAATCCATCTGCAGATGGTGATCGGCGATAAGTTGGCGACAAACGGCGAGCGACTCCCGTTGCCGCTCGATGAGCGAAGCCTGCGTAGACAGGTCGGCCTGGCCGGCAACTCGCACGATCTCTCCTTCAAAGGTCTGATGCAGAAACCCACGCGAATGATCCGTGGCCCGGCAGAGGATCTCGCCAAGCTCAAGGCCACGGTCCGTCTTCAGGACGACCTTCCCACCTCGAGAGAGTTGAAGCGGCTCCGCCTCGAAGAACTCGCCGAGAAAACGCATCACTCCGAATCGGACGATGTAGCTGCAACGAGTGTCCAAACGCCGTCGACTCCACTCGGAGGCGCGATTGCCTGCGTAAGGCCGCGCTCGTATGATCAAAATCCTAGACCAATTCCGCCGAATCCGGAACAATGTATCATCCACTCCCGTGCAACGCGACAAAAGTGTCCGTTGCAACGGGATCGGACGGAGAGCCTGATGAGCAGTCCCATAAATGATCCACTCGATCTGCTGGTTTGCCCTCTAGGACGCGCTCCATTACGTCGCGAGGGCGATCGGCTTGTCTGTACGCGCTGCGGTCCCAGTTTCGCGATCGTCGACGATATTCCAAACATGCTACGAAATGAGGCGACTCTCCCCGAAGGATGCAGTCGCCTGGACGAACTGCCGTGCGTGATCGCCGGCGATGCGACCTTGGATTGATTCGAAGTCGTCCCAATTCACTCCAGAATCTGAGCGTTCGTCGCAAGCCAGGAACGGAGTGCAGCAGCATCCATCACGTCGAGAATGGGGATTTCCGACCCGTCACGCATCTGGAGCCGTAAGCCGGATTCCGCCAACGATTGAGTGTCTGCTCCAGTATTGTCAAAGATCAGAGCCACATGCTCGAAGTTTACAGTAAGCCCACCGAGTCGAAATAGAATCATTGACAGGTCTCGCGTGAAAAAGGGGCCAAGACTGACTTCCAATTCGAGTGAAACGTTCGTTCGACGGGTTCCAGTCTCAGGATCACTTGGAGGATCATTCGTAATGAACCGACAGGTGAATGGAGGTCGCCATAGCATCAGATGCCATGCACCTTTTCATATACACATCAGTATTTTCACTTCGCTCTTAATCGGCTCACCCTAGTAGGAACACCACGTTCGATTTACCGAGAGTCGCCCTCCATTTGACGACTCTCGCAATGTAGATCGAGGGACTTCCTCAGTTTGGCGATTCGTTCCGCCCTCGTCGGCGATCCAAGACGTATGCCGTCTTGCCATCAATGGTAAGTTGGGTATTAAATCCGCGGACTCCGAATTCCCATAAACCCCGATTCAAGCGGGTTTTCTCAGCGATGGTGAGTCCTCCCAAGGAGGAACCATCGATCAAGTCCTGAACGATGTTGCCTAACCACATCAAGCGATCGAAGGCATCTCGCTTGTCAGATGGGTTGAGCGACAAGGTCAGCGAGAATCGCAACTCGCGTAAGACCCGAGATCCTCGTGAATCCGACATTTCCTGCCAGGCCTTCGGGGAGACGATGGCCGTAGCATTATCAGGCGACGCCGAAGGTGGCACTTGGCCAGGTGACGGGAAGCTCACTCGATTAAAAACACGCGTGCCCCGCAGCGCAGAGACCACCGCGTCATAAATTTGTAAGTCTGTCACATGCTCCAGCGGCGGTTCTTCGCGAATAGGCTGAAGCCCGCGAAAATACGACGACGCGAAGTATCGAGGTGAGAAAAATGTGGTTGCCGACATCTCGGATACTTTGCCTCACGTAGGAAGGACGAGCGTGACGCTGGAACGATTTCCGCTGCTGTCCGTCGTGGCTGTAATCCGTGTCGTTGTTGAATTCCCTCCCTGCATCAGAATCGTGCCGGTCTCAGCGCCCGAAACGGTTCCGGCCAGTGCCGCAAGAATGGGCGAGAGAGCCTGTCGCGCGTTGATCCCCGGCTCAACGAGTACGGAATCTAAACCGGTTGCGGCGAGTTGGTATCCTGACTTGTCTTGGATCGTTCCCACGACGACCGGAGCGGTCACACTCGCCACTGCCCCGGTCACACTGGCCACCGCGCCACCCGCAAAGGTCGACCTGGTCGATACCGCGACGTCGAGAAACCCGAGCCGCCTGCCTGCCGAATTCGCTGGATAGCTCGACGGTAGATCAACACTCCAGGGATCGAACCCGCCGTTAGATGCGTACGGATTCCAAATCGTGAGCGGTATCAGAGCATCGCAGTCCATGGCATTTGCCGCGCCATAGATCGCGATCAGGATGCTCTTGGCACCGTTGACGGAGAAGCGTGCATCGGAAAGCTGGACCTCATACACGCCACGGTGATTCACGGGGTCGACCTCACGAAACCGGCATTTCCCGTCAGTCGGTGCCTGATAAGTGCCGAGAGTCGCGATCGTCTCAAGGGTCGACGTCGCCGATCGATAGGCGGTCGAGGTGGACTCATTATCAGCGATCGTTGAGATGACCAATCCAGCCGTCGTGTGGTCGAGTCCTGGAAGCCCACCGCCATCATCGCGTGTCTTGTCCGCGATCTTGATCCGAAGGATGACACCGCCCTGGCCATTGCGATACGTAATAAGCATGTCTTAGCCTTACAGTGAGTTAGCGAGAGTATTAAAACCGCCACGAAATGAGTTGGACCGAGATCGACGTGCTTTTCGTTTCACGGTCAGAGATTGCTCAGCAACCGTGACCCCATCGCGCATGACTTTGATAACAACGATGCCGCTCGTCGCCGGGGTGTAGGTGAACGTCTTGATCGCCATATCACCAGACCACGTCAGACTGGCGGGTGCAAAGGCACCGCCTGCACCCCCGTCAGAAAGCGAGACGGTTTCCGTCGTGCTTTGTGAAGGCTCAACAGTGGAAAGCAACGGTTCGCCCACGTATCCACTTGGTTGTATCGATAGTTGATAGTTTGTTCCGGAGAGTGATCGATAATCGGATGGACCGTAGAACCCGAACGGCGTAGCGTTGATCGCCGGCAGAGTCGTCGGTGTGTATGCCGCTGCGAACGAGCCATAGGCGATTTCGCCGCGAATCCACGAAGGCCACACGCCCGCCGCTCGCGTCCGCACAGCTTGAAAGAAGCCCGCCTCGTCTGCGGCCGCTCCGCTGGCCACGGCGTAGGATTGCAGGCCATAGTTCGAGTCCACAAACGTGGGTCGGGTCGTCCCGAGATCGAGGCTGTCGAGGTCTTGGCCCAACGCCCGCCATTGCGCGATCGTTCGGGCTTGGGGTGAGGCTGCGGACGTGAGGATCGGCAAGGCTTGTACGCTTCCCCTCGGATGCGAGAGAACATTAGCCCTGGTCGTCAGCCATGAGAGGTCCGCGATGGGAACGTTCAGGCTGTAGACCTGGTGATTCTCCGCGTCTCGGGTATCGGACACCCAAATGTTCCGCTCAACAATCGCGGTGTCGTTGGGACGAGTTCCTACCGCGGCGAACGGGTGGCCGTGGTCGTACGCCAGGTTGTGACGATGCAAAGTAAACCGTGCGGGGAACTCGGTGGCGTTTCCCTTCCAGCTCGCGCCGAACGCAGTTGGCTGGTTGCCCCGATGGTGGGCCGCAATGCAAAATTCGATCACCCCACCTAGCGGTTGCTCGCCACTACCCTCGGCTATTGCCAGACCCTGGCCACGCCCCCCCCCCGTAATCGTCAAGTCGTCGCTATGGATGATGACCTGCTTGCGAAAGTACCCGCCCCGAGAGTTGAACTGGCCTGCGATAGCGTTGCTCGAGAACACGTTGTAGATCGCCCCACCGCCACCACGAATCTGAATGCCGTGGCTGCCACCTCTCAGAAACCACGAACCCCAGGCGAGAGTCTCGGTTGTCCCGACTTGAATGTACGCATTGTGATTGAAGAGGTCGCGGATCGCGCTCGCGCCCTCGCCGCGATATCCATTCAGATCGAACACCGACTCGCTAATCAATACCGAGGTCGTGTTGTGCGTGTGCATCCCCTGCACTCGCGCTCCTTCCGATGCGAGCACGTGGCAATTAAAGATTGACGTACGATGGAGCATCGCCTGATCGATTCGGACTGAGTAATCGCCGTTTGGAGTGAATGGAGCGTCGTCACAAAGGCAATCGCTAAGGACGAACCGGTCGCCACCAGAACGGCAATCCACGCGAGCCTTGATGAAATGTAGTCTCCGCATGATGATCGAGCCGACACGCGTGACGCTGCCCAGGTTGTACGACATGAGATCCGCGCCGCTGGTCAGCGAGTCCAGGATCGGGCGAGTGCCCGGGTCGATCGCCGTCCCGGTGTAATCTCGCCAGTAGTCTTCAAAGATCAATGGCGTATCGGGCGAGCCGTCCACTCCCCACTTCTGAGGAGGTTTCACCGCCACAGGGAAAGTGTCTCCACGAAGGAACCGTACCCGCGATCCGGAGGAATTGGGTAGAAGCGAGAACGCTTTCGCCACGGTCGCGACTGGCTGCAATAATGTTCCAGGATTGCTGTCCGACCCATGAGTGCTAGAAACATAGATCGTCACCGCGTTCGTGCTGAGGCCGAAACGATCTGTGAGCCAGCCGTCCGCTTCCACAATGGAATCATTTTGAATCGGGACGGCGCTAAGCTCTGTGGTCTCGTTTCCAAACTCGTCGCTGATCAGGCCTTGTTCAGCAGTAACCGTCAGGCCCGTTTCCTTGTAGATTACACGGTGTGGTTCAGGAATGAGCCAGTACGTGTTCCAAGCCCGGATGGATGGAGGCTGATCAGACGCTGATCCGGTGTTTGCTTGGGCCACGATGTACTTCGTTGTGCCAGCTGCAATGCCGGATGCCACTCGCCGCAAGTCGGTTGGCGGCCCATTGACGGTGGTCAAATATAGGCTCGCCGTGTGTCCTGCCGGCACTGGCATAGGGAAATCGAATTGGACTGACTGGTTCGCCGCGACCACAAGCGGATAGTTCGGTCCGCTATCGAACTTGCCGGTGATTGTCGACACCTTCGCCACCACCCCGCTGGCATCGAAAAAGACAAGCCGGGCGTAGTACTTTCCCGGCTCGAGCGTGCTCGACACGTTGGTGAGAGCCTGAAACGACATCGGCGGCATGTTGAAATCGACCGAGGTGGCCGATAAAAACTCGCACTCCGAGTCGTTCTTGGAAATTTTCAGTCGCTTCCCCGCTACGTTTCCGGGTATCCAATCGGGGATACCGTGCTGCGCCAATCCGGTAAGGGACTGGAACACGACCCGTAAAACTCGCCCATCAAGAAGCACTCGGGCGGATTCGAGAGTGAGATTCGCCATCTGATATCTCTAATAGCTATGAGGTTCTGCCTAGCGACAGGTGAACGCTGTATCGCACATGCGTAGCATTCAAATCCGTCGCGTGGCAGTGTGTTAGGTGCTGATTGCTCGAGGGTCCTGCCCTCTGTCTCAACGCCGGGTTTGGAATTATCCCCAATCCGGCTTCCTCGCTACCACCAATCAATTCGGCGAGCGACAAGCCTCAGCGAATCCGTCGAGAAAGACCGGGAAACCACTTCACACGGATGGCTCGTGACGGCCCAGTCTCCGTCGGAGGCGGCGGCGGATAGGACAAGGAGGCCGCAAGCAGGAGTGGAGCTTTATTTGGACGAATCGCCTGGAAGCTGCCAGTCCAGAGGTCATGCATTGCTCGCGACATTTGCGAATCACTCAAGGCAGTATCCGCTACCAAACCTGCTACGAACGGCCCCACCCACTCGTTCTCCGGATTCACGCCGCCCTGGAAGGCGCCAAGCCACAAGTTCTCAAGTCCTGGCACGAGACTCTGGGTAATACTGATCCTCTGCCGAGACAATCCGCCTGAACCCAGCGAGTAGAATGTTGCAGAAGAACCACTGGCAAAGCTCACTCCGAGAACAAGATATTGGCCTACAGGAACAACGATCGCCGAAAGAACAATCGAGCCGCCTGCACGAAAGGCAAGTGTGTTATTGCTTCCCCGATAAAATTGCCACCCGTTGGCACCAACTCGTTTGGACCAGAGAGTCCTCGGCACTCCGATATCAGCAGCCTGGACCAGGGCAATCGCACTCACATTAGGTTCATTAAGGTATGAGCCGAAGTTCACGCCACTTGGTGATCCCAAGGGGAAACTGAGTTGTTGCCCCCACGGGCCAGTCGACCAACTCGGGCTTCCTACAAGAACGCCCCTGGTTCCCCTCGCGGAATCCGTCACAGATCCCGATCGTTCCAGAAGAGGGGCATACAACCGACACCCAGGTGGGAGCTCGGCAGGCCGAACGACAGCTCTAATCGGCTTGATGAGTGGCATTTTCGCTTATCCGATCGAGCTGAGCTCGTGTCCGGTTGCTTCAATCTGGACCGCTTGCACCGTGTTCCCGGAAAATACAACCCGCACGGCAAGTATCGGAGCCGGTAGCTCGGCGAAGAAGTCGTACGTCGCGTTCGCGACTGTACCAGCACTGAATCGGGCAAAATCACGCCAATTTGTCTGATCCGCGCTGGCTTGAACCACAACGTCGCACCCTATCGTCGGGGCAACCGCTCCGTTCGTGACACGAGCCTGCAACACACCACCGAGCGCCGTGTTCAAACTCCAGATTCCACTCGTCGTCGATGCACCCGCGGCATTGGATGCCGAGGCGACAATCGATCTCATTGTCTTGATTGCCATCGCCATGAAAAACCTCTTCTCCAGTATGTTCTAGCCAATTGACCGAGCTAAATGAGTTCGCCTTCAGTCTTATCGCGATAGCCGGGTGAGATAGCGAATCACGCGACCTGCTTCAGCGGCCGGTTGTCCCGATCCACACGAACTGACAAGACGGGAGAGCCGATCGTTGTACTCTGCTTGAAAGTGCATCGACAGTCTTGAGTATCCATCAATCTCTGACTCTGACCGCAACGAAGCAGCCTCATAGAGCTGATAGAGAACCTTCAATATCGTCAGATCACGAACGGTGTGAGTATCTCGAATCGGATCGCACAGCGCCCCACCCACGCTCGCCAGGCCTAGACGAGAAGCAACATCCTCGCTGCTCTGTACCAATTGGGGCATGAAAGTCACGATCAGGAATTCGACTTCCTCGAGTCCTGAAAGAGGAGCAGGTGGTTGTCCCACACCCCCGGGTTGACCCATGCGACGAATTGAGATCGCGTTTCCGCTGACACTTTCTACAACGTAAAGCTGTCCCGGTGATGGTAAGGGACCCGTCGCCAGACTCAGCCGGACCAACTGTCCAGACTCGACCCCCTGCATCTGAAAATCAACCGACGTTGACCTCAGAGTCCATGAGTCGCCTGGAGAAAGCCGACCATCTATGCCAGACGCGACGGCCTGTTCTAATGGCAGAATCGCCAGAAAATCGGCAGGCGCCCTCAGAGCCAGCTGCTCCTCGGAAGCGAAGGACTTGATTACTTGACTCATGAGATCGGACATCCAGGGAAGGAACCTCAAAACCCGGCACACTCGCACCACGACGAGCCGAATCGCTTACCGGTCCGCAATTCTTGAGCATCGGCGCACTTCCATGACCCCGTCGAGCGGCGGAGACCGCTCGACGGGTCAGAATGTCATCACCGCGTCAGCTTGCTGAGAAGCCCGTAATCCCCTCGACCCAGGCATGATGCGACTCGTTCTGGACCTCAAGCGCACCCTCGGCGACCCAGTCACCTTCGATCGCGTCACCACGCGAACCCCGCGGGCTCCAGAACTCGTTCCGCTTCATACGGAGCCGCAGTTCCGAAGAGGTCAAAGCAATCGCCGTCGACGGCTTCAGCAAGGGAGCCTCGATCAACGAAATCCCACCAAGGAATGGAGCTTCAAAAACATCGATCGGAGTACCGAAGATGTTGGAGCCCGCATCGATTCTCTGCGCCGCATGTCCCCAGATCGCCAAACCTGTCATGAAATTCGACGAGACCACCAGAACATCAGGATCACCGCCCGAGCGGCGGCACTTCTCCAGAGTGTCACGAATCAAGTCCGAGGGCTTGTAAGCACCAGCGTTGGCCGGCAACGTCGTCCGGTTGGATGTCAAGAGGGCGCGCAACCCCTTCTGCTTCGGTCGCGTCGCCACCTCGGGACCTTCACCAAGACCATAATATGAGGAGAACTCCATGTCATCCATCAGATTCTGGAGTGCCTCCATTCGAACCTGGTCCAGCGGAGTGTGCAAACCCATCGACGCTTCGTAACCGGACGTCGCCTGGAGCGAACCAGCAACCTGCACCGGGTGCTGCCAGGTCTGGCAATACTGCAAGGTTCCCGTCGGTCGCGACGAAACGCCAATCTGGTCGACCTCAGCCCCACTACGGCTGTTGGCGATCAGCAGCAGCGACTCACCGTTCGGAACCGCCGCCGGTGTCGTCCCCTCGACGCCGCGTCGAACGGTGATCGTATTCGTAAGCACATTCGGAGCGCTCATCAACTCAATTCGCTCGCCCGACGGCGTCTCCAGCACATCGCCGTTCATCAACGCACTCGCATCCGCAAGCGTCACAACCGTATCGCCCAAAGTCGCTGCCGCCGCCAGCGTCGCCTTGCGGCTTCGATACGCCCGGTTGATCATGCTGAAGGTGGTGGAAGCCACCGGCACTCGCGGCACTCGCGTCACAAGCGGGCATCGATTTACAAACCAGTTGATCGCGACGACATGGATATCGTTGCGAATCTGAGCGAGGTTGTCGACCGTACCCTGAATACCTTGCAAATATGCGTTAGGCATGAACTCAAATCCTCATCACGTTGCACAAAGTCAAGAAGTTAACGACACACAAGACGCAGGCGGTCATCACGAATCAGTCATGCTTCCGCTCGCTCGGTTTATCAATACTCTCGATACCCCTACCGCTCGCTATGGGCTCCTCCAAGCATCACCAGGTACGTCGACGTCGATTCAATCCGATCGACACACCCTCGGCTGAACTGCCGTCGCTCCCCTCCCTCCAGCGTTTCACAAGCGAGTCACCAAGAGTCGCGGCCGCTCGTAACCCTTCAACTGCTGCGACCTGATGTCCACTAATCGCACCCGCTCCGCCACGACTCGCCGCCGGGCGAAAATGGGCATACTCCGGCTTGGCTAACCACTCCTCGACTGCCTGCCCAACGGTTCGTCCCTCGCGAGATACCACACGACACTCGCCGACCTCCTCGACGACATCAAACTCATCACGCCATAGCTTCAGGAGTTGGACCGCCGCGCCTGCCACCAGTGACCTTCCAGACAACGCCATCGCGAGCTCTCGATCACGAAGGAGCCGTCGATAGGCAAGATCTCGCTCCAGGAGTTGCCGTTCCCGCTCCGCGACCAATCGCGTGAGCTCCTCCTCCCGTTCACGGCGACCGGAACCAGCTACACTCAGCGTTTCTGGCGTATCCTTCCGCGAATTCAAAGCCTCATCTGGTAATGCGTCGCTTGATGCGCTGAGCACCATTTGTTCCCAGGCTTCTTCCCCATGATCACTCTGAACCTCCACCGAGTCGCCCCTCCCGGTCGCGTTCACCTCGTCGGGATGTCTCTGCGATAGCGACATTCTCTCGTACTCCCCAGTCAGCCCATCGAGCAGTCCTTATACATCCGACTGCCCCCAGAATCGCGGGCAATACAATCTCGCGAACCAATACGGCCGCGGTCAGAGTCGCGCACAAGGCAGCGATGCCGCACCACGCGTCCCCCATCTTTCACCTCACCTTCTCCCATCACGGCAACTAGCTCTTGGTCGGCGAGTCCGAACCGATACTGGATGAATCAAATAGATGGTCTCGCTGCTGGGCCTGCTCTACCACAAAAGTTTCAATCTCTTCATCGCAACGAGAGTAAGTCGCATCGCTCAGACCAGGCAGGCAGAGCCGCATCAGCCGCGTAAGCATCAAGCCTTCCGTGACCGGTAGTGATCCAGCCCTAAGGGCGACAGCCTGGAACTCACTCGCCGCACTCGCGACGTCCGACACCGTGTAGAGGTCAAACTCGGCAGGATAAATAATTTCGAATAATGCCTCATCCTCCTCAACCGGCCTGCCGTCGTTGAGAACCCAGATCGCCATCTCGGCCGCGATGTTCTCGGCCCGAGCCAGAGTTCTGGCGATCTTCGCGAGCCGATTGTTGCCATCCGCATGGTCAATCATCTTCGCCAGACCCGATTGCGGCGTACCCTCCGGGCCCGTAGGTCTCACCAATGCTGAGTCACGATCCACAGCCTCCCGAAGATCTTCCTTGTTGCGACGTAGAGATTCCGCGCCATCCTTCGGAAAATTCACCACCTCAAATCCTTCGTAGGTCGCCGAACCGCCCTGCACGTTCTTCTTCTTGGGAAGCAGCCAACTCGGCCCAATCGGAATCGTTCCATCGGCTTGTACGTAATCCTCCGGACCTTGCATCAATGGGTGCGCATGCGTGGTATCGGACAAAATTAGTTCTGAATCGCGGTTGTAATACTCGCGCTGACGCTCGGCGATCCCTTCATAGCGTGACTGCCCTACATGACGACAACGAGGCTTTCGACTATCGAACACTCGTACGATCGGAACGCGATCGAAGGAATGAGGAACCGTCAGCAAATGCTCGCCGGCATCGTCATAGAGTGACGACGCACTGCTCGTCCAATGACGAAACCGCTCGATCGTTCCAGATTCCACCTCCACCACTTCGCGGACCAAGCACTCCGAATACCGCCTCCCCGTCTCGTCCAGTCTCCACCACAACATATTCTCAGGTAGAATGAATGAGGCTACGCAACGATCAACGCCCATCAGAGCAGCGTCGGCCTGCGTTTCGATCGTCGATCCCTCAGGAGCCGGAGGATGATCAAAACAGAGATCCAATTGACCGAGGATCAAAAGCAAAGGCGCAATCGTCTCCGACATCCATGAGTCAATCGTCATCCCACATCCATCAATGTCGGCCCACCACTCAACTAGCCGAGCCGGGCCCTGCCTCCTCACCTCGCGTGCGTAGATCCGCGACAGATGCGTCTCAACCGCCTCCGCCACAAACGTGGGAACTGGTGTTCTCGCCCGACGCAACTCGTAGTCGTCATCCGTGGCAAAGCACGCCGGCTCAGTTCCTGGCCCAGCGAACGGGTTCCCCAAACCTCCGCTCAACGGTTCACGCGGATCGGGATACTCTCGCTTGTGACGCACCAGGTTTCGGATCGGCAGACCGCGGCGGTCGTAGCCGTAAATCGCCTCACGATATCGCTCACCCCCTTCATGCGAGTCCAGCAGCCATCGCCATCGCAGGTGATGATCCCGCCACTCGGGATGCCGCCGACGGATTAATTCGAGATTCGCACTATTCTTTCGCATTAAAACACCTGTCTTGCCGAAATTCGTGGTAGCGAACTGATTGGTCGGCGTCCCTCCGGATACAGGGCCCGTAGGCCGCCGCGTAATGCGTCGACCAGATCCTCATGAGGATGTTGGGGATCCTCAGGATAATCCTGCCACTGCCCACCGCGTCTCGCCCGGCGGTAGCTCGAGAGGCTCCGAATCAGTGCCGCGCAACGCGGATGTACCAATAGCCGGTCAACCCCGTCCGCAGGTTGCAAGAACGATTCCAGAAGCGCAAGACTATCGGTGACGGAACTGCGCGGCCAAGCCCGCAATGGCATCAAGCCCGCACGCTCATATTCACCGAGAACCGTGGGGCCGATCGACGTCCGAGAACCCCCCGCGGGGTCAACCCACACCGCATCGATCCGCCCACCACAGAGCCGCGTTGCCAATTCCATGAGCGCCCTTGCGTTCTGTTCCGCGGGAAGATTTTCGGTGAGATAATCCCCGAACACATGAATCTGCTCAACCGGCGAAGACTGACCCGGCTCGCGATGGCGCTGCAATTGAAAGAACACCGCACCCGTGAAAACACCAGGGTCCACCGCCAATTGAACCGGAAGTGAAGCGTCGTACTCCGCCCCAAGACTCTCGATTCGTGCCGCTTGCAAATCATGAAACCACAAGCCCTCCGCCCGAGGTCCACGACACAAGTAATCCGCCTCAAATGTGCGACGACTGGTCCCTTGTAATTTCTGAATCAGCGCGTCGATACCGTAGTGCCCACGAGATCGCTTCGCCTTGGGCCGACCCTGTCGGTCGTGCCAACGATCCTCATGACACCATGGCATCAACGGGCATTGCGGACACCTTTCAAGATGAGTCCCACTTCGCTCTTCAGGGCATCGCTCCAGCACCTCAAACGCACAAAACGAATAGTAGGGATACTCCCCGCCCCGGCCACGATCCACGAGCTCGCTCATCGGACCACCCACCCGATGCCACGTCGATGTCATCACCACCGAGGCCGGTTCGCCTCGTCGGTTCATACACATGCCCATCGCCGCTTCACGCAATTCCGGCTCAATCTCGTCAACCTCATCCAGCTTCAAACAAGGAACGTGAGGTCCTCGCACACTCGTGCTCGACGCCGCGAGAATCTGCACTTCCGACCCATTTCGGTACCGCGCTCCATCACGCAGAAGCTGCTCCACATGCTCTCCCTCACGACCCACTCGCGCCAGCTCGCGTAAGCCAAGATAGACCTGCATCGATTGGGCGCGACTCCCACCCAAGATCCGAGTCGCCAAGAACGGTGTCCATCGGCTCCTAAGGTGCGTATCCAAAGCGGAAAGGAATGACTTGCCTCCTCCACGAGGCCCAAGTATCAGAGCCAGCATCGGTGGATTCAGAAAGATGTCGCGGAAGAACTCCCAGGGCGCATTGTGTCCGCGGCATACCGCTTGTGTGGCAATCTCAATCCCGAGTTCTTCACGGACCGTATGGTGCAGTTGCCGAGCCGTTACCGGTCGTCGCCCTAGTTTGGGTGGCTCGAGGATCCGCTTCGACTTTGAGCGAGACGACATGCATCACCAATCGTGGATTACAAAGCCCGCTTTCCCCACCCCGTCGCCCAGAAAGCTCGGCTCCCGAAGGAAACTAAGCCACGTCCCAGTGCTAGGATCGGTACAGTCGGGTTCACTCCACGACACTTGGATAGAGCGGTGTAGTTCTCTTGTTTTCAGGAATTCTGCTCAGATTTGACTACGACTCTGCCCCCCCGTCTCCTCTCGCCAAGAGCGAGGATCACGGGATCAGCCAGTTCGCGCAACAGACGGTTGTCCTGTTTACGACAACCTGATAATCACCCAACTCATCCTGACTTATCATCAAGCTTCAAATTTTTTCAAAGCCGCATTCAGGCCGATCCCAGTCCAAACCAATTCCCAGCTCAACCAACCACCCATAATTGCACCCGAAACCAACTCCGTTCATCGCTCCATGAACGTCCCTCCGTAAACCCCGAATCCCTCGCCAGCTGGCGGAGAATCTCCTCCGTATACTTGTGTGAGTTCTCCGTGTGAATCTCCTCCCCCGCTTCAAACCGAAACGAACAATTCGCCTCCTCGATCCGAATGGACTGCGACTTCTGACTCACGAGAAACATCTCAATCCTTCGTGATTCTTGGTTGTATCTGGCCCGATGCCGAAATGCCTTCAAGTCAAACCGACCTCCAATCTCACGATTGATCCGACTCAATAAATTCAAATTGAACGCCGCCGTCACTCCAGCACTGTCGTCGTAGGCAGCCTCAAGAATCTGGATATCCTTGTCCATATCGGTTCCAAGCAGAAGTTGATCACCTGGACCTAACCCCTCGCGGATCATGGACAACAGCTCGACCGCATCGTCGAACTCATAATTTCCCAGACTGGATCCCAGAAAAACAACCAGCTTGGGTCCGTCTACACCTTCATGGATCGCCTCGAATGCGTTTGAGTAATCCCCCGCGATCGCAGTAACCCGAAGTCCCTGAAGCTCCCCGGCAAGTGCTCGTGACGACTCCTCGAGAACCTCCCGAGACACATCGATCGGAAGATATTCAAGACTCCCATAACTCTCCAGACCTGCCTCAAGCAACCAACGTGTCTTCCGTGAACTGCCGCTCCCCAGCTCAACAACGACCGGAGGTGCCTCAAACCCCGTCATCATCTCTCCGGCAAATCGCCTCAGAAGCTCTTCTTCAGTTCGAGTCAAATAGTACTCAGGCAAATCACAGATCTTTTCAAAGAGTCTTGAGCCCGCTTCATCATAAAAATATCGGCAAGGCAACGACTTCGGTTGCCCACACAATCCCGTCTGCACGGCTTCTAGGAATGATCCTTGATCAGTCATCGGCATTCGGATCACATGAACTCGCCGCGTTCGTTGCCTCAACTCGCTCGCCACAACGTCAACAGACGTCTCCCTAAGTGATTCGCCAAGCACGACATACCTCTCATTGAGTCCAGAGTACTCGTGTCACCGTGCAACGAACTCCTAGTCCCGATCTAGCATCACTTTTTATTCTGACCCCTATTGTGTAGTTACAACTCCCCGAGGATGCAAGAAGTACGTCAAGTGTCGTACTTCTTGATGGCCTCGCCCAGAACTCCAAGTGTCTCGCATCGCGACGAGCGACGTCAGTTCATTCCCGTTCGAGAAAAGCCCTACCTGTCAGCTTCTGGAGTTCCCTTCAATTAGGGCACGACCTCAAAGGGCCTACTTCCTCAACATGCCGGCTTCATTACCAACATCCTTCGGACTACTCTCAAGCCCAACACTCTCGCCGCATGAACATTATCATGTATCTTTATGACACGCATCTTTTACACGAACCATACCCACGTCCTTGACCTCCACAAAATCCCCAGCCTTCATTTGTCGTCGTTTCCTGGTCTCAATCTCCCCATTCACAAACACAAGTCCCGCGTCAATCAACGATTTTGCATGCCCCCCCGACTCCGCCAGGTTCGCGCTCTTCAACAACTGCGTCAGGTTGATCCCATTTTCGCCGATAACGTGCTCACTCATTGCTGATCCCTGCTCATTGGTGCCAACCGGCAGTTCACGAACGAGGATCAAGCCAGGGCCGACCAGGGCCAACCTGCTGATCGAAATCCACCAGAGCCAACGCCATGGGCCGCATGATCGATCCCAGCATTGCCTCAGCTCGATCACTACGTAACCCACCCCGCAAAGGCCGCGCCGCACCCTGGCCCATCTCCTCGGTCAACCGCCCCTCAATCCGACTCGCGTCCAGCCCAAACGCACGCGCAACCGCTTCGGCAAACCTCACCCGATTCACAAACTCCGGCCCAGCAAGATGGATTACGCCGCTCACACCCGCCTCCGCTAGCATGACTGCCCCAAGCGCGACATCAGGGCCATAACTCGGGTTCGCCCATTGATCGCTCGGACAGACAAGCCCCTTTCCCGCTTCCAAATTCCTCACCAATTGATAGGCGAAATTCTTCCCCTGTCGCTCCGGTCCGTAAACCCAGCAGGTACGAGCGATCAACACCTGATCCCCAAACTCCTCCGTCATCAATCGCTCCGCATCCACCTTCGCCTGCCCGTAGACGTTTAGTGGAGCCACCGCGTCCGTCTCAACGTATGGCCCCGACCCACCGTCAAAAACGTAGTCCGTCGAAAAAGAGACAAATCGGGCACCGCACAAGGCAGACGCCCGCGCCATCTCCATTGGCTCGTCGCGATTCGCCGCCATCGCCCGTTGCGGATCACGCTCGCACCCATCCACCCAGGTAAAGCCGGCCGGATAGAAAACAACATCCGGCGCTTCGGACAAAAGCCATTCCGTCGCGCCAGCCTCACCCGCCCGCAACTCCACCAGTCCCGGGTAACCGACCGTCGAATACGTTCCAACCGACACATGGCCGCGCTCGGCCAGGTGCCACATCAACCAACCCCCAATCTGCCCGGATGCTCCAATCACGACAGCCTTCATATCACTCAAATCCTTTGCGACGCTGCTGACTATATCGCTCCAGCGATTCCTCGATCACCGGAAGTGCAGACCCCGCCGACATGATCTCATCCACTTCAACCGACTTCCCCTCAAGAAGCTTGTAATCCTGGAAAAATCGCCTCAACATCATCAATCGGTGAGGGGGCAGCTCTCTCGCATCCTGAAACCCATTGAACTCCGGATCATCCACCGCGACCGCCAGCACTTTGTGGTCCTTCTTCCCGCTATCCACCATCGTCATCAAGCCAATCGCCCGAGCATTCACCAACGTCATCGGCGCCAGCGTCTCTTGGCACAACACCAACACATCAAGCGGATCCTCGTCCTCCGCATAAGTCTGCGGGATGAATCCATAGTTCGCCGGATAATACACCGCCGAGTACAGGATGCGGTCCATCCGCAATAATCCCGTTCGCTTATCGAGTTCGTACTTCACACTCGACCCCATCGGAATCTCAACCACCGCTCGAAACAGCGTGGGCAGATTCTCTCCGGGGGTGACATCGTGCCAGGGATGAATCATGGCCGAAACGCATTCTCCCAAAATCCATGGTGATCGGAACTAAGTCGCCTATCCTAGCAGCCCGATCACCACGACGGACACGTCTCTCCACTCCCTCTCCGCTCATTCGTGCCGTAACGCATCAATCGGATTCAGCAACGACGCTTTCACCGCCGGCAGCAAACCAAACAACACACCCGTGCCCGCCGAGATCCCAAATCCCAGCCAAACCGCCCACGCCGGTACCACCACCGACACCATCTGCGGATGAAGGCTCGCCAACGCTCCCAAACCATACCCCAGCGCAATCCCCAGCCCGCCACCCACCAAACTCAATGCCACCGCCTCCGCCAGAAATTGCCCCAAAATATCACGCCGCCTCGCCCCAACCGCCTTCCGCAAACCGATCTCCCGCGTCCGTTCGGTCACGCTCACTAGCATCACATTCATAATCCCAATCCCGCCCACCAATAGCGAGATCCCCACGATGCCCGCCAAAACCGCCGTCGCCACCAGGCTCAGACTATTAAACGCTTGAAGGATTTCGTCCTGAGTACGCACCTGAAAATCAATCGGCTGATAAGCCCCAAGCCCATGCCGTCGCCTCAGCAGATTTGCGATCTGCGCCTTCGCCTCGGGCACTTCCTTCTCCGAAACCGCCTGCGCCGTAAATGCCAGCTTCATTCTCGAACTGGGAAACATCTTCAAGCCCGTGGTCCACGGCACCAAAACCACATCGTCCAGGCTCTCACCCAAAAAGCTCCCTTTCTCCGCCAAAATGCCAAGCACACGAAATCTCTGCCCGTTTAACAAGATTGATTGCCCCACCAAGTCATCGCCCCCCTGTAACTTCTTCAGTACCTCCCGCCCTAGCAAGCACACCTGATGCGATTGCTCAATGTTCACGGCCGAAAACGGTTGCCCAACCTCAACCGGTAGATTGCGGATCGCGTGATACTCGGCCGACACACACTCCAGCTTGGCCGGAATCTCCCGGCGATCATGAACAAGTTTCACTCCCGGCCGCATGATCAACGGCGATAACCGCCGGATCGTCGGACACGAACGCTTCACAGCCTCGATATCCATCGCATCCAGCGTCACCCGGCCCAACCACTTGCCCGCCTCACCTGCCGGCCGGTTCGGCCAGACCCACATCGCGTTGGTGCCCATCCCCTGAAGGAATTCCCCAACATAACGCGTGAACCCCTGCACCACGCTCACCACCGTGATTGTCGACGCCACCGCGATCACAATTCCCGCCACAGTCAACACCGAGCGCATCCGGTTCGACCAAAGCTGACCCAGGGCCGTCGAGACATTCATGCCTATCATGATCCCACCGCCTCGTCCGAAGCGATTCGACCATCACGAATCCGCACCACACGTCGACACCGCGCCGCGACCTCCGCCTCGTGCGTCACCACCACAATGGTCTGGCCCTGGGCATGCAACTCCTCGAAAAGACCCAATATCTCCTCCCCAGTCTGTGTATCCAGATTCCCCGTCGGCTCGTCCGCCAGCACGATCGCCGGCCCTTGCACCAACGCCCTCGCGATCGCCACCCGCTGCCGCTGACCTCCTGACATCTGGTTCGGCCGGTGCCGCATCCGATCCGCCAAACCCACCCGCGCCAACGCCTCTCCCGAACGCTCCCGCCGCGCACGCCTACCCACCCCCGAATACGTCAACGGCAGTTCCACATTCTGCAACGCCGTCTGACGCGGCAATAATTCGAACGTCTGAAAAACAAACCCGATCACGCGACCCCGCAGCCGGGCCTGCTCCGATTGAGACAGCCGCGCCACATCCTGGCCGTCAAACCAATAACGTCCCTGCGACGGCACGTCCAGCAATCCCAAGATATTCATCAAGGTCGACTTGCCCGACCCCGACGGCCCCATGATCGCCATCAGCTCATTTGAACCAATATCCAAATCTACCCCACGAAGCGCATGTACCGTCTCACCCCCCATCCGATACTCCTTCGCAATTCCCTCCAACTTGATCATGCCCAAGAACTCTCTCCCCTATTCAAACTCAACGTCATCCTACCCGCCAGCTACACCCCCAGGCGATCCGGACTGGACAAGTATCACGAAAATCAGGCTCATCTCCAACTCAACCCAACACGACAGTATCAATTGTTTCCTCGAGCGGTCCACCCACACCATCTGCCCACCCGGCAATTGGTTCACTCGTTCTACCCGTCAGACTACTGAGTCCGACCCCGGGGCCCATGGGATTCACTCTCATAAACCAAGTCGAGCCGCAACCAGCAACAGCCCACGCGCGATCCATAGGCTCGCCCGGTTCTGGACCTCCGCCCTCGCTCTATTGGCCCCCAGATTGTTCAGTTCCGATACGGGTTCGCCCGAAGTCATCCCCGCGCAGGCGGGGTTCCAGTGCGTGCAGTCGCGGTGAATCTCCTCAGCCGCCTCGCTCACCAGGTCATCACCGCGCAGGCGGGGATCCAGTGCGTGAGCGGTAAACCTAGGAATCCCAGCCTGCGCGAGCATGACCTCCGCGCAACCGGACTGTGCGAAGCTCAATAAGGCTCTCATCCCTCCGTGTCGTTCTCAAACCAGTTAGCCAGCCGCATCGCCGTACTATCTGTTCGCTCCAGCGGCTCCAACGGCCAGACCCTCACTTCTTCCAAACCACGAAACCAGGTCGCCTGCCGCCGCGCGAATTGTCGCGTACGAATCTTGGTCCGCTCAATCGCCTCATCCCGTGTCATGCGTCCCGTCAGTGATTCCATAACCTCCCGATAACCAACCGCCTGCGCCGGGACGTAGTGAATCGGCCGCAACCCTGCCTGAAGCCCTTCCACTTCCGCTTCCAGCCCTTCCCCGAACATCCGATCAACTCGCCGGTCAATCCGATCAATAAGGTCCGATCGCTCCCGTACCAGTGCAACGACCCGCGCGCCAACCGCTGGCCGGTCATGCTCCTTTTGAAGCCCCGACAGGGGCCGGCCCGTCGAAATCACCACCTCCAACGCCCGAATCACACGTCGGCGATCGTTAGGATGCAATCGAGTCGCCGTCACAAGATCAAGCGCGGCCAGCCGTTCATGAAGCGCAAGCTCGCCGTTGCGATCCGCCTCGGCTTCCAGCTCCGCACGAAGCGACAGATCCGCACCCGGCCCCACGAAAAGACCACGCAACAGGGCCTTCAAATACATCGGTGTCCCACCAACGAACAGCGCTCGCTTCCCGCGAGACCCTATCCCTCGCACTGCCTCAAGCGCCCACTCTCGATACTCGGCCACACTCGCGTGCTCCCACGGATCGAGCAGGTCCAGCAGATGATGTGGCAAGGCCTCACGCTCGGCGGAAGTCGGCTTGGCCGTGCCAATATCCATCCCCCGATACAAGGTCATGGAGTCCAGCGCAAGAATCTCTGCATCCAGCCTGCCGGCTAGCTCCAGTGCCACGGCGGATTTACCCGACGCCGTCTGCCCCGTCAGATAAAACGCATCCATCAATAATTCAACGTCGCCTTCGATGATCTGCCCCCTCCCTGCTCACTCTCAACCTACTCGACAACAAGACTACAAACTCCCGCCCCTGATCGACCAGTTCGTGACTTATTGCACAAAGTTGCGATCCCCACTGGGATCTGTTCGACTGGATTTCAGGCTATGAAATCAACCTCATGGCCTGTCCAACTCTCCCAGACATAGACCGAACTTTCGCGGGGCCTCGCCGACGCCCTGCCTGCGTCGTCACGAGTATCCCCCTGAAGCCCGGTCGTCGTCGCACTTAGACGAGGCCCGCTCCCATCATGGCGTCCGCCCACACTGCCCAGCCGCGCGTCGAATCCCGTCCTCAAATCCAACCCAATCCACCCACCCTCGACGACCTGGCAATCCGCGTCGCGACTGTCAATGGCTCAGGAAGCCAATCGGCCAACCTGGTCCTCCTCCGCGCACTCCATGGCATGGGAATCCCGGTCTCTGCCAAGAACATCTTCCCCTCCAATATCGAGGGTCTGCCCACCTGGTTCCTCATCCGTGCCAGCCGCCGCGGTTATGTCGGATTCCGCGATGACCCCGATGTCCTCGTTCTGATGAACGAGCAGACCGCCGTCGACGATCTTCAGTCCGCACGTGCTGGCAGCGTCCTCTTCCACCGCGACGACCTCAAGACCCCACTCGCCGGCCTCCGCGACGACGTCGAACTCTTCGCCGTCCCCTTCGGCAAACTCGCTGAATCCGCCTACCCCCCCAGCCCCAACGACACAGGCTACCGCGACAAACTCCGCAAAGTCGTCAACATGGTCTACGTCGGTGTCGCCGCCTCAGCCTGTGCTATCGAGATCGACGAAGTCCGCGTCGCCATCCGCAAGCAATTTCCCGGTCGCAAGGCCAAGGCCGCCGATGTCAACATCCGGGCAGCCGAGGCCGGCTTCGCCTGGGCCGAGGAACACCTCCCACCCCTCCCCGTCCGCGTCGAACGCCAGGACCAGACAGCCGGGACTATCCTCATTGAGGGTAATCACGCATCCGCAATCGGCGCGCTCTTCGGCGGTGCCAGCGTCCTGACCTGGTATCCCATCACACCCTCAAGCAGCCTCGCGGAATACTCCGAGGAGCTCCTCAAAGACCACCGCGTCAATCCCGACGGCAAGGCCACCTTCGCCATCATCCAGGCCGAGGACGAATTGGCCGCCATCGGCATGGCCGTCGGCGCCGGTTGGGCCGGCGCACGCGCCATGACGGCAACCAGCGGCCCCGGCATCTCCCTCATGTCCGAGTTCGTCGGTATGGCCTACTTCGCCGAAATCCCCGTCGTCATCGTCGACGTCGAGCGCATGGGACCCAGCACCGGCCTTCCCACCCGCACCAATCAGGGCGACGTCCTCAAACTCCACCTCCTCGGCCACGGCGACTGCCGCCATATCGTCCTCATGCCCGCCTCTGTCGGCGAATGTTACGAACACACCGTCGAGGCCCTCGACCTCGCCCAGGAGTTCCAAACCCCCGTCTTCGTCGCTACCGACCTCGACCTCGGCATGAACCTCTGGATGAGTCCCCGCTTCTCCTTCCCCGAACGCCCCCTCAGCCGTGGCAAGGTGCTCGACGCCGCCGACCTCGAACGCCTCGGCCAATTCGAACGCTATAAGGACCTCGACGGCGACGGCGTCTGCTATCGCACCCTACCCGGCACCGAGCACCCCCTGGCCGCCTACTTCACTCGCGGCACCGGTCACAACGAAAAATCCGGCTATAGCGAACGCCCCGACGATTGGAAACGCAACATCGACCGCCTCGTCAACAAGCTGGAAATTGCCCGCGGCCGCCTCCCCAGACCGGTTATCGACGACGAAGGCCACTCCATCGGCCTCATCGCCTACGGCTCCACCCACTGGGCCATCGCGGAAGCCCGCGATCAACTTCGCGTTCTCGGCATCCCCACCGATTATTGCCGCATCCGCGCCCTCCCCATCGACAACGCCGTGACCGACTTCATCACCCGCCACGACCGCGTCTACTTCATCGAGCAAAACCGCGACGGCCAGGTCAACTTCCTCCTCCACGGCACTCTCTCCGGCGACCTCATCCCACGCCTGGTCCCCATCCTCCATTACGACGGCACCCCCATACCCGCCTCCGCAATCACCCTGCCGCTCCTCGAGCGCGAACGCCCCGCCATCGCCACCGCCGACGCCCCGCCTCATGTCGGCGACCGATCCCTGGGTGTCGGCTCCGAAAACCTCCAACCCAGCCCCGCCGACCAGACTCAGAACTCCGCCGGCCCCACCGCCGAATAAACGAATGCGAAACTCTCTTCCCCCCCTCTCCCCACGGGAGAGAGCCCCGGGTGAGGGTCCTCCGTACAAACGAATCAACACCAACGGAACAATACGCCCCACTCACCTCTCCGAGACTCCCTCCCATGCCCACCGAAGCCACCGTCCTCGTCCGCGAAACCGGCCGCGAGCCTTTCTCCCTTGCTGTCCTCGCCTATCAAGGCTCCGCATCCACCCTCTGCAAGGGCTGCGGCCACAATAGTATCACCAGCGCCCTGATCGAAGCCTGCAAGCAGGTCGGCCTCAATCCCTTCCACACTGCCAAGATCAGCGGCATCGGCTGCTCCAGCAAAACCCCCGCCTATTTCCTCCAGTACAGCCACGGCTTCAACAGCCTCCACGGCCGCATGCCCTCCGTCGCCACCGGCGCTGCCGTCGCCAACCGTCAGCTTACCGTCATCGGTATCAGCGGCGACGGCGACACCGCCAACATCGGCCTTGGCCAGTTCAAACACGCCTGCCGGCGTAACATCCCCATCCTCTACATCGTCGAGAACAACGGTTGCTACGGCCTGACCAAGGGCCAGTTCTCCGCCACCGCCGACCTCGACGCCCCCCTCCGCCGCCCCGGCGGCGAGACCAACCCGATACCCCCCTTAGACCTCTGCCTCGAAGCCGTAGCCGCCGGCGCGACCCTTGTCGCCCGCTCCTTCGCCGGCGACCGCAAACAACTCCTCCCACTCCTCAAGGCCGCCCTCCACCATCGAGGCACCGCCTTCCTCGACATCATCAGCCCCTGCGTCACCTTCAACGACTTCACCGGCTCCACCAAAAGCTGGGACTGGGCCAAGGAACACCAGGAACCGCTTCATGAAATCGGCTTCGTCGCCCACCACGAGGAAATCTCCATCGAGCAACAACCCGGCCAGACCACCCGCGTCCTCCTCCACGACGGCTCCATCATCACCCTCCGAGCCCTCCACCATGCGGAGCACAACGTCCGCGACCGCTCCGCCGCCGTCAAACTCCTCTGGGACAGCCACGAAAAAGACGAATTCGTCACCGGCCTCCTCTACGCCGCCCCCGAACGCCCCGACTTCGTCACTCAGCAAAACCTCGTCCACCACCCCCTCGCCACCCTCGAAGAAACCGACCTCCGCCCCGGCCCCCACATCCTCAACGCCATCATGGACGAACTCTAAAACCACTCGTAACTCCTTATATGTATGATGCGCCTCAATACTCCTCCCCCCTCATGAGGCAGCCTCCCCTTCCGAACTCCTCCCCCCTTGTGGGGGAGGCCGGGTGGGGGGACGAACGAACAACCACCCCCTCGCCCCATCGCAGAAACAAATCGGACAGACTCAATGAGTGCGCTAATCAGACGCAATGAGTGCGCTAATCAGATATCTCTCCCCTCACACCCCAACTTTCATGGCACTTTTACTCGCCGGACTACCCACATTGGGGCCGACACTGGAAGCAGGACCAGGTGTTCCACATCGACAGCGAGACCGGACTCGTCCTCAAGGTCGCATCCTATAAAACGCCCGATGACCGCCTGGCGAAAATACCCCTCTGGATCTGGACCGCCGACGCCTTCGAGACGATCGAGGGACACCCTGTTGTCACGCGTTGCACGTCCCTCTCCCCCGCCTCCGATCGCGACGTGGAACGCTGGACTCAGTTCACCACCGAATCCATCAATTTCAACAAATCCTATCCAGCCGCTCAGTTCACTCCGAAAATCATGGCCGGCGTGAACATAATCGACTCCGATGGCAACCTCATCATTGACGACAAGGGCAACCCCGGCGGCGACCCCCGCCGCCCCTGAGCCGGTCGTAAACCCAAAAGTGACACCCCTCTCAGGAAACGATGGCCGATAACGCAACTTTCACCTTTCGTCACAAGTCATCCCCGCGCTGGCGGGGATCCACTGTGATAGCCGCGCCACCACACAGGCCAGCAATCCATTCCCGGCAACCCTATCAAAAACTCACCCCCTCCCAATCTGCCGCGTAATCGTCGAATCCTTGATCTTCACATCCTCCGCCAGCAAAAACGCCTTGCTCAAAATAATCGAAAGCTGCCCATCCCCCTCAAAAGGCAAAAAAAACGCCCCCAGTCCCCGCCCCCGCCGATTGCTTCGCCACGATGCACAAATACTGATCATTCGGCTCCATCAAAATGTTCCCGCTCCCTAGGTGGATTCTGTACGTCCGCAAATCCCCCCGCACCACCAAAAATTTATCGCTGAACGAGCACCGCGACGCGATCTTCAATCGAGGCATCAGCCGCTCGAGCACCGCCTTCCGCGTCTTTGCCGTCGCCGAAAGATCGCCAAAGCTATATCCCTGCCAGTAAGCCGTGAACCGCCCCGCCGGCCCGCCGTCGCTCCACGTCGGGTCATTGCCCACGCTGGCAACCCCCACAAACAGATCCACATCCCGCAAAATATCCGAAAACACCAGCGGCGGCCTCTCCTCCAGCGCCATCGGCTCGGCGTCCTCACCACTCCAGCGCCCCTGGTATCCACCCCCGCCCGCATGCGCCGACCGCTGCGCCGCGTCGATCCGGTAAATCCGCCCCTGGACCGTCATGATCCGGTGAAACACCCCCGTCGCATTTGCATCGGTGCCGCGATCGTCCCCGACAACGTCATGCCGCAATCCTATTTATTGACTTGACTTTCATTTTATTCATTATTAACTTTATCAAACACGACTTTCATTTCATTCAATGTTGGATGGACACAATCCGATGCCGGAAGCACAGGAAACAAAGTCCATCAATGCTCCTCCCTGGCTCTCGGAGTTGACAGCCGAGGATCTCCACTTCATCCGCCGCTTCGTCATCGCCTCCGGCTCCTTCAAAGCCATCGCGGCCGAGTATGGCGTCTCTTACCCCACCGTGCGCGGCCGCCTCGACCGCCTCATCACCAAGATTCACGCCGCCGAAAACGCCCAGATCCGCGACCCCTTCGACCGCACGCTTCGCGTTCTCGTCGCCGAAGGCGCGATTTCCGACACAGTTGCTCGACGTCTATTCAAGGCCCATCAAGCCACTAAAACCCTGACCCAGGAGAAAAAACGATGACCCCCGATCCCTGGTTCGACCCCATCCGCTACGGCAGGCTCCCCGGCACGCTTCTCGGCGTCCTCGGCGGAACCTGGGGAGCGCTCGTCGGCACCTTCGCCTCCAGGGGCAAGGCCCGAGGCCTGATCCTGGGCCTGACCTGGATCTTGCTCGCCGCCGCCGCACTCCTCACCCTCGCCGCCGCCGTCGCCCT
>JBGSYY010000584.1:0-1992 GCA_041750675.1 Isosphaeraceae bacterium | reverse complement strand
GAGCCGGCGCGGGGCGCGCCGCCAGAGTAGGCGGTCGCTGGCGTCGACGGCGAGGGCTGTGGAGTCGGGACGCGACGCCTGGCGGTAGGCGGCGGAGGTAACGATCAGACGCTGGATTGCCTTGAGGCTCCAGTCGCGGCGGATTAGCTCGGCGGCGAGGTAGTCGAGGAGTTCGGGGTGGGAAGGTAGACCGCCGTTGAAGCCGAAATCGCTGGGAGCTTCAACGAGTCCCTCGCCGAAGTGGGCCTGCCAGAGCCGGTTGACGATGACGCGGGCGAAGAGAGGGCTTTCTGGTCTCGTGATCCAATCGGCCAGAGCGGCGCGGCGAGCGGCGTCGGGTGCGTCAGGAGGAAGGCCGAAATCGGCGCTTGTGGGGATGGCTGTGGCGATTCCACCGGGGGTGACGACCTCGCCGATTTGACCCGGATTGCCGCGGATGAGCAGATGGGTGACTCCCGGCTCGCGGGGTTCGACGGCGTAGGTATGTCGGAGCGTGGTGTCGACGGCGTGGCGAAGTTGCTCGCGACGAGCGAGATGCTGGTCGTGTAACGCTCGAACGTCGGCTGCGAGGCTGGCCTCGAGCGTCTGTCGGCTGATGAGGGAGTCGGGTTGGGCCGCCGATGCCGCGACCTGTTCGGAGGTGAGCGCGCGATCGTAGAGGCGAGCGCGAATAATCGTGCCGGCGAGCATTCGATTGCCGCCGGGTGGGCCGTGGCGCATGCCAAAGAGGATCTGGCCCTCGCCGTCCGGAAATCGAGCGGGGTTGTCGACGCGGTAAGGGTTACCGTAGGGCCGGCCGTCTCGGTAGACCTGGATGGTGCCGTCGCTGGAGTAGGCGATGGCGACGTGGATCGGCGAGCCGGTGGTCGAGGCAGTTTCCCGCGCTGCGTTCAGGTCGCGGGTGCGCTGAAAGTTGTCGCTCCCGGCCATCCAGAGGCCGGGTTGGCGCTCGGCGTAGACTATGGCGTCGAACCGCTGGCCATCGCCGCCGCTGACGCAGATGACGGCTCCGCCGCGTTGCTCGAGGTTACTGAGAATGACCCAGGCTTCAAGGGTTTCTTCCTGGAGGTCACGCGAGGGGAGCGGAGCGGTTGCATGCATCTCGAGGCCGTCGAGAATGAGACCTTCACTCGTCCGCCTGGCATTGGATTGGAGCGTGACGTTCGAGCCGCCAATCAGGTCGTTGAGGCTCTCGTTGAAGTTCCATGCGGCGATGGGGCGGGGTGGGCGCGGGTCGCGGGATGGTCCTTGAAGTGAGCTGACGGCCTGTGCCTCGATGGCGTCGATCGCCTCGTTGGTCGCGGCGATTTCGGATCGCAGTTTGGGAAGGCGGGAGTCCAGGCCGGTGAGATCGCGTGTGCCCGGGCGTACGCCGGCGAGGGCGGAGGCAACGCGGTAGTAATCGGTCTGGGCGATGGGGTCGAACTTGTGGTCGTGGCAGCGAGCGCAATGAAGCGTGAGGCCGAGAAAGGTCTGGGAAAGTGTGCTAATATAATCTTCCGTCTCGTCGGCGCGAACGACGGCTTTCATCGCCGCGCTTTGCTGCGTTTGACCGACGGTGTCGTAAGCTCCGGCGACGAGGAAGCCGGTGGCGTCGATGGAGTCGGCATTGTGGGCGTCGAGGATGTCGCCCGCGATTTGGAGGCGGGCAAACGTGTTGTAAGGAAGATCGGTGTTGAAAGCGTTCACGACCCAGTCGCGATAGCGCCAGGCGTCAGGGCGGAATTCGTCGAACTCGAAGCCGTTGCTTTCACCATAGCGGGCCAGGTCGAGCCAGCGTCTAGCCCAGCGCACTCCGTAGTGGGGCGAGGCGAGCAGGCGATCGGTGAGTCGCTCGTAGGCATCGGGCCGCGTGTCGGCGAGGAATGCCGTAACTTCGCTGGGCGAAGGCGGGAGTCCGGTCAGATCGAAGCTGAGGCGGCGGATGAGGGTAACGCGGTCGGCCTCGGGGGCTGGCGAGAGACCGGCGGAGTGGAGCCGGGCGAGAAGAAA
>JBGSYY010000583.1:0-6552 GCA_041750675.1 Isosphaeraceae bacterium | reverse complement strand
CAAGGACGCGCCCGCGCCGGTGTTGAACGGCCCGCACCAGGCGGCGGCTTCGGAGGCGGACGCCTTTGAGTTCTCCGCGGAAGATCAGGCGATTCTGGAAAAGCGGCTGGCCGATCTAGGCTACTTGGAATGAGCTGGTGGGCCAGTGCGCTTTGTGCCATGGCGATCTCGGCCGGGGGATCGGGTCGCCTTGGATCGTCCTCTTGTTGATCCGGATGGTCACGAGGCACGAGTATCTCCGCCTCTGCATTGTCCCCCTGTGAAAACTCTCCGGTCGCGAAGCCTTCCCTCGTGACGCCGCGACTTTTGCGCTTTACATTAGGAGCATGACCCGCGCGCGAGGTCTGCGTCGGGCCTGCCACGCTTCTTTCTCATCCGCCGCCGTAGGGGGAACCCGCCGATGGATCCGCTATCCGAGCATGTCCAGGTCCGCACCGTTGGCGATCGGATCGTGATCCATCCGGTCGGCCTCGACATTGAGACTCTTTATGAGAGCAGCCTGATCACCGAGATTGGCAAGGCGATGTACGACACCGCCGAGGCGAACCCCGGGCGCAAGCTGATCGTCAATCTCGAAGCCGTCCGCTACGCCTCGACCGAGATGATCGCCAAGCTGGTCTCGCTGAGCAGCCGCGTTGAGCGTGCGGGCGGGCGGCTCAAGCTGTGCTGTCTCCAGCCTGACGTTCACGAATCGATGCGGATCTTGAAACTGCTGAGCCTGTTCGAACTGGCGGACACTGAAAGCGAGGCGCTCGGGGTGCCTGATCCGGAACTGTGGCGAACGACGGTCGAAATCGAGAAACTTCCGAAGCCGGCTCCCCCGGATCGAAGTGAGTGAGCGCCAGCCAGCGGGCATGAGCCACTGCCAAGAATTGGGAACATCCTCACCGGGAGCTCTCCCCTCATGGTCCGATTTACAGGCCGATTCTTCGCGCCAGTTTTGTACCTGGCCGCGACGGCCGCGTTCGCGCAACAAGGCCGACGCGCACAGCCGCCGGAGTTCCAGTCGCCCGAAGTTCGTGACGACCGGACGATCGCGTTTCGCATATACGCCCCGGAGGCGAAATCGGCCCGCGTTTCGAGCAGCGATCTTCCCAATGCCAACCCGTTTGGGCGAGGCATCGAGATGACCAAGGATGACAACGGCGTATGGGAAGCCACGGTCGGACCCGTGCCGTCCGGCTCGTACCGATACGCATTTGACGTCGACGGCCTGAGCGTCATCGATCCTCGCAACCCCGCCACGAGCGAAGCGAACACGAATACATGGAGTCTTCTTCATGTTGGTGGCTCCGAGTTTTCGGACCTGAAGGACGTGCCCCATGGCGCGGTGGCGGAAGTGGCTTATTTCTCGAAGTCGCTCGACCGCTTCCGACGGATGCACGTCTACACGCCACCGGGCTACGAGACCGGAACCGACAAACTGCCTGTTTTCTACCTCCTCCACGGCGCGACCGACTCCGACGCCTCGTGGAGCAGCATCGGCCGCGCCGGACGCGTGCTCGATAACCTGATCGCCGAGGGCAAGGCCAAACCCATGGTGGTTGTGATGCCGATGGGGCACACCGGGCCGTTTCGCTTCGGAGCGCCGGGCGGCGACTTCCAGCGGCAGATGACGGAGTTCACCACCGAATTCGCCTCCGACTTGAAGCCGCTGGTCGAGGAGCGCTACCGTGTGTCGGGAGAGCGTTCGGAGACGGCGATCGCCGGCCTGTCGATGGGCGGCGCCCAGACGATCGACATCGCGATGGCCAACCTCGACGAGTACGGCTACATCGGCGTCTTCAGTTCCGGTGTGTTTGGGATCGGCGGATCCGGCCCCGGCGCAAGTGCCGACAGCCCGGGGGCGACCTGGGAAAAGCGGAGCACGGAAATCCTCGATAGCGCCGCGCTGAAGGATGGTCTGAAACTCGTCTGGTTCGCCACCGGCAAGGACGACTTCCTTCTGCCCACGACTCGCGAGACGGTCAAAGTTCTCGAAGCTCACGGGTTCGACGTCACCTACAAGGAAACCGAGGGTGGCCACACCTGGATCAACTGGCGCGAGCATTACTTGCCGGAGTTCGTCTCGCTGCTGTTTCGGGACGAGGCGCGCTGATACGGGACCCAGGATTTGTTCGCGGGATGAGGTGAGGGGCGAAGCCGTGCGCGCTGGATCCCCGCCTGCGCGGGGATGACTCGTTCGGGGGCCTACCGTGCGATCGACCCGCGATCGTTACCGGGGATGCGTATGAATCGCTGGCGGCTCGAGGTCAGATCCGGTCGAGCCGACGTCTGGGGCTGCGCGACCGCGCGCAGTTTCCGCACTGGCCGGTGATGATGAAGCGGTGTCCGCTGGCGCGGAAGCCGTGGGTCATCGCCAGTCGATCGCGGAGATCGCGGAGCTCCTCGTTGGTGAACTCGAGGATGGTGCCGCAGGTGGTGCAGTGCATGTGGTCGTGGGACGGGTAGCCGTAGTCGTGCTCGTAGGCGGTCCGGTTGGTGAGGCGAAGCTCGCGCAGCAGTTGGGCCTCGACGAGCAGTCGCAGGGTGCGGTAGACGGTGGCCCGGCTCACGCGCTGGCCGGCGGCCTGCATGTCGGCGATCAGCTCGTCGGCGTCGAAGTGCTTGTGAGTCGCGTAGATATGGTGGACCAGGAGCCGTCGAGGCTCGGTGAGTTTCTCGCCCCGGATCTCCAGGAACTCGCGGAACTTCTCCTCGGGACGCTGGTCGATCTTCAGCGGTGCCAGAGGGGCCGATTCGGTCGCGGCCGGAGACGTGGACACAGGCAAGATCCTTGAAGGAGTCGAATACGGGCGGGCACCCCACTCTTCTCGGAAGCTCGAGAAGTGCAAGAACGCAGGAGCAACATTATTTTACGCGCACGATCGCCTGGCGTCGACCGTAACGGGTCGGGACGCGACGAGGCTCGCTGAGTTGCGCAGACCGAATCGCTCGATCCCGCTCACTCCAGGGGCGAAAGCGGGATTGAGTCGGCGACACGAGGCGTACCCAGCGGCGGCGGCATCGGCGCGGCGTCGTTGGCCGACGCGGGCGGAACCGACGGTGGTGCGATCATTCGGGCGGTCGCCGGGCGGGGATCGCCGGTCGCGGCTCCGGTGGTCAGTCCCATCTGCACGGCGTCGATGGCTTGTTGCAAGCGTTGGATCGCCGGATCACACCCCTGGGGGTTGCCGGAATAGCTGAAGTGATTCGCTTGCAGGCGTCCCCGGTTGAGGTCGTAGACGGTGATCAGCACTTGCTGGACGAAGTCGACGGGCGGGCCGCCGCAATGTCCCTTGATGCGCCCGACGTCGGCGGCGCGGAGGGCCTCGATGAGGGGCCGCATGACATCGCCGCCGACCTTGTGGACGCCTTCGGTGTCGATGACCGTGCCGTCGGCGTAAATCTGGAGGAACATGCCGAACGTGCCGCCGTCGTCGGAACGACCGAGCTGGACACGTGTCAGGATTGGCGTGGCGGTTGTGAGCGGCGAACTGACGCGCGGCTGGGGGATCAGACGTGGCCCGGCGGCCGATGCTTCGCCGGGATCGGGCAACGGCAATCCCGGATCCGAGGCCGCTGGTGGAACCGCGAGGGGCGGAAGCGCCGCGGCTCGGCCGCCGACCGAGCCATACGGATTGCCGTTGGCCGCGCCATAAGGGGAGCCTTCGGAGATCAGGGATTCCGAGGGATCGAGCGAGCGCGTGTCGGAGGTGGGTCGACGGCCGCTGGAGAGGTCGCCAGGAGGAGGTACGGCGTCGCGGCCGCTATTTCGATTGCGTCCCGGCTCGGCGGTCGAGCTGGAATTGCCCCGATTGCCGAATCGGAACAACCGCCCGAGACCGCGTGGCTCATCGCCTCGGGTTTCGGCTACGGCGATGCTTAGCAACGAACCAGCGACCAGGAAGAGGGTAATCGCCCCGAAGGATACCCGCATCGTCGAAGTTGTCGGGCGTGGTGTCGAACGCATTTTTCGCGTGCCTCCTGCAATAAACCTCACGAACCAGGATTGGTTGGCGTTCGTGGACGACCCCTTGGGGCGATCTCACGAGCCACGCGCGTTAGCCCACCCTGCTCTCCTAGGGTATCGGTTCGCTGTTGCGGTGATCTTGGAGAACTCGCCGAGACGATTTCTGTTTAACGATCCTTGCAAATTTCGATGTTTGAGCCGCCCGCGCAAACGGGGAGGGACCGCAGCCTCTGATCACGCCTCGGGTGGAGGCGGGCGACAGAGGATCGGTCCCTCACGGGATTGACTGCTAGGATTGCTCGAAGGGTCGAGGAATCGGGGATTGTCCGACGAATCGGATCAGAAACCCGAGAACTCGTCCATCAGGCGATCGAGAGCGATTTCCAGCTTCTCGGGGGTCTCGTAGACGCCAGCCGCGATCTGGCGGCGGATCTCCTCAACCTTCTCCTGACGGATTTCGGGCAACTGGGCCACGCCGTCAAGCATCCGCCCGATCGGCGAGATTTCGACCCGATCGCGCGGGGCCTGCGTCTGGACCGTCTGTCCGGACTCGACCGTGAACGCGGCCAGGCGCGGGTAGATCGGTTGCGGGCCTTGGGCCCCTCCGGCACCGTGGATCTCCATGAGTCAACTCCCCTCTTTCTCTCTCTTGGCTCTCAGAAGTTGCGAACACTTGCGGTCCCAACCGCCGGCACGTTCACCCCGCCGCCACCCTGGACAGCGAGACGCTTTGCCGGCGCAGGCTCGGCGGCGTCAAGTTCTCGAGGTGCGGCCAGCGTCCCTGGCCCTCATCCCCGATCTCGTCCACCGATCCTGCACGATAGATAGATCGGCCGCATGGGCCCGTTCTCTTCACTTCGATCCTCAAAAACAAACCCCCTGATTGGGAATACCGTCCAAGTCACCGTCGGGCGGGCGCCGTGTTCTCCCGAATTCCTTGCGCCATTTGGGTTTGCAATGTTGAGAGCTGGCTGGTTAGCTCCCAGGCCTTGGAGAATAAACGATTATAGGCCTCCTTTTCACGGGGGCTCATCGCTTTACCTTGCATGGATTCGAGGCTCTTGAGGGCGTCGTGGAACTCCTTTGCGCCCAGGAGGAAGGCGTTGGCCGAATCGTACACTTCCTGCGCCTTGATGTCCTCGGGCCTGGGTTTGTAGAAGGGGCTGAGATAGAACGGATTGCCGTAGAGCTTTTGGACGAGTTTGAGGCCGAATCCGGTGGCGTCTCGTGCGTTGGCGAGGGTGCGCTCGATGTCGGCCCGGTTCTGGGTTGCCATTTGCGCTCCTTGCTCGCTGATGACCTGACCATCGGCCAAAATGTCGTCGAGCCGGATCTGCGACTTGTTGAAGCCGAGCATCAGGCTTTCGATCGCGGGCCGGTTTTCCTTGGCGATGCCGTGGACCTCGCCGGTGAGTTCCTCGACGCGGGTCAGGGCGGCCGTCAGGAGGGGACGCCCTTCGGCGACCAGGCCGTCGACTTGCTGGATGGTGGTCTGGAGCCGTGCCAGGATGTCGTTGATCCGCTGGTGATCCAACCCCTGAACGATGGCTTCGACCTCCTCGGCCGTCGATTCGATTCGAGGCCGCAGGGTCGCGACCAGACCGCGAACTTCGAGCGTGATCTCTGACAAGGCGACGAGCGATTGCTGCATCCGAGGCGCGGCTTCCTCGATGGTCTGGCGGACCTGGGCGACGGTGTCCTTGAGCCGGTCGCGTTCGCCTGCACCCAGACCGATTTGCTCCAGGATCGGGTCGAACATCGAGGTTTCGACACCCGCAACCGACTGACCGGGGACCAGAGCCACTCGGGAGTGCCCCGCGCTGAGGACGTTGACCGAGCTTTGGCCGGTCAGGCCGGGCTGAATGCCGATCTCGACATCTTGCATCAGGTGATCGGCGACCTCGGAAGGCAGGGTCAGCTTGAGCCGGACGCGGAGGCCGTCGTCGGCCTGGAAGAGCTTGACTTCGAGCACCCGTCCGGCATCGACGCCCGCGACGCGCACGGGACAGCCGACACGGATGCCCTGGCCGTCCTTGAACACGACGTCGATGGTGCGGCGGGGACCGAGAAACCCCGGCCCGACCCGGGCGAGCACGAGCAGGCTGAAGAGAGCGCCCAGTCCCAGCAGCACCACCAGCCCGACTCGCAGTTCACGCACCGTCGATCGATTCATCGATTCTGACTCCTCGCCATCGCTTGGTCACTTCGGCATGTGATCATCGGCCTGAGGGCGGCGCGTCCATGCCCACGCCGAAGGGCGAGCCGGAAATGTAGGTCAGCGAGAACCAAGCCGCATCGACCAAGAGCATGGCCACTGCCGACAAGAGGGCCGCGCGTGAGATCACGCCGAGCGCTGCCTCTGAAGTCGGCGCGACGCCTGTGGCCTCGGACCGGGCGGCCAGCCGCAGGCCCTCGTGGCAGGCGATCAGCGAGGAGAGTGCGGAATAGCCCGCCCCCGTGACCACGACGCCGAGCACGTCGTTGACCTGAAGCATGTCGAAAAAGAGGCCGAAGAACGTGCCGGACGAAACGCCGAGATACATCCGAGAGAGACCTAGCCCGACCAGGACGCCGAGCGCCGTGCCCCAGATGACCAGAAG
>JBGSYY010000582.1:0-2227 GCA_041750675.1 Isosphaeraceae bacterium | reverse complement strand
CCGCGTCGACGTTGCCGCCGCCGAGAAGCTCGCCGCCTCCCCGGGCGGCCTCACCGTCGCCGCCGCCTGGGCCACCTGGGCCGCCCCCCTTGGCATTACGCCCGAAACCCAGATCATCGTCTACGACGACCAGCGTCAACTCGCCGCCGCGCGAGTCTGGTGGCTGCTCACGTACCTCGGCGTCCCCAACGCCGGCCTTCTCGACGGCGGCTTCAAACTCTGGGCCGCTTCCGACATGCCCACAACCAAGGACGCCGCCACCGTCGAGCCGGTCCCCTTCCAGGTCAGCTTCCGCAAAGATCGTCACGCCAGCCGCGACGACGTCCGCGCGTCGCTCGACAACCCCGGCTCCCAGATCCTCGACGCACGCAGCCCCGCCGAATACACCGGCGAGGCGAAGCTGTCGAAGCGCTCCGGCCACATCCCCGCCGCCTGCAACCTGGAATGGAAAACACTCGTCCGCGAAGACGGCCGATTCGTCACTCTCGACGAAGCTCGCACACTCCTCGGCGCCGCCAAGCTCGAACCCACGAAGGCCGTCATCACCCACTGCCAGGGCGGCGGTCGCGCCGCTGTCGCTGCTTTTGTGGTTGAGCATCTCGGATACCGCGCCCGCAACTACTACGAGAGCTGGGGCGACTGGGGCAACGCCGACGATACGCCTATCGAGGGCGAGACAAAACCCAACTGAAACCGAGAACGCCACCATGCCCACGCTGATCCCCAGCCCCACCCGCGTCGAGGCCGCCGGCAACAAGCCCAAGCTCATCGACGAATACATCGGCCGCGTCAACACGAAGACCGACGCCCTCAGCGTCGCCCACATGCGCAGCCCGAGCGGCTGGGTCGAGCCGGGCCAGTGCCCGACGTTCGACGAATACACCCTCGTCCTCCGGGGCCGGCTCCATGTCGAGAGCCGCGATACCTCGCCCCTCGACGTCCACGCCGGCCAGGCCGTCCTCGTCCGCGTCGGCGAATGGGTTCGCTACAGCACCCCCGACCCCGAAGGTGCCGAGTACGTCGCCATCTGCGTCCCCGCCTTCACCCTCGAAACCGCCCACCGCGACCCAACCGACTAAACCTCAACTCCTCCCAATCCGTCTGACGACAAACACTCCCCCAGGAAAAAGATCAACCGCCGCCTCACGGGCCAAAGCCCACAAGACGGCGGTTGGTCAGATTCCTCGGCCCGGTTGCCCAGGCTCAGCTCACTTCACTTGCCCTTCTTCTTCGGCTCAGCCTTCTTGGCCGGCTTCGCAGCGGGGGCAGCTTTCTTCGGAGCGCTCTTCTTTGTGGCAGCCATCGTCTCAGTCTCCACGGTGGGAGGAAGGTCAGCGGAACATGACCGGCCCCAATCAACCGGTCATTCCCATTTAAGTTAATAAGACGGTATGTCTCGGTCGTCAAGAGAGTTTGGGCGCTTCGGATCACATTTTCCCGGAATTTTTTCCTGAGCCTCCAATCCAACTCCTCCGCAGCCTCCCTTCCACGCCTTGCGACCCCCCCTTCCTCCCCCTAGCCTCAACCCATCCCGCACGCTCAATCATCGCCTCGTCGATTGCGGAGCCAACCCTCATGCCCCTGCCCAGCCGCCTCGCCGGTCTCGCTCTCGTCCTGACGATCCTGGCCTATCCCCCCGCCACATCCGTCGCCCAGGAACCCGCCACCCACCTCCCCAACACCCGCCCCCTCGACTGGACCGGCGACCTCGCCGCCCGCATGGTCGAAGGCACCGACCGCTTCCTCCTCCGCAAGACCGAAGGCTCCGTAGCCCAGCGAGCCAGGCACTGGAACCGCGACCTCTCCTCGCCCCAGGCCTACGCGAAGTCCATCGAGCCCAACCGCAAGCGCCTTGCCCACCTGCTCGGCGTCCGCGATCCCCTCGTCCTCTTCGACGACTGGGCCACCGCGCCACTCCTCGTCAATCCCGCGATAGCAACCTCCCTCTTCGGCCTCTCGGGACAGCTCTCTTGGAACGCGATCTCATGGCCGGTCATCGGCGACGTCGTCGTCGAAGGCTACTCCATTGAACCCTTGTCCGAGTCGGCCAGGGCCAACGTGATCCTCATTACCGACGCCGACACCCCGCCCGAAGCCCTCCTCGGCCTCGTCGAGGACGATGACCCCAGGGCCGCCCTGGCCATCCGCCTCGCCGACAGCGGCTGTCGCGTCTTCCTCGTCACCCTCGTCGACCGCACGATCGCTTCTCGCAACGGACGCGCCAAGC
>JBGSYY010000581.1:0-5630 GCA_041750675.1 Isosphaeraceae bacterium | reverse complement strand
GACGACGAATTTGTGGCCGCGCCAGGAGATGCGGCGGCTGACCAGGGCGTCGAGCCAGATTGGCAGCATGAACAGGTCCTTGACCCAGCTCAAGGGGAGGTGGGCGAGCTTGGGCCAGGTGCCGCGAAGCCAGCGGGTTTGCACGGCGTCGCGGGTGACGCCGAGGGCGCTGAGGAGGAAGAGGCCGATCCAGGAGGCGGTCGAGCCGCTGGCCAAGGCCCAGATGAGGCCGATGGTGGTGAGGTTGGAGACGGGTTCGAGGAGGAAGGTGGGCAGGGCCATCTGGTAGCGGATTTTGAGCCAGCGGGAGTGGCGGTTGAGGAACCACTTGAGGTCGCGGTCCTCGTTGACGTTGTCGATGATGTGGTGGCTGAGACGGATGGCGTAGCCGGCCTTGCGGACCTTGACGCCGATGGCCTGATCCTCGGCGAGCAGGTTTCGGACGGAGGCGAGGCCGCCGATGGCCTCGAGGGCGCGGGCGGGCATGAGCATCGATTTGCCGACCACGCAGGTGATGCGCAGAACGAACGCGCCGCAGAGATTGGCGGCGATGAAGCCGTTGAGCTGGAGATTTTCGAGAATGGCACCGATTTTGTGCTCGCCGACACCGGCGAAGACGTTAGTCACGAGGCCGACGCTGGGGTCGTTGAGGTGCTGGATGGTTTCGGCGAGGTAGGTGGGGCGGACGCGGACATTGGAGTCGCTGATCAGGATATAATCATGTTTGCGATGGGGGTACATCGCGGCGAGGTTTTCGATTTTGGGGTTGAGGCCGAAGGCGGGGTTGCCGACGACGAGGGTGGCGTCGCGGTCGGGGAACTCGGCCATGAGGGCTTCGACGACGGGGATGGAGGCGTCGTCGGCGTCGGCCACGCCGAAGAGAAGCTGATATTCGGGATAGTCGAGGGTGAAGAAGCTGCGGAGATTCGCGGTGAGGTATTCGTCGAGCCCTTTGAGCGGCTTGAGAATGGTGACCGGGGGCGTGAAGGCGAATGAGGTGCGTTCGCGGCGCGGCCGTGTGTACCAGAACAGGGCGGCCATCGCGCCCAGGGTGGCCAGCGAGGCGAAGACCGCGATGCCGCCCAGCACCAGGTCGAGCATGTCCATTTGAGGCCGAGCTCCCCGGCGGAACGTCCGCCGATTGTCTGACCGAGGGATCGGATCGGGCCGAGAGGTTGCGTCGGCACCCTGGCCGACTCTAGTTCCTGTACGTTGCACGTTGGGCCGGAGGGCGAGAATTCGCCGGGAAGGCCGCTATCGCGTGACGACGGGGGCCGTCGACACGCCGCTCGGGAGGAAGGTGAATGAATTATGACGCAGAGGGGCGGCGGAAGAAAGTGCAAAGCGGGGCTGGAAGTTAAGGCGGTGCGGGGAGAGGGAACCGGGTGGGGGGGAACGCTTTGGGTGAAGCGGGTGATGTGAAGAATGTTCGCTGAGGATGCTGCGGCGGATGTGAAGGAGGCCATGAGATGTTGTGGGGCGAGGCGAAACCGAGTGTACGGACATTGTCAGACATTCACTGTCAAGCTAGAATCCCAGTCATCCCACCGGAGAAGTTCGCATGGCGCAACGTGCTGCTCGTTCGCAGAAACTTGATCTTCGACTGACACCCGAGGCCAAGCGGACAATACACGCTGCCGCTGAGGCGGCACGGCAGTCGGTCAGCGAGTTTGTCTTGCAAAGCGCATTGGCCCGTGCCGAAGAAATCCTTGTGGATCGCACGCGGTTCGGACTTGACGCCGAGCGCTGGCAGGCGTTTCTCGACGCACTCGATGCGCCGCCGGGTGATCTGCCGCGACTCAAGAGGCTGCTCGGCGAGCCGAGTGTTTTTGAGCGCAAGACGAAGCCGTGACCCACGAGCTTCGCATCGAGAAGCTACGCCGCGATCATGCGATTGACTCATTCGATTGTGGTCGCGAAGAGTTGAATCGCTTTCTGATTCGCCACGCCTTGACGAACCAGCAGGCCGGTTCCGCACAGACCTATCTTGGCCTGTCTGGGGACGAGGTCGTCGGCTACTACGCGCTCGCCGTCGGCGAGGTCGCCTACAGCGACGCCCCGGAGAGACTCAAGAAAGGTCTGGCGCGGCACCCCGTGCCGATCATGCTCATTGCACGCCTGGCCGTCATCCGCGCCTGGCAGGGTCACGGCATTGGCTCGGGCCTGCTCAAGGACGCCATCCTCCGCACCTTGCAGGCGGCCGACATCGCCGGCATCCGCGCCTTGACCGTCCACGCCAAGGATGACACCGCCCGCTCCTTCTATGCGCATTTTGGTTTCCGAGATGCTCCGAGTGATCCATTCCATCAATTTGTTCTCATAAAAGATCTGCGACACATGGGACAACCGTGAGCGTCTGTCCAGCGACGGGATTTCGGGGCCTGGAACGTCCGCGTTTCTGGCCCTGGTCGGGTCGCCTTCCGGGGTCACGCTTCGCTTAGGCCCCGCCACCCCGCCGCGGCGGCGGAAGGAAGTCTAAAGCGGGACAGGAGCTTACCAGTACGGCCTACGACCCCAGGCACCCTCGGTTTCTTGGATCAAACGACCGGCACACCTTAAGAAGAGGTGCGTTGCGCGGGCCTTCGGCCCGCTGACAGCACCCTACGGGAGAAAGCTTGCCTGTTTTGGCGCGCGAACGTCGTGTCGCGTAGATTGCGGCGAGTTTGCGGCGCGATGGGGACGTGGATGGGATACGGCTGCCGTCGATTTGTGCGCGCGAACGTCGGGTCGCGGCCATTGGGTTGAGTGTGACGATGGGGTGATCTCGGGGGGCTGGAATCCGTCGGGTTCGTTCGGTGCCGGCGGGGCGCGTCGGAAATTGTGCTCGCGAAGGTTGGGTCGCGTGGATTGGGTCGAGGTTGACGGTTGCGTGATTTTTTTGGAAGGGGGTGAGTTGCCAAGGAGCGTTCGCGGGGAGGTACGACGGATAGGGTCGGGTGGGGCGCGGGGTGGCATCGGAAATCTGGTCTTGAGAGACAGGCTTTCGAGTGCTCGAAGAGTAGTGGTGCGTTGCTCGGGCTGACGCTCGATGACGGCACCCTACGGGTTGGAGGCTTGCGCGTCTGGGGGCTTCGGCCGAAGATGGCCTACGACCCCAGGCACCCAGCGTTCCTCATGGCGAGACGATTACGTTGATCTAAATAATCAGGATCGATTCGACGTACATGGTCACCCAGAACCATCCCATGCAGCGGCCTAATCGGTCAATCCAATCCACGGATGGTTTCCAGCAACTGCTCATGGCGAAGACAATCTGAACGGTTGAGAGATTGATCAGGATCTGGGTGAATTCAACATCTCGGTCCTTGATCCGGGTCAGCGAGCCGAGCACCGCCGCGAAGCACGCGACGACCCCCGCCTGGCGGCCCCATGAACGAATCGAGCGCCACTGATCGCGACTTCTCATCACGAGGACCGCGATCGACCACCATAGGCCGATGGAGCAAACGATTGCCGAGAAGATCCTTCGATAGGCGTAGTATCGAGGGAATCCATTGAAGTTCGGCGAGATTGCGAATGGATTCCCTGGCCCTGTCCAGATGCGGATGATCGCAAGACCGATCGCCGTCGCGGCAATCAGGATCATGGCGTCTAGCAGCGAGAATGACCGCGTTCTCTCCAAATCATCCTTCACGGTCGGAATCATCGTCAACGCGGTGATTCTGCTCGAGGACTTCAACATCGGCAAGGTCCCTTGGTCTGCCCGACGCCCGCTTGTTTCGAATCAAGTGCGGCATGGAGAGCACATAGGCGGGTTCGCCTTCAAATTGGGTCGCATAACGATCCGGCCACGCCTCGTCAAAGGTAATCCCATCGATCTGTGTGATGACATCTATGCGAACGGGCGGCACACCGATCTGATAGATCAAGCCCAAGCGCGAGAAGTCCTCCGGCCTCAAGTCGCCGACCGACGCACCGAATTCAGCGAGAGCCTGATAAGCACGATGCGAATTCTCGATCCTTGCCCTGACCCGAATAGCAAGATCCTTCGTCGCCCGGATGAATCCGTGAGCGGCCATGGCATGAGCGCCAACCACGAGATACTCAACCTGGTGGACGTTGAATCCGCGCAACAGTTCTCTGAAGTCGCGGTTCATCGCCCGCCTCCCGGTTCCACCCCATAGCCGCTAGCGTCAGCGTCCAGACCATCTCGATCCGCTGCTCCGCGGTCATCGCTTGCCAGTCATGATCCTCAGGCTCCGCCTCGCCAGGCTGGATGACGCGGCCCGTGATCACGCGTCGGCGTTCAGGCTGGCCGCTCATGCGATCAGTTCCGGGATGACCTTGGCCGTTTCGACGCCTGTGAGGCGGGCGTCGAGGCCGTTGAAGCGGTAGGTGAAGCGTTCGTGGTCGAAGCCGAGGAGTTTCAGGACGGTGGCGTGGAAGTCGCGGATATGGACGGGGTCCTTGACGATGTTGTAGCTGAACTCGTCGGTCTCCCCGTAAATAGTGCCACCCTTGGCGCCGCCGCCGGCCATCCACATGGTGAAGCAGCGGGGGTGATGATCGCGGCCGTAATTTTCGTGGGAGACGCCGCCCTGGCTGTAGATGGTGCGGCCGAACTCGCCGCCCCAGATCACCAGGGTTTCGTCGAAGAGGCCGCGGCTCTTCAGGTCTTGAATCAGGCCCCAGCAGGGTTGGTCGACGTCGCGGCACTGGTCGGGCATACGGCCGGCGACGTTGGCGTGGTGGTCCCAGTTATTGTGATAAATCTGCACGAAGCGGACGCCGCGCTCGACCATGCGACGGGCGAGCAGGGCCGAGTGGGCGAAGGAGCCGGGCTTCTTGATGTCGGGACCGTAGAGGGCCTCGGTTGATTCGGGCTCGTCAGCGATGTTGGTGAGGTCGGGCACACTGGCTTGCATGCGGAAGGCCAGCTCGTATTGCTCGATGCGGGTGCGGGTTTCGGGGTCGCCCAGCTCGGCATAGGTGAGTTGGTTGAGCGCGTTGAGGCCGTCGAGGGTTTCGCGACGAACGGCCGTGGGTACGCCGGGTGGATTCTGGATGAAGAGGATGGGGTCGCCGCTGGAGCGGAACGAGACGCCGGCGTGTTCGCCGGAGAGGAAGCCCGAGGACCAGAGGCGGCCCGAGATGGCCTGGTTTTGCTCGTTGTTCGACGGCCGCGCGACGAGGACGACGAACGTGGGCAGGTCGTGATTTTCCGAACCCAGGCCATAGCTGGCCCACGAACCGAGGCAGGGTCGGCCGGGAACCATGTTTCCGGTCTGCATCAGGCAGATGGCCGGTTCGTGGTTGATGGCCTCGGTGTGCATGCTTCGAATGAAGCACATATCATCGACCATGCGGGAGGTGTAAGGCAGCAGCTCGGTGGTCCACATGCCGCATTCGCCGTGCTGGGCGAACTGGTACTTGGACGGGGCGATGGGGAAGCGGGTTTGGCCGCTGGTCATGGTTGTGAGCCGCTGGCCCTGACGCACGCTGTCGGGCAGGTCCTTGTCGTACCAGTCGTTCATCGCGGGCTTGTAGTCGAACATGTCCATCTGCGAGGGGCCGCCGACCATGTGCAGATAGATGACGTGCTTGGCCCTGGGGGCGAAGTGCGGGCCGATTGTTGCGGCGATGTCGTCGGGCGAGGCCCCGAGCGCTGGGGTGCCGCGGCCGGCGATCAG
>JBGSYY010000580.1:0-4881 GCA_041750675.1 Isosphaeraceae bacterium | reverse complement strand
GCGTGGACGGCCTGATAGGCAAGGTCGCGGGCCGCCTGAAAGGTGTCACCGACGGCCGTGACGTTGAGAACCCGGCCACCGTCGGTAATGACTCGCGGCTCGCGTGAAATCGAGGGATCGGACCGAAGGGCCGTGCCGGCGTGGAAGACCTTCACGTCGGTCATCCGGTCCGCCTCTTCCAGGTTGTGGATCACACGCCCACGCTCGTAGTTGCCGGGGTAGCCGTCGGCGGCAATTACCACGGTGACCGAGGGGCGTGGGTCCCACTCCAGGTTGACCTGATCGAGCCGTTCGTCAACGACCCCTTCGAGAGCGTCGAGCAGATCGCTCTTGAGCCGCATGAGCAAGACCTGGGTCTCGGGGTCGCCGAAGCGGACGTTGAACTCGAGCACCTTCGGACCCTGATTGGTGAGGATCAGGCCCGCATAGAGCACGCCGCGAAAGGCGCGCCGCGAGCGTTTCATGGCATGGACGGCCGGCACCAGAATCTCGCCCTCGATCTGCTGCATCAGGGCCGGGGTGATGATCGGAGTCGGGCTGTAGGCGCCCATGCCGCCGGTGTTGGGACCTTCGTCGTTGTCGTAGGCGCGCTTGTGGTCCTGGCTGGATTCGAGCGGGACGATGGTGCGGCCGTCGGTGAGCGCCAGGATGCTGACTTCCTGGCCGTCGAGCCGTTCCTCGATCACCACGCGGTCGCCCGCCCGGCCGAGTGTTCGCCGCACCATGAAGGCGTCGATTGCGTCCATCGCCTCGCCGATCGTGTGGCAGACGACCACGCCCTTTCCGGCAGCGACGCCGTCCGCTTTCACAACCAGGTTGAGTGAGCGGTCGTAGACGAAGCGCCGGGCGTCGGCGGCCGAGTCAAACGACTGCTTGTGACCACGGCTTTCGATCTCGACGGAGCTTGCGCCCTCGCGAGGATCGAACAGCCGTTCGATCGCCTCGACCGATTCGGCGGCCGTGCGGCAGGCGATGGCCGTACCGGCGCGGGGGCCGTTGCGGACCTTGGCACGGATCACCAGCGAGACGTCTCGGGAGAGGACGTAGCGCTCGGCATCGGGCGCGAGCCGGAAGACCCGGTAATCGGCCGTCGGAATGCCGGCCTGGCGCATCATATCCTTGGCGAAAACCTTGGAGCCTTCCAGTTCGGCCGCGTCGCGTCGAGGACCGAAGACGCGCAGGCCCTCTTTTTGAAAGGCGTCGACGATGCCCGCCACGAGCGGATCTTCGGGGCCGATGATCGTCAAGCCGATCGATTCTCGCTTGGCGAACGCGATCAACGAGCGTGTATCGGTTACCTCAATCGGCACGTTGGTCGCGTCGATCGAGGTCCCTGCGTTGCCGGGCGCGCAGAAAACTTTCCTGACCCGAGGCGACTGGCCCAGCTTCCAGCACAAAGCATGCTCACGCCCACCCCTACCTACGACCAGCACATTCACGTCGCGCACTCCTCCCCCTCCTACGGCCACGCTCGAAGAAAACTCATTCTAGCCAGCCGCCCCGCCGCACGCACAGCCCGCGCCGCGATGGTAGGTTCGAGGCTGCCTGGGTAAGATACGAATTCATTTCGTCGCAAGTGGGCACCGCCCACCCTTATGTCGTGCGAGATTGGATCGAGCCAGAGGAGACTGTCGCGTGTCAGGCTTGTCAGTCGCGGTCGTCGGTGCCACGGGTGCGGTGGGCGAACGAATGATCCAGCTTTTGCAGGAGCGTTCGTTCGAGGTGGGTACGCTCACGCTGCTCGCCTCCGAACGCTCGGCGGGAAAGGTCATTCGCGCTTTTGGCGATCCTCATACGGTTCAACCGCTCGCGGCCAGCGCGTTCGAGGGCGTGGATATCGTCCTCTCCAGCACGCCGGGGGCGATTTCGCGGGAGTGGAGCCCGATCGCGGCCAAGGCCGGCGCGGTGGTGATCGACAACTCCAGCGCCTTCCGCATGGACGACGACGTTCCGCTGGTCGTCCCCGAGGTGAACGCCCACGCGATCGAGCGGCACAAGGGCATCATCGCCAATCCCAATTGCTCGACGATCCAGATGGTGGTCGCACTCAAACCGCTCGACGACGCGGCGGGCGTCAAGCGAATCACGGTCAGCACCTATCAATCCGTATCGGGCGCGGGGCAGACGGGCCTGCGCGAGCTGGAAGCTCAGATCGAGGCGGCGGTAATGACGGGGGTCGTGCCGTCGCCGTCGAAGTTTCCGCATACGATACTGGCCAATTGCATCCCCCAGATCGACGAGTTCACCGACAGCGGCTTCACCAAGGAGGAGCTGAAGATGGTGAACGAGACTCGCAAGATCATGGAGCGGCCCGACGTCGAGGTTTGCCCGACGTGCGTTCGCGTACCGGTGCCGTTTAGCCACAGCGAATCGATCGCCGTCGAGCTGGGCCGCGTGGTCACGGCCGAGGAGGCCCGCGAATTGTGGAACAAGGCCCCCGGCGTCACTGTGATTGACGACCCCAAGCGACGGCAATACCCGCTGGCCGTCGACGCCACGGGCCGCGACGATGTGTTCGTCGGCCGTATCCGGCAAGACCTGAGCCGGCCCGAGGTCTTGCTGTTCTGGTGCGTGAGCGACAACCTCCGCAAAGGCGCGGCGACCAACGCGGTACAGATCGCCGAGGAAGTCGTCAGGCGCGGCTGTTACGGCCGCTGATCTCCTGAATACTCGCTGGATTCCACGCTAGCCAGGTCTACGAACATGCCCAAAGCTGATGTCCGCAAGATTCTGGATCAATTCCGGGTCAGTCCCGAGGGGAAATTTGACCTCTCACGCCACGACCCGGCCTGGGCTGGCGATCAGAGGATCGCCAAAGCAGAGCGCAAGCTCTTTGCGGAGGAAGTGCTGGGACAGGATGTGAAAGCGTTGACCGATGCGCAGATCCGGCTCTGGGCGTCTGATTCGTGGTCGATCCTGATTATCCTTCAGGCGATGGATGCGACGGGCAAAGACAGCCTGATCAAGCACGTCATGTCGGGCGTGAATCCTCAGGGTTGCAAGGTGACTTCGTTCAAGCATCCCTCTGAGAAGGAGCTGGATCACAACTTTCTTTGGCGGTACTCGCTTGCCCTGCCGGAGAGAGGGCAGATCGGCATCTTTAACCGATCGTATTACGAAGAAGTCCTCGTGGTCCGCGTCCATCCCGCGCTCGTGAAAGCCCAACGGATTCCTGACGCAGACCCATCGAAGAAGCGGTTCTGGCGTGATCGCTTTGATGACATCAACGCCTACGAGCAGCACCTTGATCGCAACGGGATGAAGATCGTCAAAATCTTTCTCAATCTTTCCAAGGAAGAGCAGCGCAAGCGATTCCTGAAGCGGTTAAATGAGCCGGAGAAGCACTGGAAGTTTTCGGCGGCTGACCTGCGCGAGCGCGAGTTTTGGGACGACTATCGCCTGGCGTTCCAGGAGATGCTGTCGGCGACCAGCACCAAGCACGCTCCCTGGTACGTGATTCCCGCCGATCACAAGTGGGTCAGCCGGGCGCTGGTTTCGACGTTGCTCGTCGAGACGATCCACTCGCTCGACCTGGAGTTTCCGGAAGTTACACCTGAGAACAAGGCGGCAATGGACGGCGCGCGTCGAGCGCTGGAGGCCGAAGGGGATCGTGAGAAGGAAGGCTTAACGACAGCCGAAGCCGAAACCACGTAGACGACGCTTTGCGTCGCACTCTCCGACTCTCGATCTGCCGATTCGGTTTCCATGCGTAATCTCCGCCTCACGATCGAATACGACGGCACCGACTTCAAAGGCTGGCAGCGTCAGCCCGGTCAGCGCACGGTGGAAGAGGTCCTTGTTGAGGCGGTGGGGTCCGTCACGGGCGTGCGGTCGAACTGCACCGCCAGCGGACGCACCGACGCCGGGGTTCATGCGCTGGGGCAAGTCGTCCAGCTCTATTCGACGACACAGTTGAGCGCGGAAACCTTCGTCAAGGCCCTGAATGCACTCTTGCCGCCCGATGTGCGGGTGCTGGACGCCGCCGACATGCCTCAGGCGTGGCATCCGACGATCGACGCCCGCTCGAAACGCTATCGCTACGTCATCGACAACCGGCGGATCGCCCGGCCGCTGCTCCGTCGTACGTCGTGGCACATCAAGCACCCACTGGACGAGGAGACGATGCGGCGGGGAGCGCAGGCCCTTGTGGGCCGGTTCGACTTTCGCAGCTTTGAGACCGAATGGCCCAACCGCACCAGCAGCGTGCGGACGATTTTCGCGGTCGACGTCGTGCGCGACGGCGACACGGTGATGATCGAGGTCGAGGCCGACGGATTTCTATACAACATGGTGCGCGCGATTGCCGGTTCGCTCGTCTGGGTGGGGACGGGCCGACGCTCCGAGGGGTGGATGGCCGAGGTTGTCGCCGCCGAGGATCGCCGCGCGGCGGGACCGAACGCGCCGCCGCAGGGGTTGTTTTTGCTGTATGTTCGCTATTAATAAGGGGAAAGCGGCGGGCGACCGAGATTGCCGCCAGGCTGGGCCGGCACGGTGGCCGAATGTTACACGGGAAACCTCTGAGCCTCGGCGGCAGGAAACGGTAATAATCCGCTGAGTGGGTCACGACCATACAGATACGTCGAAAGGCGAAGCCAAGAACCGCTCGATATGAAAATCGTCCACATCATCACTCGCCTCATCCTGGGCGGGGCGCAGGAGAACACGGTGCTGACCGTTGAGGGACTTCAGCACCGGCACGGCGACGACGTGACCCTGATTACCGGCCCGCCCGAGGGGCCGGAGGGGGATTTGTTCGATCGCTGCGCGCGGAGCGGGCTGAAGGTGGAGGTGATGCCCGAGCTGGTCCGCGCTGTGCGGCCGGGGACGGATTGGCGGGCTTATCAGAGGCTGCGCGGGGCGATCCGTCGGCTGCGGCCGGAC
>JBGSYY010000579.1:0-21326 GCA_041750675.1 Isosphaeraceae bacterium | reverse complement strand
GGTTCATGCTCCGCTGGGCGCGCGAGCTGGTGGCCGATCGTCCCGTGCTCGTCTACGCCCCACCGCTCCATGAACGCGTCGGCCCCCGCCTGGGACCAGTCCGGCTGTTCGACAATTTTCAGGAGCTGACGAGTTGCGCCGCCAAAGTTCTTGGCAGGCCACCCGAGCGAGTCGCCCTATTCCCAAGCGGAGGCTTGACCTACGTCGCCGCCCCTTGAGGCTTGAGTCCGTTCTTCCGCTCAACGAACGCCCGCGCGACAATCTCAAGGCGATCGAATTATTTTACTCAGACTCCCCATCTTGTATACTCCAGGGGACTGGCGCGGTTCCGGCTACCTGGAGAGGGTTGCGACGCGCACCAGCGGTATGAAACGGCAACGGGGAGCGAGCCAAAAATGCGAGGCATGACGCGGACGATGGGCTTGGCGGCAGTGGTGCTGGGACTGGGTGCGGGGGCTGCGTCCGCCTGCCATATCTGCAAGGCGACGCCCTGCGTCCAGCCCGTCCGACCCGCTTATGAGTGCGTGACCGAAATGGTCCCATACACCGTGATGAAGAATCGAACCCGGGTCGAATATGTCCCGGTCGAGAAAACCGTGATGGTCAAGGAACCGATCCGGCAGATGGTTCAGCGCCAGCGCGTGGTGTGCAAGCCGGTTTACGACACCACTTATGTTCAGCGTCAGCGCGTGGTCTGCCGTCCGGTTTACGATACCACCTACGTGACCCAGCAATCCACGGTTTGCCGTCCGGTTTCGACCACTCGCGAGGTCGTCGAGTGCGTGATGCAGCCCTACACCCGGACAATGACCGTCCCCACCTACGCCAAGGAACGCGGCCACTGCGGCCTGGGCTTGCTGTGCGGCAAACGGCATGGCGGCCCGTGCGCCGGCGTGACCCCTGCCGGCTGCGTCGAGGTCACCGAGACTTGCTACCAGCCCACGACGGTCACCCGCCAGGTGGTCGAGACGCGGATGGTCAGCGAGGTCGTGACCCGTCAGGTGCCCGTCACCAACGTCCGCATGGTTCAGGAAGTGCGCGTCGAGAATGTACCCGTCACAAGCTGCCGGATGGTCCGCGAGGTCATCACCGAGACCGTTCCGGTCGTCTGCGGCTACCAGTGCGTGCCCAAGGTCGTCACCAAGATGGTCAAGCGTAAGGTTTGCGAGACCGTCCCGGTCACTTGCTACCGCAAGGTCAAGAAGATGGTCCCGGTCTGCGCGGTCGAGCCTGTCATGGCCGGTCCCTACCTCGCGGCCAGCCCGCAGTCGCCCGTGGCGAGCGAGCAGTTTCCCTCGGTCCAAAGTCCAGCCGGGCAGATGACCGTCACGCCCACCAAGCAGAACTGATCGCGACTCGTCAATCATTCACGAACGAAACGGCCGCCCGGCCTTCTGCTTTCGTCTCTCCGACGGAGCGGTGGGATCGGGCGGTTCTCTTGTTGGTTAACGTCTCCTCGTTTCGCTCCTCGCGACGACCGCCCTACGCTCGCCCAATCTCTTTTCGCTAGACTGTTCGCATCCGACCGATGTCGAGCGGCCTGCGAGGAGAGTCCGGCAATGCTCAAACGGCTCAAATTCTGGACCCGGGTCCGCGACCTCGCCGTCGTGGCGGTCGGCCTCTCCGTCCTCGGTGTACTGTTCACACTTTGGTTTCGCGGACGAGGGCCCGATCCCATAACCCTGCGCGTCACCACTGGCCGGCTTCAATCCGAGCGCACCCGTCTGCTTCGCGCTCTCGCCAGCGAATGCCGGCTCCGCAACATCACCCTCGAGCTGGTCGAAACCCGAGGGTCTGAAGACGCGCTCCTGAAACTGGCAAGCCCCGCCACCAAGCTCGACCTGGCCCTGGTTCAGGGCGGCCTGGCCGTCGAGGAACAACAGCGCGACATGATCCGCCAGGTCATGACCTTGCAAGACGAAGCCCTCCACCTGCTCGTCCGCGGCGATGAGCTGGCTCATCGAATTGAGAACGAGGGACTCGTCGCCCTTCGCGGCTTACGGATCGCTCTCGGCATCACCGGCTCAGGCACCGCCCGACTGGCTCGCGAGGTCCTGGAGTTCACCGGTCTCGCCGATGACCAGTATCAGGCTCTCGCGCTTGATGCCGCCGATCTACCCGGCCTGCCAGACCCGGCGCTGCCGGACGCCGCGTTCCAGGTCGCCGTGCTCCCCTCGACCTCGGCGGCGAAACTCATCCAGGAGCACGGCTATCGCCTGGTTCCCCTGACCTTCGACGAGGCGTTCATGCTCTGGCGGACTCCTCCTGATGGCCGCCTCGGCGTCGTTCACCGCTTTGTCCACTCGATCACGATCCCCGCCATGGCCTACGATCGCGAGCCGCCCGTGCCCGCGACTCCCCTCACCACCCTCTCCACCCGCACCCTCTTGATGGCCCGACACAATCTGCCGGCGTCGGTCGTCGAGCGCTTGCTCGGTGCCGTGCTTGAGTCGCCCTTCGCGCGATTCGACGATCCTCCGCTGGAAGTCGCGCGATTGGCCGAAACGCCCGAGATCGCCTGGCACGAAGGGGCCGTCGCCTATCGCAATCGCAACCGACCACTCATTGCCGAAGACTTGCTCGACGTCCTCGAAAAGGAAGTCAGTGTCATCGGCGCTCTCCTCGGTGCGTCGTTCGTCCTCTGGCAGTCGATCCAGAAACGAATCCACCGGCTCCGCGACGAGGGCTTCGAGACCTACATCCGCAAGGTTGCCGCCATCGAGCGCGAGGCCCTGGTGCTGGAAACCTCTCCCCATATCAACCTTGGCCATCTGTTCCGCCTCCAACGCCAGTTGGCCGAACTGAAAGCCGAGGCCATCGAGCGTCTCGTCGGCGACCACGCCGAGGATGTCGAACTGATGACCGGGTTCATCACCCAGGTCAACGACACCCGCGAAAACCTCACCCGGCTCATCCTCCACGAGCGTGAAAATCTGGAAGAGCAAGCCCGAGAACAAGGACTGTCCGTCCAAGCTGTCTGGCGCGAGGCCGTCCAGGCATCCACGGCCGAGCACGCCCGAATTCTCAAGGCTTCGGCACCAATCAACAGTCCCACGCCCGAGTCGGATCACCAACGCCCGGACAAGAGCCTGGCCTGAACCTCCTCCCAGGTCACACCATCGAGTAGGTCCTCCGTTTACACGACGAGATCAGCACGCCCGGAGCTCCCCATGAGCCACGACCCGAATTGCGTCTTCTGCAAGATCATCGCGGGTGCCATCCCCTCGGCGCGAGTCATGGAGACCCCCGAAGCCATCGCCTTCCTCGATATCGGCCCGCTCAATCCCGGCCACACCCTGGTCGTCCCCAGGTCGCACCATCCCAACCTACCCGCGATGCCCGACGACCTCGCCGGTGCCGTCGGAGTCCTCCTCCCGCGCGTCTGCCGCGCGGTCAAATCGGCAACGGCCGCCGAGGGCCTCAACGTCCTCGTCAACACCGGAGCGATTGCCGGCCAATCCGTCGAGCATGTCCACTGGCATATCATTCCCCGACACCGCGACGACCGAATCGCCTGGCCCTGGAAACCCTCAAGCTATGACGACGCCGATCTCGAAGCCATGCGCTCACAGATCGCGGCAAGCCTGGCCGCCGAGTCGACGTGAGACACAGACTACCTACCTCAAGATTAACTGAACTTGTGTACAGTATTCGCTTGAAGCCCGATCTGTGAATCGGTACACTACATCACAGACGTTCCGTGGCTGGGAGGTAAAGAGGATCGGAATCCTCATGTGGTCCTCCCCACACATCGCGGAGCGGCGGCGGTTTTTTTGTTCTCGACGTCGACCGCAGGATGGAGCCAGGTGATCGATGCGAACCATGAGCAAAGTATCGGGAGGCCCCGAGCTGGGTGGCGCTGCGCGCCCCGCGCCGGCACCGCCCAACACGGACATCATGCGTTCCCTGATCGAGCTAATCCAGCGCGGCCGGATGATCGTGGATGTCGCCACGGCCGATCTCGCCGCGTCGGAAGCCCGGCTCGGTTCGTTCCATGAAACCACCTGGTATTTCCGCCAGGCTCTGGCCGAGGCGCGAAAGAGCTGGGAACGCCTTCGCGCCGAGGTCGGCTCGCGACAACTGGAGCAAGCTCTCGCGCATCCCTCCCTCACACATCTCAGCCTCGAACTGGCCGGGAATCTGAGCGGCCCGTTCCTTCTCGTCACCGTGGCGGGCCGAACCTATCAAGCGTTATCCATTCCAGGCACCGCGCTGGCGCCCACCCAGTGGCGTCTCTCGTCCCTACTACCTGAAGTCGACGTTACCCCAGGGACCGGGCAGCACGATCCCTACTTCATCGTGCGTCTCCAGGATGGCTCGACCCAGTGCGACTGTGCCGAGTGGATCTATCGCGTCGCCGACACCGAGCGGCTCGCCACGGCCGGGGCCGGCTGCAAGCATATCCTGGCCCTGGAGTCGCTAGGGTGGATTTGAAGCCGACGCTCCGGGCGGATAAACTGCGATCCGGTTGTCGGATGTGCGTTTCCTGCCCGTCTGAGATTTCCTTCATTTCTCACGTTTCACGAGTCGCCTCCCCATGCCGCCCCTGAAATGCTTGCTCGTCTATCGCGCCGGCGATCAATGGTTCGGATCGGAAGTGGAATGGTCACGCTCGGGAAGCGGATGGTATCGCCAAACCGTCGGCATCCCAATTCCTCAATCCACCGACGAAATCGCCGCCTTCGCCGCCTCGAACGGCTACCGCATCGAGTGGCAAGACGGCGCACCCGCCGAAACCGCGGCCGACACCGGAACCAGCGTCACAACCTGGTGACACCCTCGCTGGCAACTCCTTCCCTCTCGATCCAGACGAAGAAACCACAACATGAACTGGTCCTCGCTCTTTCATGAGTCGCTGCCGTACAACGCCTTTCTCGACCAGTACGCCAACCCCGAACAGCGACGCCGCTGGAACGAAACCCACGTCCGGATTCGCCTGACCGACGCGCAGATCAGTATGCTCGCCGGTTTCACCCGCCGGATGCCCGTCTTCGTCCTCAACGGCGCGTGGTGTGGCGACTGCATCAACCAGGTACCCATCTTCGATCACTTCGACGCCGCCGCCCCTGCCTTCGAAATCCGTTATTTCGATCGCGACGCACGCCCCGAAGTGCGCGAGGCGCTCATGGTCAACGGCGGCCAGCGGGTGCCGGTCGTCGTCTTCCTGAGCGAAGACTTCCACGAGGTCGGCCGCTATGGCGATCGCACCATCAGCACCTATCGCCGCATGGCCTCGACCCAGCTCGGCCCGAGCTGCCCAACCGGCCTGGTCCCACCCGCCGACCACGTTCTCGAGGCCGTCGTCGCCGACTGGCTCATCGAGTTCGAACGCGCCCAACTGCTCCTGCGTCTCTCGTCCCGACTTCGAGAAATGCACATGGACTAAACCGAGGGTGGTGGGCATCAACTCACCCTGAGGGTGGGGTCCAGCTTGCTCAGTCAGCCTCGGAGCCGAACGCCCCACGCCAAGCCTCGCTCCTTTGCGTACAGACGTGATCAAGCCATGCCGCGCTACATTGCCTTCCTTCGAGGTATCAACGTCGGCGGCCACCGGGTCACCATGGAGGAGCTACGCCAACATTTCGAGCGGCTCAAATTCACCGACGTCGCCACCTTCATCGCCAGCGGAAACGTCATCTTCTCAGCCAGAGCCTGTGAAACTTCTTCGCTTGAAGCGAAGATCGAAAACCACCTCCTGAAATCGCTAGGCTACGAGGTGAGCACTCACCTCAGAACCACTGCCGATCTGGCCGCTGTCGCTGCGGCGGCCCCCTTTCCAGCCCCGGAAATGGACAACCCCGCCTACACGGTGCATGTTGGCTTCCTCCGCGAGCCTGCCAGTGCAGCCCTCATGGGCGAACTCAGCGAAGCCCGGTCCACGATGGATGATTTTCACGTCAGCGGTCGCGAGTTTTACTGGCTCTGCCGAGGTAAGCTCACTGAGTCTCTCGTGCCCTGGCAAAATGTCTCAAGGATCGACGGAGCCCGCGCAACGCTCCGAAATCTCAACACAATCCGTCGGCTTGTCGCTCGATACCCGGACGCCTGAGGAGTTGAGTAGGCGACCGTCGAATTGACTCCTCGTGAACGCACGGCTCACGAGGCTCGGGCGTAAACCCGCAAATTCCGCCGCTTGCCCCGTAACTCCGCCGCCCCCGATTGCCGCAAGCAATACGCCACCCGCTGCGCGAACGGAAGCGGCCGGTCGAGGCTTCGCGCCAGATCCCGGGTCGTGAACGTCTCCGGCAATGCCACACTTTCCACCAACCGCCAAAGATCGAGCGGTCGATCAATCCGCACGGTGCTAAAGACCTCGACCAAAACACGGTCGAGCACCCGATATCCCGGCCGCCGCCGGCGATCCAAACGCGACTCGTCAATCGAAACCCCCAGTATTTCCAGGCTCGCCCCCTCGCGCGCCAGCACCGCCGCGAGCCCGGGTAAATCATCAAATACATCGATCAAGGCACCTCGTCGCGGGCTGCGCCTTACCGAAACCACCGGCCCACGAATCGTCCGTCGCCGCAGTATCCGCCGCGTCAGCACTACCGGTTTCACAATCTTGACCTGATGCCCGGCGTCGATCAGGCGGGCCACCTTCCCACGCAACGGACCCAGCGCGGCCGACTGCACCTCAACCAACGTGCCGTCGGCCGCAATCGCATCAATCCGGTAGCCATCAACGACCACCTCGCAACGCCCGTCCACGGCGTATCGTTCCTTGATCTGCCGATGCAACGAGCTTTCCATCCCTGACTCACCTTCACTCAAAGGTTCCCAACGGCTCATCCCATGATCGGCGGCAACTCATTCACCTCAGGATGAAACCTCGTGACGCCCAGATCCTCAATCGTGCACAGCGCCAAGAAATCCAGCTTCCGTGCTGCGAAGTTCGCCGCCGCTCCCTCGAGCCGGTCCAAAACGGCGACCACGCACGAGACGGTGCAGCCCATCGCCTCCACCGCGTCCACGGCTTTCAACGACGACCCGCCTGTCGTCGCCACGTCATCCACAATCACAACCGACATCCCTGGCTCCAGCGGCCCCTCCACCAGTTTGCCCGTGCCATGCCCCTTCGCTTCCTTGCGAACCAAAAACCCCAGCAAACCCGCGCGATGATGCGTCGGGGCAAGCGCCAAGACCCCTCCCACAATCGGGTCGGCCCCCATCGTCAATCCGCCGACCGCCGCCACCTCAGGCCGATTCGCCAGGATCTCCAGAATCCCCCCGGCGATCACACTCGCCCCCTCCGCGGACAGCGTCACTCGACGCCCGTCCACGTAATAGTGCGAGCGCTTTCCGCTTGCCAACGTGAACTCACCCAGCTTCAACGCGTCCCGCTTCAAAAGCTCGATCAATCGTTCGCGGTCAAACCCACGGCTCATGGCTTGTCCCTGAAAATGTCTAGCGAATCACCCCCACGTAAAACCCCCAGCGCCCCAAGGCTAGCGATCAACACTCCCCGCGAACAGCCCCCAGGTCGAGACGAATGGGTCTTCACAATCAGAGATCCGTTCACACGCCCCAACGAGAAAAACGTCCAATCCGTCCACACATCCGATCGATGCAAAAACCAGCCAGCGTGGAACTTGTGTGATTTACGAGCTATCTCATCGGAATTATCGATCATTTTTTAGTGGACTCGGGGTCGAAATGCCTCTAACATGAAATCGTTCAAATCGTCCAACCGACCACGGCGATTCGTCCAATTCGCCCAAGGCCAACGGTTATGAAAGTTCAAACCATCGTGTACCTCCGAACCAGCCAGGTCGCCGCGCTGCTGGGCCTGGGCGTCAGCACGATCAAACGACTGGCGGATGCCGACCAATTGCCCGCCGCTCGCACCGGCGGAGCCCATCGGCTTTTCGAACCCGAGCAGGTCCTGAAATACGCTCGGGAACATGGCCTGCCCGTGGCCGAACTGGAACGACTGATCGACGAAGAGGCGTTCCGCGATCTCCCCCGAACTGCGGCCGAGCCGAACGGGGTTCCCGAAGACCTGATCGACGGCTTCGAGCGCAGTCTCCGACGCGGCCGCCAGGAAGATGCCAGGGAGATCGCCTTTCGCGTTTTCGAGTCGCACGGCGGTACCCAGGGCCTGGGCGACGAGCTGATCCGCCCCGCGATGGAACGCCTGGGAAGCGCCTGGCACTCGGGCAATTTTGATGTGTTCCAGGAGCATCGCGCGACCCGGATGGTCGAACATTTGCTGGTCGATCTCAACTGGCGTATCCAGCAAGCAAACTCTCGAACCGCCCGAAAGGGCCGACCCCTGGCCATCGGCGCCGCCCCCGAGGACGACCCCTACACGGTTTCTGGCCTGCTCTGCGAGATGTTGCTTCGTGAGCAAGGCTGGGACGTCATGAATCTCGGCCCCAATCTCCCTTTGAAGTCCCTCGCTCGCGCCGTGGACACCTCCAACCCGCGGCTTATCTGGCTCAGTGTGAGCTATCTCGAAAACCCCGATCAATTCGTCGCCGATTACCGGTTGTTCTACGAGACCGCCACCCGACACAACGCCGCCGTGATGCTTGGCGGTCAGGCCCTCCACGCCGAGTTACGGCCCCAACTACGTTGCTCCGCGTTCGGCGAACGACTCGCCCACCTCGCGGACTTCGCCCGCTCGATTCATCCGTTTCGCTCCAACCCCGGCACGACCGGCACGCAATTCTCATAGTTCGATTCAACACAGACATATCCACTGTCCCGATTGTTCTCAGGAAGGTACCTCGATGCACACGACCCGACGATCCCACGACGTGGACGGAAAGTTCGGCCTCGAATCCGCGGCGACCCGCCTGCTCACGGCAAAGGAAGAACGGGCCTTGTTGCTCGAACTTTCCGAGTGCAAGGCCAAGCTTGCCCAGGCTTTGTCGCGTATCGCCGGATATGAGCCGTCCGCCGGCGGCGACTCGCCCCAGGCTGTCAGCCAGCACATCGTCGAGTTCTACGGCGACCTCGCCCGGCAGGGGAACGTCCAGGCCAAGCTCGGCGCGGTCTATCACCGCTACAATGGCATCCGCTGGAAGCTGGCCATGGCCAACATGCGGCTCGTCGCGCATGTCGCCAAACGGTTCCGTGAACGAGGAATGTCCTACAGCGACCTGATCCAGGAAGGCTTCTGTGGCCTGCTCGAAGCCATCGACCGCTTCGATATGTCGCACAACACCAAGCTTGCCACCTACGCCACCTGGTGGATTCGCCAGGCCATCCAACGGGCGGTCGCCGCCGGTGCCTACCCGGTCCGTCTCAGCCCCCGTCACCTCCGACAGCTCGCGCAAAACCAGGCCGATCTTGATGGCAACTCGGCGACCGGTGAACCAAGCGTCACCGAAAACCGGGGTGTCTCCAACGAGGTCATCCAGCGTATTCACGCCGCCACCCGGCCCACCATCTCGCTCGACGCCGGTGTTTCAGGCGACTCCAATTTCAGCCTGCTCCAGATGATGAGCGATCGTGACGGCGACCCCAACGAGGATGTCGACCTCGAGGAAACAATCTCCAAGCTCATGGGCAGCCTACGGCCCCGCGAGCAGGAGGTCATCGCCCTCCGCTTCGGGCTGGGTGGACGCCCTCGCCTCTCCCTCAGCCAGGTTGGCAAAGTTATGGAGGTCTCCAAGGAACGCGTCCGCCAGATCCAGGACCGTGCCATCGAGAAAATCCGCGCTCTCGCCCAGGAATCCGGCATGATGGACGCCCTGCCGCTCGGCGTCTAAGCGAGTGCTCGACCCGCCTTCGACTCAATCCCAACAACGGGCGAGTCGATCCTTTAGGAAGAAACCCATCCGCAAATCGCGGCAGGGGAGCTTCCCCAACGATCGGCTCGCCCGCATGGCTATCGCCAACGATCCGCCTGGCGTCAAGCGACTCCGCCCCCAGTCCAATAACGACCCCGTCGGTCCGTTCCTCCATTATCTGATGGCCGAATGCGGGGTCTCCCCGCACACCCTCGCCGCCTATCGCTCCGACCTCCTGCGTTTCACGCGATGGCGCAAGGAACAGGGGCTAGGCCCCATTGCCACCCTCGCAGCCGATTCCCTGGCAGCCTATATCGAGCAGCTTAGAACGGACGGTCTCGCTCCATCGAGCATCGGCCGCCATCTCGCCAGCCTCTCCACGTTTTTCCGCTTTCTGATCCTGGAAGGACAGGCGGGCGAAAATCTGGCCCGCGTCATTGAAGCCCCCGCTTTGTGGGACCGTCTGCCCACCGTGCTCGGCCCCGCCGCCGTCGTCCGCTTGCTCGAATCCCCCGATCCCACCCATCGCGACGGCCACCTCGACCGTGCCCTTCTTGAAACCCTCTACGCCACCGGCTGTCGCGCCTCCGAAGTCGCCAGCCTGACCCTCGGCGATCTTGACGTCGCCAGGGGCACCCTCCGCTGTATCGGCAAGGGCGACAAGCAACGCATCGTCCCGCTCGGCTCACGCGCCTGTGGTGCCATCCAGACCTATCTGGACGACGACCGCCCCACTCGCTGGAAGTCGGTCCGCTCGGCCGACGCGGTTTTCCTCAACCGCAGAGGCTATCCCGTCTCACGAGTCGCCCTCTGGCGAATCGTCACCCGCCACGCGCGGCAAGCAGGTCTGCGCGGCAAGATCAGCCCACACACCCTCCGCCACAGCTTCGCCACCCACATGCTCGCGGGAGGGGCCGATTTACGCGTCGTGCAAGAACTACTCGGCCACGCCTCAATCGCCACCACCCAGATTTACACGCGCGTCGAAATGAGCCGCCTGATGGAGGTCCATCGCCGCCATCACCCACGCTCGCGTGGCAGCCGAGGCGAAAGCTGCGTCGGCTAAAGGGAGCTGATCGAAATCGGAACCGCCGACCCGGGGCCTCTCGTCGGCCATGTCCGGCCGATCCACCCCGCGCCGCGTCCAGCGTCAGACGCTCACTTCTCGGAAACGACGCTACACCGCACTCAACACGGCAATGGGCTCCGACTCCCGCTCCGCCTGCGTATCAACCGCGATCGGCGAGGAATCGCTCGTCATCACCGCATCCAGCTTCGATTGCACCGTCGCACGAAAACCCGATGGATCGGTCCCCTTGGGACTGGCGATCCCGATTCCCGCGCAAGCCTCGACCGGAATAATCCGCACAATCCCACGCTCCTGATCCGCCAGCAGCGCCACGCGAGTTTCGCCCACCAGGGCCGTATCGTCCCAGTGGCATCGGCTTGCTGTCCCATCGGCCAGGTAGAGCATGACCTCGGCCAACCCCGCGTCGCGAAGCCCTTCCCACAATTCACTAATCATCTCGTTTCCATTCCCCTCGATGTCCCGTCGCGACGAAGCCGGGCGAACGCCCACGGTGCGAACCACCCTCTGCTTCTCATCACACTGTTCCTATAGGTCATCACCCACCGACCGGCTGGACGGCCACCCAACCCGCGCCTACGACATTGATATGCCGACACCCTCCCTCGCCCTGCTGGCCGCCCTCATTTCCGCCTGGTTCATGACCGGCGTGATCTGGTTCGTTCAGATCGTCCATTACCCGCTGTTCGCGGCTGTCGGTGTGGACGGCTTTCGCGACTACCACACCGCGCACGCGCGATTGACCACGTGGGTCGTCGCTCTACCGATGCTCATCGAGCTGCTCGCCGCCGGCCGGCTTGCCCTGGTGGCCGAACCGGGCGTGCCGCCCATGCTCTCATGGCTCGGCTTTGTGCTCGCCCTCTCCGTCTGGGCCTCAACCATGCTCGTCCAAGTGCCCTTGCACGACCAGCTCGCTCGCGGCTTCGATCTCGAGACCCAACGCCGGTTGGTGCTCACCAATCTCGCCCGAGCCATCCTTTGGTCAGGCCACGCTGCCGTGGCGACCCTCCAGCTTCTCGCTTCGTTCCGCAGCGCCGCGGCCGCGGGATCATCGGCCTGAAGATCATTCGATCGGCGTGGCCGCCCCCGGCTGGTGATGATCGATCACCGGCTCGGGCAATAGTCCGCGAGCCAGGATCATGACAATGATCAAGACGCCGCAAAGAAAGACCAGCGTGGCCATTGCGATAATCGAAGATCCCGCCGGCTCGAACCGGTCTTGCTGAATCGCCTGACGCGTTCTCAGGTACTTCCAGGCCGCCCCCAGCGCAAGGATCGTGCCCACGAGCAAAAAGAGTGCTCCGGTGAACACGAACTCCGCGCCAACCTCCACTCTCCCAAGCACTTTCGCATCTGTGTGGCGCGCCAGATTAGGAAACTCGCGAAGGAACAAACCCATACGCGCCAGGACGAATCCAAACCCAAGCGTGGCGAGCGACGTGCGGATCCATGCCAGGAACGTCCGTTCGTTGGCCAGATGATCCCGAATGTGGTCGTTCTGCGGTGTTGCCATCGTTGCCGAAATCCTGGTTTCAGACCCTTCACCGGCTGCCCAGAATACCCAGGCTCCGCGCGGCAGTGTAGACGCAAGTAAAAGAGTAAGATTAACTTCTGCCGAATCCGAAAAATAATTCCGGTATCGTGTCGCGGATTCTCGCGAATTGCGGTTCCTCTGTTGTGGAGCGGACGTCCCGATCTGGGACTAAGCAAACACAACCCCCGCCTCTCTCTCTCGCAGCCCTCCGGCGTTCCGCCGGTCCACCAAAACACAACTCGGCAAGCGGCCAAAACACTCATCAAGGGTCATTGTGCGCCCAGATGAGCCGCGTACAGGGTTTTACGTCAGCCAGCGAAGAGGATACCAAGCCATGCGGACTCATCGTGCTCGTCGCAGCTTCCAGCCGTCCGTCATGATGCTTCAGGAGCGAATCGCTCCGGTCTCCATCGCCAAGCTGCCCCCGCCGATCCTGACCCAGCCGATCGAGGTGGATACGACATTTCTCACGACCAGCCCGGTCGATGCGACCGATGCAACCCTTCCGAGTGGTGACCCACTGGCGACCGAGCCGGTCGGCACCAACTAAGCCCAGCACGATCTCGAAAGCCGCTCGTTAATGCAAAACCGTTAGCGACTGTAACGAATCGGATCGTAATTCATGAAGAAGTTGTTCGACTTTAGAACGTAGATCCTGTCCACTCTCCATGAGATTCAGGATCGTCGGATCGTTCGCACGTGACTCCGATTTCAACCTGCGGAAGTCTAGATCAAGTTGCTCCAGTTCGGACAACGCGTTCAACCAAAGTCGTTCCGCTTCCGCCCGATTCTGGACCACCTGCAACTGAGCCAATTTGCTCTGCGCAACGGCGGATACAAACCGAAGGGTGAGCGTGGAATTATCGCGAAAGTAGCCGTCAAACTTCTTCTCGCGAATGGCTTCAATATCTTCGAGCGTTCTAAGATAGTAAGACCGCGCCGCGGCAGGATCGTCGTCAGGTTGGCCACGATGAGCAAGGTTTCCCAACTGAACAAGAATCTTGGACCGATTGAGCAAGGTGGTGGCCCACTGATTGGAAGGTGCTTCCGGAAGCATCTCCATCACGGCGATCGCACGATCGAAATACCCTAAAGCTTTGCGGTCATCTCGATCAAAATTCTTGGCAATATGACCAAGATTCAGCAACGCCACATAATCATCCGGCGAAGCCGCAACGAGACCTTCCAGGTCTCCTCGAATCTGGTTCAAACGCGCTTTATGCGAGTCGCCCTTGATCGTCGGATGCTTCTCGAGCCAGGCCACCGCATTCTCGCGCCGCGACTGGGAATCCGGACGCGCCGCCGCCCAGGTGAATGCCGTCAGCCCGCCCACCAGTACCAAACACGCAACGGCCGCCAGCAGCGGCTTGCTCCGGTGCAGCCAGTTAAGCGTTCGCTCCCGACGGCACGGATTGACCGCGTACCGCAGCGATCGCCGCTTCAGGAATCGTTCCAGGTCCTCCGCAAGCTGCTCGGCGCTCGCGTATCGGTCCGTGGTCTCGTAGCTCAGGCACTTCGCGACAATCGCCGCCAATCCATGCGGAACCGCCGGGTTCGATTCTCGGATCGACCGATGTGGCCGCGCTCTTTGATCGAGCAAACTGTTGATCAATCGGGGCAGGGGAGGATTGTCCCGTGGCGCCTCCGGACGGGTCCCCGTCAGCATCTCCGCGAGCACCAGGCCCAGCGAATACACGTCCGCCGCCGGGCCGACCCGGGCCCACCGCGTCGGGTCCAGAAACGCCTGAAGCTGCTCCGGCGCCATGTAAGGCAACGTGCCGCCCTGCATCGCCTGCTGCGCGTTCGAAGCGTCATCCGGTGAGTCAGCCAGATTGAAATCGAGAAGCTGCGGCCCCTCGCTGCTCGTCAAAAGCAGGTTCGCCGGCTTCACGTCACGGTGCAGCGCACCATCGGAATGGGCATGTTCCAGAGCACGCGCAATGACCATCGCGATCCAGGCGGCCGCCTCGACATAGGTTCCCCGCGTCGGAAATCCCCGCCACCCCGGCTGCTGAGAAACATCGACGTGGCTCGGTTCGGTCGGGTCCTGGATCGCCTTCCAGAAGGCCAGCGCCATCGCGCTTTGGACCCGAGGGTCAACTCGCTTCATCACTCGATCGAGGGTGTACCCCTCGCGAAACGGCATGCACAGTCCCAGCAGCCCCGTCGCCTCATCGCGATCCACCGACCAGACCGGCACGATATGCGGATGATTCAGTCGACCCTGAATCGCAGGCTCGCGACCAAGCTGCTGCGTCACCTTGAGCGCAACCCGACGGTTGCCCACATCAAGCTGTTCCGCAAGATACACCCGCGCGGTTCCTCCCTCGCCCAGTATCCCGCAAAGCAGGAACCGACCCGCGAAAATCACGCCCGGCTTGGGATAGTTCGGGGGCGCCTTGGCTTTGACCTCCTCCACCGAGCTCAGCAACCGATGAAAGCGAAGCTGCGAGGCCAACGAATCGCGCCACGCGTCGTAGCGCTGGCAAAACTCCTCGGGCGTCGGTTGCTCGTCATGCTCCTCGCGGAGACAATACTCCTCATAAATCAGGCTGACGACCCGGTCGCGATCCTCGATCAGCTGAGGATAACGCTCCAGATACTCCGCAGCCGTCGGACGCTCCCCACGACCATACCGTTCCACCAATTCGAGCTTGAGCTGCTCATTCAGCTCAACGAGCGAATCATCCGGCTCGGCCACCGCCTCCGAGTCAACGCCCAAAACGGACTCGGCACCAAGTCCCGTCAAGTCAACTTCGCGGTAATCCGATTCAGACGCCAGGTCGCTCGCCGTCGGCCGCCCTGGCTCGACCTTCAATTCGGCGGACTTCGCATCAACCAGATTCATGCGTCGCCCCCTTGGCCCAGATGCTTCCGGTCCAGAGTCCTTATCAACCGCTGTACCTTGCGCGCGCCCCAGCCCGTCCGTTGGGCGATCTCATCCGTTGAATAACCTGCACGCCGAAGATCGACGATCTCTCGCTCCGCAACCGGCAGTGCCGTGACCAATCGCTCGTAGGTCTCGTCTTCCAGGAAAATCTGACTCGGCGACGGATCGTTCGATTGCAACTGAATACCGTACGTGCCTTCCGCATCATCGTGCGTATCAATCGACTGAGCGCGGTTCACGTCACGTTTCAACGTGTGAGTCCGCCGCGACACGTCCTTCAACTTGCAGTCCGCCTCCTTCATCAAGAAGGAAATGAACGAACCCAACGTTTCAAACTCGTACCGCTGCCAATTGCCCGCCAAACTCTTCCAAACGTCGTTGGCGACGTCCGTCGAGTCATAAAGCGAGCGCACGGCGCGCGAGTGCATCTTCCGGCGGATCGTACGAACCACCATGGGATAATAACGCTCGAACATCACCCGCCAGGCTTGCTCATCGCCACCACGCATGCGTAGCAGCAGCCCGTCATGGTCATCCGAACCAGCAAAACCCAAACCCAACGACGAGTTCATGCGGAAGCCCTCCCGGGGGACTCCGACTAATCTGGATCTATTAGCCTAAAATAGCGTCGGGCTCAGATAATGCAAGCCCTCACTCCTGATTTCAGGCAACGATGGAATAACATTTGCCGGTTAGTCCATTTCCGGATAATTTCTTGTACTCGGTCACGTCACTTCCTGACAAGTGCCTTGATAGGTCGATTCGCCAACCGTGAACGCCCCAGGCATCATTCCGCCAGAGCCGTCTCAGCTCCCGTCCTACACACGCCAGCGTGCCATTTCTCACCGAAATCCCACGCGAACCCGACCAATCGCTGCCTATCAACACCCCCAAACTCTATTCGCCACATCGCGAACTGGGGCGGATGGGAGCCAGCCTCCTTGCCAGCTCCCATCCGAATCTTTTTCAAAAATTTTGGTGGCGACGGAGCCGCACTTGTCGTGCCGTAGGTGCCCCGTTGCTCCGTTTTCAGTCAATCCGCTCAGTTTAAGCAAAGCTCAGGCCACGGCGGTCCAATCCGCGGCGTCAGGCTCAGGCCAGGAAGCAGCTCGATCACCGGGTAGGCCGAGGTCGGCAAAAACGTCCGGCAGGCAATCCGGTAGAGCGGGCACGCATCGTGCTGATCACGCGCGCCTGGTCGCAAACCTTCCATCAAATCGAGCCGATCCAGTTTGTACGCCGCAATAAACGCCCCCAACGGCGAAAGCCAACGATGGCTCGTTCCCAGGATCGACTCCGTCGACCGACCCCTCCGTACCAGCCCCTCCACCCGGCGGACCTCCGTCCGCAACTCCCGACGCAAACTCTGCACTATGTATAAGATACGCCGCCGATAGCGGACCATCGCCGGCCGCGGCGCCAGGTCCGACCAGGGATCGCCCGCGCGTGTCCGCAGTGTCTGCGCGGCCACGAAAAGTTCGGGATCGAGCGGCAGCCAAGGGGTCTGCCGATGGGCTTCTAGAAGGGCCTGCGCCGCCATCGTCCAGACCCGCGTATCCCCTATATGGGAAAGACTTTGGGGCCGACGGCGCTGGTAGGCCTGCTCAATTCGATCGGCAACGAGCTCAATTGTTCGGGGAGTCTGGAGCACGGCTACCTCACACGGATGCACGTTGGCTAACACACGGATTCTCGACCCATGACGGGTCACCCGTGGAAACTCGACCACCACGCCGGCGCACCGCCGACACTCATCCAATACCAGGAACCGCAATCCCGGAGAATTCGCGACAGAGTTGCACAAAAAAACTCGTTACGCCATCGATGCCATGACATAATCCATGCCTGCACAGAAGCTTGCGCTCATGAAACATTTGGGAAATTTCGCTCAGCCCCAGTGCCGCCGAAGGCACCTATCAGGGAAATACCGCCCCGAGGATGCTGGACGATGGCGAGTTGGGGTCGCTATGATTCGTCACGGTGGAACAATCAGGCAACCTGATCGGGTCAGGCAGCCTCATGTCGCTTCCAGGTGGCTTACTTTCGCCAGCCCATGCTTCTCGTGGCGGGAATGAGATTTCGATGGATAACCCCTCGACATCAACACCCTCCGAATGGGGGGAAGTCCATTGCGGCCTGGCGGATCGACTCCGTCGCATCCGCGAAGATCTCTACGGACTCAACGGCGGACCGATGCTCGCCACCGAATTGAAGATTCCCTACCGCCACTGGTTCGAATTCGAAACCGGCACCCAAATTCCTCCGGAAATTCTCCTCCGGTTTCTCGAACTGACCGAGGCCAACCCCCGCTGGCTTCTCTCCGGCGAAGGCGAAATCTTCCGTCGCGACCGCTCCCGCTTCACACCTCCGGCCCCGGACGAGCCGGACGACCTCTGACCTTCGACCTACGACGGTCGACCTTAAACGACCACGCTCTCCCCGGCGTCTCGGTTCCACCATGCGCAATCCCTCCGAGCCTCGTCGACCGCGGTCGGATCACCTCCGTTCCTCAATCCTCAAATCCATCTTCGCCATCGCGGTCCTCCTGGCAATCGGCTTCTTCCTCTGGCAGAACGACCCCCACAGACGGCCAACGCCTTCCGGTCCCTCCCCGGCCGGCACAAACCAGCTCCTGGTCTGCATCTGGAACGTCGAGAACCTCTTCGACGACATCGACGACCCCGGCCTCATCGACGACATCGAGGACTGGATGGGCCGCGTCCCCGGCGTCTCCGCCGACAAGTGCCAACGTATCGCGCAAGCACTGCGCACTCACAACGGCGGACGCGGCCCCGACGTCATCGGCCTGACCGAGGTCGAAAACCGACGCGCCCTGGAAGCCCTTCGCGTTGAGCTTAACAAGGGTCTCGTCGGCACCGACCGTTACGAATACTTCGTCCATCGCGACAATCGACAGGGCCGCCGCATCGAGCCCGCCTTTTTGAGCCGTGTTCCCATGGTGGATGGCGACCCAATCCGCCCCGGCAAACGTGCGTCCAGCCGGTTCGCATGGCGACGGATCGTCCACGCCATCATCACCCCCGACGACCGCCCACTCCATCTCCTGCTCAGCCACTGGACCAGCCGGCGGACCCAAAACTCCGACCGCCAGCGCTTCGGCTACGCCCAGGCCCTCCGCGTTGAGATGGACCGCCTCCGTGCCGGCAATCCCAGGATCGACCTGCTCGTCGCCGGCGACTTCAACGAGGAGCCCGACTCGCCCCTCATCCGCAACGTGCTCGGCGCCGCGACTCCGCCGCCCGTCCTCGGCCCATTACCCGACGGCACCGTCGTCAACCTGATGCTCGGAATCGACCCCGATCATCGAGCGACCATGGTCTACCGCGGCAAGGGAGACACCTTCGACCAGATCCTGGCCACCTCCGGCCTGTTCGACTCCCAGGGCTGGCGTGTCCGACCCCGCTCGGCCGCTGTGCGGGATGACCCCTGGCTCTCCGAACGGGGCACGTCGCGACCCACTCCCTGGCGGTTCGGCGATCGCGAAACGCATAAAGAACGCGGATTCTCTGATCATTATGCCGTGACCGTGGTCCTCGACGCCGTGGGTCCCCCGGCTGCGTCGGCGACGCCGGTCCGTTAGAATCACCCGCGACGGTCGAACGTGCGCGACCGCATTGAGCTTGAACTCTCCCTCGCGACGGCCCGTGAACCACCGGGCCGGTTCCACTCTGACTCTCTTTCTCGAATCAAAGGTTTCGAAACGGCCATGCTGGTTGTCATGCAAAGCGGGGCGAGTCCCGAACAAGTCGAAGGCGTCCTCAGCGCGATCCGCGCCCTCGGCCTTACTCCCCACCCCATGCCCGGCCCCACCCGCACGGCCATCGGCATTACCGGCAATACCTCGGCCGTCGACCCCCGAACCCTCGAAATCCTTCCCGCCGTCCGTGAACTGATCCGCGTCACCCGGCCTTACAAACTTGCCAGCCGCGAGATGCACGCGGCCGACACCGTCGTCTCCACCCCCCAGGTTCGCTTCGGCGCAGGCGGCTTCACGCTGATTGCCGGACCCTGCTCGGTCGAGAGCGAGGCCATGATCCTCCGCACCGCCGAACACCTCATGTCACGCGGCGTCCGTCTGCTCCGCGCCGGTGCCTACAAGCCCCGAACCAGTCCCTATGCCTTTCAGGGTCTGGGCCTCGAAGGACTGGAAATCCTGGCCAAGGCACGCCGCGAGACCGGCATCGGTATCGTCACCGAACTGCTTGACACCGATACCGCCAACGCCGTCGAGGAGGCGACCGACATCCTCCAGATCGGCACCCGCAACATGCAGAACTACAGCCTGCTGCGCCGCGTCGGCAAGGCCGGCAAGCCCGTCCTGCTCAAGCGCGGCATGTCGGCCACTCTCGAAGAATGGCTCATGGCCGCCGAATACATCCTGGCGGGCGGCAACAAGCAGGTCGTCCTCTGCGAGCGTGGTGTCCGCACCTTCTCCGACCACTCGCGCAACACCCTCGATCTCTCCGTGATTCCCCCCGTGAAGCAGCTCTCGCATCTGCCGATCATCGTCGACCCCAGCCACGGCACCGGCAAGGCCGCTTATGTTCCCTCGATGGCCCTGGCCGCCCTCGCCGCCGGCGCCGACGGCCTGATGGTCGAAATCCACCCCGATCCCTCACAGGCCGTTTCCGACGGCGCGCAATCCCTCGATTTCACCGCCTTCGACGCCCTGCTCGAATCCCTCAAACGGCTGGCCGAGCCTCTGGGTCGGGAGATCCGCTAATGGCCAAGCGAATTTCGCGAGTGGTCCGGACCGCCCCCCCGCACGCCGGCCCGCCCACACCCGGCCCCAAACGACTCCTGATCCTCTCCGCCTCCGCCGGCCACGGCCACATCCGCTGCGGCCAGGCCGTCGAACACGCCTGCAACGAGCTGGGCTTCCCTTGGGACGTCCATCACATCGACATCCTGGACTATACCAACCCGTTATTCAAAACGGTTTATTCCAAGATGTACATTGATATGATGACGAAGATGCCCGAAGTCTTGGGCTGGCTCTACGACCAGCTCGACAAACCCTGGAAAGGCCAGGACCGCAAGCTCGCCTTCGACAAGCTCCACGTCGGTCCCTTCGTTCGCCTGCTCGAACGACATCCGCCCGACATCGTCTTTTGCACTCACTCGCTCCCTGCCGAGATCATCTCCTGGCTCCGCTCACGCCCGCGCAAGCCGATGGTGATCCGCCAGGCCATCGTCATTACCGACTTCGACGTCCACGCCCTCTGGCTCTGTCCCCATTACGAACATTACTTCGTCGCCCTCCCCGAAACCCGAGTCCATCTCGAAGAACTCGGCGTTCCGCCCGAGAAGATCACCGTCTCGGGAATACCCGTCGATCCCCGGTTTCTCCAAAAACCCGATCAGGCCGAGATGCGCCGCAAGCACGGTCTCGACCCCGACCGCACCACGATCCTCGTCTCGGCCGGCGGCTACGGAGTCGGCCGAGTCGAGACGGTCATCTCACTGCTCTTGCGGCTCCGCCACCCGGCCCAGGTCATCGCCGTCTGCGGCAAAAACACGGAGCTGAAAGAACGCCTCGACCAGATGGCCGACGCCCAGGACCGGCATCCTCGTGTGTTGCTCAAGGTCTTCGGCTACACCAACGCCATGCAGGAACTCATGACCGCGAGCGATCTCATCGTCGGCAAGCCCGGCGGCATGACCATGTGCGAGTCACTCGCCGGCGGCCTGGTCTGGGTCGTCGTCAACCCGATCCCCGGCCAGGAGGAACGCAACAGCGACCACCTGCTTGAAGAAGGTTGCGCCCTCAAGTGCAACAACCTGCCCACTCTGACTTACAAGATCGATAACCTGCTCGACGACCCCGCTCGGCTCGAACAAATGCGTGAGAACGCGCTCCGCCTTGCCCGACCCGACGCCGCCTTCGTCATCGCCAACGTCCTGAAGCGCCTGGCCGACGAGCCTCTGCCTCCTTTGCCCGCGCCGGTCGAGGAGGAATCGGGAGAGTCGCTGATTCCGGGCTGGCCGTTCGGCCCGCCGCCCCGAGAGACCCGCCCATGAGCCGACTCGACACCCTGACCCGCATCCTCGACGGCG
>JBGSYY010000578.1:0-21169 GCA_041750675.1 Isosphaeraceae bacterium | reverse complement strand
CGTGCGCGCCAGGCGGCGAGCAGGGTTTCCTGGACGAGATCTTCGGCCAGTTCGGGGCGACGGACGCGGGCGCGTGCGTAGGCGTAGAGGGTGTTGCCGTGGTCGTCGAGCCAGTGGAGCGGATCGGCGGCCCGGGGTTTTGGCTCGGGTTGGGATTGGGCCGATTCCTCGGGCGACATGCTTTGGAGTGCCGTGATGGGGATGGGTGTCGGGACGCGTGGGGACGCATCGTCGCCTGCTGGTGGTGGTTGTGGCAACGGCTGTCGGTCGGTTTGGGAGCGAAGGAGGTCGATGGGGGGAATTTGGGAATCACTTTGTAACGCGGGACCGCTGGAGCGCAACCAAGGGTCTTGGTCCGTGGGGTGTCCTGGAGACGTGGTCTGGGGCATCGGGCACGCGGGTCGATTTGGTCGAGACGAGAGACGCAACGACCTTAACAACGGAGTTTCTTGCATCATGGAATTCTTGAGCAGGCATACGGTTGGATCGACGGTGCGCCGGCTGGCGCTGGTGAGTTTGGTGCTGTTGGGCGGGGCTGTGGCCGCGCCGGCGGGGATGATCCGGATCAAGATCACCAATCAACAGCCGGCGGGTGGGTTTGCGCTCACGCCGGTTTGGGTGGGGCTGCACGATGGTGGCTTCGACCTGTTTGACCCGGGCGAGGCGGTGAGCACCGATATGGAGCGGCTTGCCGAGCTGGGTGATGTGAGCGGGATTGTGTCGGCGTTTGCCGGGCGTGGGCCGGCGGGAGTGGTGTTTGGGAACGATCCGGTTCCGCCATTCTTGCCGGGGAACATGACGACGCTGGACCTGGATGTGACGGATCCGGCGGTGCAGCGGTTTTTCAGTTTCGCGACGATGGTGGTTCCGTCGAACGATTTGTTTCTGGCGAACCCGAACGCGCAGGGGATCGAGCTGTTTAGCAGTTCTGGAGTGTTTCTGGGGGATCGGACGATCTCGCTGTTTGGCGGGATGGTTTGGGACGCGGGGACGGAGGTGAACGACATCACGAATGGTGCGGCGTTTGTGGCGGGGTTGGATGCGACGGGGGGGACATCCGAGGGTGGGGTTGCGCATCTTCTGTTCGACGACCCGACTGCGGATGCGTATTTGAACTCGATACTGGGGACGGTGACGCCGGCGGGGATGATCACGTCGCGGTTCGGGCGTGACAGCCTGCTCGCGACGATACAGATCACGGCGGTGCCGGAGCCTGGGTCGATGGCGTTGCTGGCGTCGGGGGCGGTTGGGTTTGGTCTGATTGGGCTGCGTCGGCGGATGCGGCGGCAGCGGACGGGCCAATGAACGAGGATTCCTGACGAATCGCTCCGGGAGACGCGTGGGCGTTCACCTTGCCGTTCGGCCTTCGTACACTGTGGGACGTGGGCCGGGCGGCATGGGTTTGACCTGTGTGGATTTTCTCGGGGGTGTGCTCGTATGCCGGACTGGGTTTGGCTGCCGCTGGTGCTGGTGGTGGCGGTGATCGGGTATGGGATATTCACGTTCAACCGGCTGGTGGCGCTGGGGAAGCGGGCCGATGGGGCGTGGAGCGATATTGATGTGCAGTTGAAGCGGCGGGCGGATCTGGTTCCGTCGCTGGTGGAGACGGTGAAGGGGTATGCGCGGCATGAGTCGCGGACGTTGGAGGCGGTAGTTGAGGCGAGGAACCAGGCGTCGAAGGCGACGAGCGTGGCGGAGCGATCGGAGAGCGAGCAGGGAGTGGCGAAGGCGGTGGGGCGGTTGTTTGCGGTGGCGGAGGCGTATCCGGATTTGAAGGCGAGCGAGGGGTTTCAGCAGTTGCATCGGTCGCTGGTGGATGTCGAGGATCATCTGCAATCGGCGCGGCGGTATTACAACGCGGTGGTGCGGGACCATAACACGCTGGTGGAGAGTTTTCCGCCGAATGTGGTGGCGAACTTGACGGGGTTTGGGGCGCGGTCGTTCTTTCAACTTGATGACGAGGCGGCTCGGTCGGCTCCGCCGATCCGGTTTGATGCTGCGCCGGAGGCCGGATCATGAAATTGCGACACGGGATTCTGGGGCTGGCTCTGTGGGTGTTGTGGCCGGCGGTGGTGGGGGCGGATACGGGGTGGTCGATCGCGCGGTTTGATGTGTCGGTGGTGATTCGGCCGGATGGGGTGCTGGAGGTGACGGAGTCGATCGCGGCGGACTTTGTCGAGCCCAAGCATGGGATCATCCGGGAGATCCCGGTGCGCTATGATGTGGGTGCGCATTTATATGATTTGCGGTTTCATCTGGTGAGTGTGACGGATGGGTCGGGGAAGGCGCGGAGGACGGATCTGGATTATGTGCGGAATCTGGCGCGATTGAAGATTGGCGACGCCAAGACCACGTTGAGCGGGCGGCAGGATTATGTGATTCGGTATCGGGTGGATCGGGCGATCTTGTGGGAGGGGAACCGGGCGTGGACGGGGGAGCGGCCGGTGCTGCGTTGGAACGCGACGGGCGATGATTGGTCGGTGCCGATCGACTTTGCGGAGGCGACGGTGACGCTGCCCCGCGCGATCAATGACAAGGAACTGGAGATTGATGCGTTTACCGGGGTGTTTGGGAGCCGGGCGCGGGAGTTCACGGCGGATCGGCCGAACGAGACTACGGTGCGGTTTCGGGTGAGCCGGGGGTTAAGCCCGCGCGAGGGGCTTTCGATCGAGCTGACGTTGCCCACGGACACGATCGAGAAGCCGTCGGCGGTGACGACGCTGGGATGGTGGGTGGGGGACAATTTCCCTTACCTGTTGATACCGACGACGCTGCTGGGCTGCATGGGGTTGTGGTTGGCGCGGGGGCGGGACTTTCCGGGGCGGGGAACGATCGTGGTGGAATATGAAGCGCCGGACAACTTGCGGCCGGCGGAGATTGGCACGTTGATCGATGAGCGGGTGGACCCGCACGACCTATCGGCGACGTTCATCGATCTGGCGGTGCGTGGATATTTGACGATCCGAGAGATTGAGAGGCCGGGGGTGTTTGGAATCGGGGGATCGACGGATTATGAATTTCACAAGATTAAAGGCGCTGATGGATTGAAGGCGTTTGAGAAGACGCTGTTTGCCAAGATGTTTGCGGAGGGCGATACGGTGGAGCTTTCGGACCTGAAGGAGACGTTTTACAGCACGCTGGCGACGGCGCGATCGCAGCTTTACAAGGAGATGACGCACGGCAAGTATTTCGACGGCAGCCCGCCGACGGTGAAGGGGACGTTTCTGGGGCTGGGGATTGTGTTGCTGAGTGCGGCGCTTGTGGCGATGGCGATCGTTCAGAAGGTGTTGGTGGGGCGTGTGTTTCCGGCTCCGCTGGTGCTTTCGGCGATCGTGGGGGTTTTGATTGTGGCGTTTTTCAGCCGGATCATGCCGAGGAAGACGCGTCAGGGGCGGATTGCGTGGGAGCGGGTGCGAGGGTTGGAGGAGTTCATCCGGCGGGCGGAGGTGGAGGATATCAATTCGGCGGATCGGCGGGGGACGTTTGAGAAGCTGCTGCCGTATGCAATCGCGTTGCGGCTGAGCGGCCGGTGGGCAAAGGCGTTCGAGGGTTTGTATACGGAGCCGCCGCAGTGGTACATGCCGTATGGGAACCGGCCGTTTTCGACGGGGTATTTCGTGAGTTCGATTGACAATTCGGTGAACCGGATGAACAGCGTGCTGCCGACGCAGCCGAGGTCGACGGGAACTGGCTCATCGAGCGGGTGGTCGAGCGGCGGGTTTAGCGGGGGCGGGTTCAGCGGTGGAGGGTTTGGCGGAGGGGGGGGGAGTTCGTGGTGAGGAACGCCGTTGGTATTCGCCGCTCCTTTCCTTCCATCGTGTATTTACGGATAATGGATTCTCATGCCGACGGTACTGCGGGATGGACCTTATCGGTTTTTCTTCTACTCGGGGGACCGGGATGAACCACCGCATGTGCATGTCGAACGCGACGATTGCGAGGCAAAGTTTTGGCTTGACCCGATCCGGCTGGAGCGGAGTCGGGGCTTTGCTCGCAAAGAGTTGAATCAGATCCAGGCAATCGTCCAGAGAGGCCAGCATGAATTGCTGGAACGATGGAATGAGTACTTCAACGTCGACTGAGACTCGCAACGTGCTGGCGGCCTCCGTGACCGTGGCCGACGACACGCTTACGGTCGATCTGACGGATGGCCGCACCATCGCCGTGCCGCTGACGTGGTATCCGCGATTGCTTCATGGCACGCCCGAGGAGCGAAGTCGCTGGCGGCTGATTGGGCAGGGCCAGGGGATTCACTGGGGCGACCTCGACGAAGACATCAGCGTGAGCAATCTTCTTGATGGGAATCCGTCGGGCGAGAGTCAGAAATCGTTGCGGGCCTGGCAAAATCGGCGGTCGGGTATTCCACAAAGGCTTGAGGACAAGGGGAATGTACCCCCCAGCTCCTCTGAGGCAGAGTATTCTTCCTGAAATCCGGAAACTGTAATCCTCTCCAATCTGATGGACGGGAAAACCGTGGATGTCGTGGGGTGGGCCATTGTTGTGGACGAGGAGCGTGGGCTCTGGATACGTGGAGACTATTGATTCAGCCGCGAGCCGCAGGGAACCTCTCACGTCAGGATGACGCGAGCGGGTGAGTTCTTCGTGGTAGACAAGTCGACGATTGGGGATCAACGCTAGGATTGTGAGAGCTTCTCACGTTTGAATCGCTTATTGCCTGTCGTCCTGAGATCGCCGAAAACGGGTTTGGCTCGTGGGAACACTTGGGGTTTAGAAGCCTATTGAGCGTCAGACAGTACGGTTCCGCTGATGTCATCCCCGCGGATCTCTAGTGTTCACCGCTCTTGCACTGGATCCCTGCTTGCGCGGGGATGACTTCACGCTTCCATCGACAAAGCGCGGATGGCGGCGCCGTACTCGCACTGGATCCCCGCCTGCGCGGGGATGACCTCGGGCAAACCCGTGTCGGAATCGAACAACCTGAGGGATAATACCATCTGGTTTTGGGCGCTTCGTGGGGACTCGGAAGAAGCCATGCGAGGCACACGCCTAATGAGCATTGGAATGCGACCATGAATGATCGGCGGCGCGGGGCCTTGATTGGGCTGGCGGTGGGGGATGCTCTCGGCGCGGCTGTCGAGTTCAAGCGTCCGGGGACTTTTGCGCCGGTGACCGATTATCGGGGGGGCGGGCCGCATGGGCTGGGTCCGGGGGAGTGGACCGACGACACGAGCATGGCGCTGGCGCTGGGGGACAGCATCGGCGAGGTGGGCTGGGATCTGGACGATCAGGCGAAGCGCTATGTGGCGTGGTGGAAGACGGGGCGGTATTCGGTCAATGGAACGTGCTTTGATATTGGGATCACGACGTCGGCAGCGCTGGGGCGGTATCAACGCGAGGGGGATGCGCGGCGGAGTGGAAGCACGGCGAGCGCGGCGAGCGGGAATGGGTCGATCATGCGGCTGGCGCCGGTGGCGATCGCGTATGGCGGCGGAGGTGATGGCGCGCTGGTCGAGCGGTTGATCGAATCGAGCTTGCCGACGCATGGGAGTGGGCAGTGCTTGTCGGCGTGCGCGTACCTGGGAGTGGTGCTGGCGGCGCTGATGCGTGGTGAAGCGAGGGAGGCGGTGCTCGACCCGGGTTGGGCGGGGCTGGCGGATCTCCGCGAGCGGCACGAGTTGCACCCGGAGATTGCCGAGGTGGCCGAGGGGAGTTTTCGGCGTCGGCAGCCGCCGGAGATTGTGGGGTCGGGTTATGTGGTGAAGAGTCTGGAAGCGGCGCTCTGGGCGTTTCATGATGCGGACGCGTTCGCGACGGCGGTGGTGCGGGCGGTGAATCTGGGCGATGATGCCGATACGACGGGTGCGGTGTGCGGGCAGCTTGCGGGGGCGTGTTGGGGGGAGTCGGGGATACCGTCGGCGTGGCGGGACGGGCTGGCGCGGCGTGATTTGATCGAGCCGATTCTGGGGCGGCTGCTGGGGGTTTGAGGGGGTCGGGGTGGAGCGGACTGATCGTCGGGGTGATTCCGCGTACAATTATGGGGCGGACCCGGAGAGGTTCCGGGCGCGTCGGGCTGTCGGTTTTTTCCAAGGTTGATGACTCGGGAGCGAATAGACGGGCGCGACTTGTGGAAGGAATCCTGAGAAATCGCCGATTGGGGCGGGGTTGGACTTATTGCCAAACGACCCGAGCTGAAGACTGACCTGAGCGTGGGATACGTGGATTGCTTGACCTTGGAGAGGAGCATTGATGGAGCCGTATCGTGGGTATCGCGGAGGGGGAGGCGGGGCGGAGGACGCCTGGCGTTTGCTGGCCCCGCTGTTTCCCTGGATTGTCGCGGCCTTGCTGGGGGCGTGGCTGGTGAGTGGGCTGACGTATACGGTCGCCCCTTATGAGCAGGCAGTGGTGTTGCGGTTTGGGAAGTATCTGGCGACGACGACGCCGGGCTTGCATTTCAAGCTGCCGCTGGCGGATCAGGTGATCAAGGTGAGCGTGGAGGAGCGGAGCATTCGGCTGCCGTCGGGGTTTGTGTCGGCGCGGTCGCCGGAGCCTTCGTACCGAGGTCGGCCGGCGAACATCACGATGGAGGCGGGTTCGGCCGATTCGGAGGAAGACACCTTGATGCTGACCGGAGACCTGAACACGGCGAGCGTGGAGTGGACGGTACAGTGGAAGGTGAGCGATCCGGATCAGTACATCCGTCGATTCCCGGCGGATCAGGGCGATGTTTTCGCCGAGGATTTGCTGGCGACGGCGGCGCGCACGGTGATGAACCGGCTGGTGGGCGATTACTCGTTTGACGAGGTGATCGGGCCGAAGCGGAACGATATCGCGGTGGCGGCGCGTGGGGACACGCAGCGCATTTTGGATGCGTATGCGAGCGGGATCACCGTGACGGCGCTTCAGCTTCAGCGGGTGGTTCCGCCCGAACGGGTGAAGCCGGCGTTTGACAAGGTGAACGCGTCGATCCAGGAGAAGCAGAAGCTGGAGAACGAGGCCGAGGCGACGCGGAACAAGCTGATACCGGCGGCTCGCGCGGCGAAGGATAAGCTGATTCGCGAGGCCGAGGGGTTCGCATCGCGCCGGAAGGCAGAGGCGAACGGCGAGATTGAGGCGTTGCTGGCGCGGTTTCGAGCGTATGAGCGAGCGCCCGAGCTGACGCGGGAGCGGCTGTATCTGGAAGCGATGCAGGACGTGCTGGACAACGTGAAGGACAAGATCATTCTGGATTCGGACCTGAAACAGATTCTGCCGTTGATGAATTTGGATGCGAATGGCGCGGGCGGTTCCGCGACGATTCCCAATAGTCCGACGACTTCCAGCCGAGGAGGAGCCCGATGATTCCGCGGCGTGCTTTGGGCATTTTGATCGGGCTGGTCTTGCTGTTGGCGGTGCCGATCGCGCAGCAGTTTCTTTATGTCGTGAATGAGCAGGAGCTGGCGGTTTTGCTCCAGTTTGGCCAGCCGGTGGCCAGCCGGACGGAGCCGGGGCTGTATTTCAAGATTCCGTTTGTGCAGGAGGAGCTGAGGCTGCCGAAGACGCTGCAGGTTTGGCACGGCACGCGGGAGGCGGAGCGGCTGGTGGATGTGCCGACGGCCGACGGCAAGAAGGTGGAGGTCACCGTCTGGGCGGTCTGGCAGATCACCGACCCGGCGCAGTTTGTGCGGACGCTGCGGACGGTGGAGAATGCCGAGAGCCGGGTGAAGGAATTCGTGCGGAGCACGGCGCGGGACATGATCACCACGCACGACCTGGCGGAGATTGTGCGAAGCACGAGCCGGCGGATGACGTACACGCTGGGTCTGCCGCCGGAGATGGTGGCGCAGGTGGGCAAGGTAGACGCCGCGCAGGATGATTTGCCGGATTTCGTGGTTCCGCCCGAGGCACGGGCGCAGATCAACCTGGGTCGGCTGAAGATCATGGATCAGATCCGCGAGACGGCGCAGCTTGCGCTGGCCGAGGATGGTCAGGCCGCCGCCGCGGGCGAGACGGCGGAGCCGGGGCGCGGGCGCGGGATCCAGCTGGTGGATGTGGGATTGTCGCGGATCGAGTTTGTTCCGCAGGTGCGTGAGGCGGCGTTTGACCGTGCGATCGCGCTGATGGACGCGATTGCCGTGAAGGCGATTAGCGAGGGCGAGCAGCGCAAGCAGGAGATCATCAACCGGTCGCAGGCGGAGGTTCAGAAGATCGAGGGTGAAGGCAAGCAGGAGTCGAACATTCTCCGCGGGAAGGTGGAGGCGGAGGTGATCGACGCCTATGCCACGGCGATCCGCGAGACGGGCGACTTTTATCGGTTTAGCCGGAACCTAGATATTTTGAAGCAATCGCTGAGCGGGGGGACTCGCTTGATCCTGACCACGGACAGCGACCTGCTCCGCCTGTTGAAGCAGTTTGACGCCGGGCCGATGGCGGCGAACGGGACGCCGGTGGCCGCTCCGGCGGTTTCGGCGACGCCGAGCGGGGAGGAGACGGCGGCGGCGAAGTAGCGACGAGCCGAGGTGGGTTGGGGAAACTGTGAAGGGCGGCGTTCATCCGTGAGCCGGGTGGGCGTTGCCCTTTTTTGTTGGTCTGGCGGGGGGGCGGGGTGGGCGGTGCCCCGCCTACGCGGGTTTCCTTGTTGACAAATGGATCTGGTTGTCCATAATGGTGCGGTCGTGGTGGGTGTTCCTTGGCGAGGCACGCATAGTCAGAAAAGGAGAGTTGATCATGAGTCGATTTTCGATGATGTCGGGGCGTTGGGTTTCGTGGTTGGCCGCGGCGGCGGCGGGGCTGGGGTTGGGGCTGTGGATGATGGGGACGAGTGCGGTGGTTTGGGCCGACGACAAGGAGGACGCGGCGCTTGCGCGGACGCGGGGCGAGGTGAAGATGCTTGATGATTTGTACAAGAATGCGGTTGTGTCGATCACGCAGCGATACATGGACGGGCCGCCGGCGGCGAAGGTGGCCAAGGATGTGTTTGGGGCGATGGCGAAGGCGGGGCACCACGACGCGAAGCTGGTGGACGCCACAGGGAATCCGCAGAACGAGGCGAATTTGCCGGCGACGGAATTCGAGAAGCGCGCGGCCGACGCGATGCGTGCGGGCAAGCCGTATTATGAGGAAGTGGTGGGCGCGGGTGCGGATCGGCACTTGCTGGCGGCGACGGTGGTGCCGGCGGTGTTGCCGAAGTGCGCGAGCTGCCACGGGGTGAACGAGGGGGATTTGCTGGGGTTCATTCGGTATGACTTGCTGGTGAAGTGAGGGGGCGACCGAAGGTCGTCGGCCACTGGCTCCGGATTCGTTGGGCTTCCGAGTCTGGGGGCTTGTCGATGCGAAGATGCATCGGCTTGACCCCAGGCTAGCCCAATGATAGACAGGATCTTGAAACCGAACCTTGGTGCGAGGCTGTTCCGGGTTTTTGCTTGATCGCGGCGTGATTTGACCGGAAGATCGATGGTGTGGCCTCGGGATGAGTGAGGAGGGGTGGGCCTCCGATTCGGCATCGGTGGAGCGACGAAGATGAGGACGATACGGGACGCCCGCGCGGGACGCGGGTTCACGTTGATCGAGTTGATGGTCGTCACCGGGATTGTGAGTTTGCTGATCGCGTTGGCGTTGCCCGCAGTGCAGGCGGCGCGCGAGGCGGCGCGGCGGGCGCAGTGTCAGAACAACTTGAGGCAAATGGGGCTGGCGCTGGCGGCATACGAGGCGCGGCACGGGGTCTATCCGCAGAGCGTGACAACGTACATTCCGCAGGCAAAGGCCGGGATGCCGTGGTATCCGGGTCTGTTTTCCGTCCACGCCCGCATGTTGCCCGAGCTGGATCAGGCACCACTGTTCAACGCGATCAACTTCGTGGTGGGGACAATGCCGACGGAGACCCTGGCGGGTGCGCCGCTGCAGGCGCACGAGCGGGCGATGAACGCGGCGAATGAGACGGTGTGGAGGACGGGGATCGGTGTGTTTCTGTGCCCGGCCGACGGCGGGTTGTTTGCTGAGGCGGGGACGAATTATCGGGCGAACGTGGGCACGGGGCCGTGGAGCATGGGTAGCTGGATGTTTCCCGATAGTGGGAATGGGTTGATTCAGGAACTGTTTTCGACCCGAGTGGCGTCGGTGAAGGACGGGCTGAGCCACACGGCGGCGTTTAGCGAGCGATTGCGGGGATCGGGCCAGGCGGGGCGGATGTCGCCAGCGCGTGATTACTGGCAGGCGACGAGCCTGGCGACGACCTCGGATCAAATACTCCAGATGTGCCGGATTGTCGCTCGATCGACGGACGACCGTGGGCTGACGACGGCGGGCCGATGGTGGTTTTGGACGGGTCGCGAGCGCACGGAATACACGCACGCCCAGACCCCCAACGGACGGACGCCGGACTGCCTGTGGGGCCTGGCTGTGACGGGGCCGGGGATGGCGACCGCGCGGAGCGCTCATGCGGGCGGGGTGCAGGTGGTGATGGGTGATGGGTCGGTGCGGTTCGTCGGGAATGGGATTGACCTGTCGGTGTGGCGGGGGATGGGAACGCGGAATGGTGGGGAACTGGTTGATTGAGGATATGTATCGAAAGCGGGGATGAGCCACGATGAAGATGATCTTGGTCGCGCTTGCGTTGACGGGGACCGCTGACGGGCTGGATGCGGATGGATTCCTCCAAGTCATGGGAGAAGCATCCTCGCGGTTGCGGGATTTCGCATTCGTCTTTAAGGGCGATCACATTTACGTGGGTCCACCCGAAGACCTGAAGGGCGACCCTGAGAATTTGATCATGAGGTTTCAGGGGCAGTGCGCGTGGCGTCCCGATGGGGCCTTATTCTTGGAGACGTACCAGCGCATCGGCGACACGGCGATGCAACCGATGTCGAAGGATCGCGTTGTGATTCTGGGTGACCGCACGGAGCGGCTGACGCGTCAGTCGAACATGCTCGACGCGAAGCCGGAGGTGAATGTTACCCCGCGCGCGACGCCGGGTTCGTTCACGTTGGCAAACTCGCCACTTCGGATTTTCACCACATGGTACTTTCTTAATGCCAGGCGACCGAAACTCCTGAATTTTCGCGATCTGGGGACGGAAGAGATTGAGGGTCGGCCGTGCCTGCACATTCAGTACGACGAGCTTCCCTTTGCCATAGAGGGCGGCGTTCCGAGGAAGCATTTCTGGATCGATCTTGAGCGAGGGGGGCATTCTGTCCGGATCGAGAAACGGAAAGCCGATCGATTAATGGACCGAACGACGATCGAGCTTGCGGAGGTGGAGGGCGTCGACAAGGAACGCCACTGGTTCCCGACTCGCGGCGTGGTCGAGAGCTACAATCTGGATGGAAGGTATTACGATAAGCCGGTGCTGATCAATCGGATCGAGGTGGTCCCGAGTTCCTTGCGGATCAACCAGGGGCTGGGTGACGAGGTGTTCGGGATTGAGTCGAAGCGCGACGTTACGGACACGTCGAGTCTGGCGAACGTGCGTGAGGAATTCTTGAATCCACCGCCCATGCCGGAGGTGAAAACGGACTTTGAGAGCGTTCAACGGCAGCTCGACGAGCAGCTCGCCAAGAAGGACGCGACCTCGAAGAGACTGGAAGCGGAGCCGGAGGTTGGTGGGGGGGCTGGGCTGGGCTGGGTCGCAAGCTCGCTGGCGACGGTTGGCGTGTTGCTGCTATGTGGTGCGCTCTATGGGTGGTGGCGGGGCAGATGATTCTCCGAGGGTCAGGACGAGAAAGGTGTTCTAGAGTCTGCTTCAGCGGCATGGGCGGAATGCGCGCGTTGCGCGGGGATTCTGGAACGAGAGGAGTTCGCACGGATGAGCCAGATGGATGCCTCCGGGGAGAGGTCGGCGCGGGTTTCGCTGGTCGGCGCGGCGTTGCGGCCTCGGTTTAACCGGGTTGAGTTTGGGGTGGTGGGGTTGATGCTGGCGCTGGCGTGCGCGGCGTTGTTTCGCGAGCGGGCGCGGTTGGATCAGGTGTGGGCGGCGGCGTTCGCTTCGCCGTTGCGTGAGGTCCGGCTGGTTGAGGCGGCTCCGGTTGCGTCGGCGATATATGGGCAGCCGTATGAGTTCACGACCGACTGGTTTAGCGTGCATGTGCCGGTGTGGGAGAAGGCGCTGGGGGCTTACAAGGGGAAGCCGGGGGTGCGGTATCTGGAGGTTGGGCTATATGAGGGGCGGTCGGCGTTCTGGATGCTTGAGAATATCTTGACCGACCCGACGGCGCGGATGGTGGGTGTGGATTTGTTCGACGGGGAGTTGAAGGCGCGTTATCTGCGCAACCTGGAGCTTTCGGGGCGGGCGGAGCAGGTGGAGACGATTGTCGAGCCTTCGCAGCTCGCCATGCGCGGGATGCCGCTCAATTCGTTTGATATTATTTACATTGATGGATCGCACGCGACGCCCGATGTGCTGGAAGACGCGGTGCTGGCGTATCGGCTCTTGAAGCTGGGCGGGACGCTGATCTTTGATGATTACCAGTGGGCGGGCTGTCTGACGCCGGGGAAGGACACCAACGATTCCGAGCGGGATTTTCCCAAGGCGGCCATTGATGCGTTTGTGACGTGCTTCAAGGATCGGCTGGAATTGATTCATAATGGGGATCAATTGATTGTGCGCAAGACGTTGTGATGAAGGTCTCACACTATGTTTGCAGGATGACGTGAAGGGTGAAGCCATGTGCCGTCTCCTGGATCCCCGCCTGCGCGGGGATGACTTGTTTTTGGGGGGGGGCACCCTGTGGTCGGCGCGCGATGGTTAACTGGGATGCGTATGAGCCGGCTCACAACATCATGGGGACAGGTACTGTGTAGACTCGGAGCCAGTCGCCATCTTGTGAGACGCATGGGAGCCTGGGTCGATCACTTCTGACCGATGCGCGAGCGCAGGAATGCGGCGAGGGCTTCCGTGTCGTCGGAGCCGAGCCAGAGCTTGGTGCGGGCGCGGCGAATCATGACGCAATCGTAGCCCCAGATGTTCCAGACCCAGCCTCCGCGCATGCTGAGGTGGATGCCGAAGCCGTCGAGCAGTGTGGTTCTGGCGACCTCAACGGATTGGATGTCCACATAGGGCACGCTTGTGGCCAGCAGGGGCAGCGGGCCGAAGCGGATACTGAGGCGGTCGCCCTTGTCCTCGACGGTGAGCTGGGCGGTGGCCGCGCTGAGGACAAACATGGCGACGCCGACGAGTGGCAGCAAGATTTTGAGGGCCATTGGCTCGGGAATGAGCAGGCCGACGGCGAGCATGACGAGGCCCATGACGCCGACCAGGAGCCACCAGGGGCCGCGCTGGGTGTGCTGGTAGGTGTTGAGTGTGGTTGGGGCGGGCATGGCTTACCGAGCGCTTCTTTCTTCAAGGATGTGGCATTGGGGATTGGGGCTTGAGGCGCACGCGGAGGGTGGTGCGCTGGGCCAGTTGGTCGTTGGAAGCCGTGGGATGAGGGGAATTGTCACGAGATGGCTCTGGCGATGCCGAAGGCCGCCGATGAGTGCCGTCTGGCAGGCACATCGCGCGGGAGGGGCTCCCGTGCCGATGACGACATCGCGCACCGGCTGTGGAGTGTTTTTCGGTGTGGGGTTCATCGACATTGTGAGCGGCTCGCGGGGAACGGATCGCGCACCCGGCGGATCGCCGGCGGGGACTGCCTGATTAACTCGATGATCGGACTGCGGGCTGTTCGTGTCCAGTTGCGGACCCCGACACCAGGCGCGAATGACGGACGATTCTGGTCGCTGATCGGAAGCGACGCACTGGCCCCGAGGACTCGCGGCCTGCCTACCTCTTCTTGTTCTCTGTGGGCCGATTCAGAACGCTGCGCGGAGATTGTATGGACGACCGGGAGCGTGCCCGGGATTCTGGTTCGTGTGACACAAAGCGAAGGCACGGCCACTCGCCGTCTACGCAACCCCTTTTAAGGCCCTCGCCGACAATCGGCATTACGGATCGCAAGTCATTACCAAGTTGATACTTGCGCTCACCTTAACCACTCGTTTCCGGCTTGTGTCCGATGCCCGGATTCGGTTACAATAACGTGTTCAATCGAGACGGATGCCGGCGCTGCCTGGGCTGGCCTTCGATCGTGTCCGTTTCCGGTGTTTGAGAGAAGGATCGTTCGAACGTCATGAGTACCGCCACGCCGCCGCCTGATGCTCCGTTGCCGCCGGTTCCTCTGAACATTGAGGAGGAGCTGAAGGAGAGTTATCTCACTTATGCGATGTCGGTTATCGTCAGCCGTGCGCTGCCGGATGTGCGGGATGGGCTGAAGCCGTCGCAGCGGCGGATTTTGGTGGCAATGCGGGATTTGGGGCTGTCGCCTGGGGGGAGCACGTCGAAGTGCGCGGGCATCGTTGGCGAGACGATGAAGCGGTATCACCCGCATGGGGATAATTCGATCTATCCGACGCTGGCCCGCATGGGGCAGTGGTGGAACAGCCGGCACTTGCTGGTGACGCCGCAGGGGAATTTCGGGTCGATCCACGGTCTGCCGCCGGCGGCGATGCGTTATACCGAGGCGAAGCTCAGCCCGGTGGCGGCGGAGATGCTCGAGGATATCACGCTCGACACCGTCGACTTTCAGGCCAATTACGACGAGAAGTATCAGGAACCGCGGGTGCTGCCCGGCAAGTTTCCCAACCTGATCGTGAATGGGTCGGGCGGGATCGCGGTCGGCATGGCGACGTCGATTCCGCCGCACAACCTGGGCGAGGTGTGCGACGCGATTCTCACGCTGATTGACAATCCCGCGTGCGAGATCGAGGACCTGATGGAGCACGTGCAGGGGCCGGATTTTCCCACCGGCGGCGTGCTGTGCGGGCGCTATGGCATCATGGAGGCATACAAGACGGGTCGCGGGCGCGTGGTGGTGCGGGCGAAGCATGTGATCGAGGAGATGAAGGACGGCCGCTCGCAGATCGTGTTCACGGATATTCCCTATCAGCAGACGAAGGAAAACCTGCTGAAGAAGGTGGCCGAGCAGATTGAAAGCGGCCGGATCACCGGCGCGGCGGGCGAGCCGCTGGATGAATCGGACCGGAAGAACCCGGTGCGGATCGTGGTCAAGATGAAGCGCGGCGAGGACCCGATCGTCACGCTCAACCAGCTTTATCAGTTCACGCCGCTGCAAGACAGCTTCAGCGTGATCATGCTCGCGCTGGTCGACGGCCGGCCCCGGATGCTGAACTTGAAGGAGATGCTCAAGCTTTACGTCGACCACCGTGTGAACGTGATTCGCCGGCGGACGCAGTATCAACTGCGGCAGGCGCGGCAGCGGGCGCACATTGTCGAGGGGCTTTTGATCGCCCTTTCCTATATTGATGAGATCATTCGCGTTATTCGTTCGTCGCGCGATCCGGCCGAGGCGCGGATTCGGTTGATGGGCATGGAGGTTTCGGCCGAGATTCTCCGCCGCGCCTTGGAAGACCCGGACGCCAAGGAGACGACCAGCCTGACCCGCCAGCAGGCCGACGCGATTCTGGCGATGCAGCTTCAGCGGCTGACGGGGCTGGAGGCGGACAAGCTGGCGAACGAGTATCGCGGCTTGAAGGAGGATATCGGGCGGTACGAGGCGCTGCTGGCCAACGAGGATTTGATCTTTGACCTGATCCGCGCGGATCTGGCGGAATTGAAGGCGAAATACGCCGACGCGCGGCGGAGCGAGCTCTCGGACGAGGAGCTTTCCGACTACGACAAGGAAGCCTTGATCCGCGAGGAATACATGGTGGTGACGGTGACCCACGAGGGGTTCATCAAGCGGCTGCCGCCCAGCACGTATCGGGCGCAGGGCCGAGGGGGCCGGGGCATCGCCGCCGCCAGCACGAAGAACGACGATTTTCTCGAACATACGTTCGTCGGTCTGACGCATGATTATATTCTGTTTTTCACCAATATGGGCAAGGTTCACTGGCTGAAGGTGTACGACGTTCCGCTGGCCTCGCGGACGTCGGCGGGCCGCGCCCTGGTGAATTTGTTGCAGCTTGGCGAGGGCGAGAAGGTGACCGGCCTGCTGCCTGTGCGTGAGTTTCCCGAGGAGGAAAGCCTGCTGATGGTGACGCGCGGGGGCACGGTGAAAAAGACGCTGTTGCCGGCGTTCCGCCGTCCCCTGGGCCGGGGCATCATCGCGCTGGGGCTGGACGAGGGGGACACGCTGATCGGCGTGAAGCGCGTGTTGCCGGGCGATCATGTGGTGCTATCCACACGCGATGGCATGGCCATTCGTTTCAATGAGTCGGACGTGCGAGCCATGGGCCGGCAGGCGTATGGCGTGAAGGGGATCAACCTTCAGGAAGGGGACGAGGTCGTCGGCATGGTGGTCGCCAATGGCGATGAAGACCCGGCGAGCTTGCTGACGGTTTGTGCCCACGGTTACGGCAAGCGCACGGCGCTTTCGGAGTATCGCTCGCAGACGCGCGGGGGCAAGGGTCTGATCGACATCAAGACGACGGACCGGAACGGGCCTGTGGTCGCCATCGCCAAGGTGACGGACGCGGATGAGGTGATGCTCTCGACGACGGGCGGCAATTTGATCCGCACACGCGTGGGCGACATCAACCAGATCGGCCGCAACACGCAGGGTGTTCGGTTGATCCGGCTGGACGAGAACGACCTGGTCGCCTCGCTGGCCCGGCTGCCCGAGGAAGAACTGGCCGCCGCCGAGGCGCTGGCGGAAGCGCTGGCCGCCGAGGAGGCCGCCCATGCCGGCGGCACTGACGATCTTCCGGCAGCTGACGAGCCGACCCACATCCTGAATGACCAGGTGGGCGCGGCCGAGGCGAGCGACCATATCGACGACAAGGACGCCGATGGGGAGCCGGATGACAATATGGAGGAGTCATAAGCTCGCTTCGAAGAATCGTCACAAAGTGACAGAAGCAAGACAACCGAGATCGTAGTCATGGTAAGGGGGCGGGATCGGTCGGAGAGCGACATCCCGCCCCTGATCGCTCGCCTGAAGGACGATCGTCACTCGCCAGCGTTTTTCACTGTCTGTGAGGCATCTTCGATGTTGTTCCGTCTTCCCTTGCTCCTGACGTTCCTCACCATCATGCCGACCACCGACGACGATCTCCCGCCCGGCTACTGGCCCGAGGCCAAGGTTGCCGAGATTCTGGCGCGGACGCAGACCATCCGGCTCGCGCCCGATCTTTCGTCACTCACAACCGCCGAAAAGGACGCGCTCGACGACCTTGTCGCCGTTGGGCGCATTCTGCAGCGGCATTACGAGGCCGCCCGGCATCACCAGTCGCTGCAATCTCATGATGATTTAATCAACCGACATCGGCAGCTCGACTTCCCCGAGCGCACCCGTGATCTGCTCACACTCTACCGACTGTTTCAAGGTCCGATCGCCACCACTCTGGACAACAATCGCGAGGCGTTTCTGCCCGTCGATCCCCAGGTACCCGCACGCAACGTCTACCCGCCCGACCTCACTCGCGATGAGGCCGACGCTTATCTCGCCGCGCACCCTGATCAGCGTGCGACGCTGCTCGACGAGCGCTCGATGGTCCGCCGAGCCACGCCGCTCAACCTGGTCAACGATCTGCGCACGCTCTCCCGCAGTCCTTTTGAAACCCTGCACGCTCCACTCAGGGCGCAGCTCGAAACTCTCGCGGGCCAGCCCGATTCGCAGACGCTTTACGCTGTTCCCTACGCCGTCGCCTTCGCTGACGACCTGCTCAGGGTCTTTGAGCTGCTGACATCCGCCGCCGCCAAGCTCGAACCTGGCGATCCTGAGTTCGCCCGTTATCTGCGCAACCGGGCCCGGGACCTGCTTTCGAACGATTATGAATCGGGCGACGCCGCGTGGGTCACCGGTCGGTTTCAGAAGCTCAACGCGCAGATCGGTGCTTATGAGACGTATGACGACGCTCTGTTCGGCGTGAAGGCGTTTCCCAGCGTCTCGCTGCTCGTCCGCGACGAGGCGGCCACGGCCGAGCTGCGGAAGAATCTCGGCTCGTTGCAGGCCATTGAGGATGCCTTGCCCTACGACCATCAGAAGCGAGTGCGCGAGGATATCTCGGTCGGCATTTACGATGTCGTCGCCGATTTCGGACAGGCTCGCGGCACCAACACGGCCACCATTCTGCCCAACGATCCGCTCTTCTCACGCCGCTACGGCCGCACGATCTTGCTCCGCCGCAACATCATGGAGAACCCGACGCTGTTTGCCGGATCGCTGCGCGTCTGGAAGGCCGCGACGGCTGACCAGCATCATGCCGAGCTGGCCCCTTCGGGCGACTTCAACCGCACGCTCTGGCACGAGGTGGGCCATTATCTGGGCGTCGACCGCGACCGGCAGGGCCGCACGCTCGACGTGGCCCTCGAAGATTACGCCGATGCGCTCGAGGAGATGAAGTCGGACCTCGTTTCGCTGTTCGCGCTCCACCGCTTTGCCGACGAGGGCGTGATCGACGCCGCCCGGCTCCGCGCCGTGCAGGCCGGCGGCATTCGCCGTACGCTCCAGAATAATCAGCCTCGCAAGGATCAGCCGTATCAAACCATGCAGCTTGCTCAGTTCAATTACTTTCTCGAACATGGCTTGATATTTGCTGATCCCGAGACGGCCGTTCTCACCATCGATTACACGCGCTACACCGAGGTGGTCACGGCGCTGCTGCGCGAGGTGCTAACGCTCCAGTATCAGGGCGATCGCGGGGCCGCCGAGGCGTTTTTCGTGCGCTGGAACGCATGGACGCCCGAGCTTCATGAAAAGCTCGCCACGCGGATCCGCGAGGCCCAGGGGCCGCGGTTCACGCTTGTTGAGTATGCCGCGCTGGACGAATAGCGATCGTCCTTCAAAGACTCATCGCCGGACACTCGATCTACACCTCGGCCGCCCGCGATCACAACGAGGGCGGTTGTCGCGCCGGCTCGGGGCCTTGCGTTCCCAGCGGTCTCGGATCAGCGGAGGCAGGGGCGCTGGCGCGATCTTCAAGCCGCTTCCCGTCGGCTGGCATCCGCTCCGCATCGTGGCGAGATCCGAGTTCTTCAATAACGATTTTCGGTTGAATACCGGACGCACCTTTCGCCAAGGCATCGCGAGTGACCGACGGGACGGGCGAGCGGTGAGCGTTCTTGTCAGTAATCGATCACCTTATCGGCGGCGAGCATCGTCTCGGCGATCTGATCCTCGGTGCCGATGGCGATGCCTTCCCGCACGGTCGAGGTGGTGACTCCGACATGGTGCGCGCAGTGTGGGCAGACAATGATCTTGCCGCCCGCCGCCACGAACTGGTCGAAGAGCTGGGCGAGTGTCATGTCACTCTCGCCCCAGCGGATCGCGAGGTTGTTGTGTTGATGCGCTAGTCGGGCACCCTCCAGGTCAATGAACATGGTGACCTCGGCCCCGTGCTTCTGAAGCGAGTTAGCCACCTTGAAGGCCATGAACCCCGCGTGAAGGTCGTCGCTGAAATGTGATAGATGCACGACAACCTTCTGAGACTCTGGAGTGGCTGCCGCGGTGGCGGATTTTGGGCTGCTCGCTGCGGCGGCGAGGGTCAGGAGGAGGCCGCTGATCACGGCGGACGGGAAAAGCTTTCTCATGAGGATGTTCCTTCGGAGAATGCGCCGGAACGACGGAGTCGGTGAAAGCCGGTCCCGCGAAAATCATCCCGGCGACCAACAAAAAAGCCTCATCCACACAGCAATCCGTGTGGTGAGGCCGTCATAGCTCAATCGATATCGCCCTGCGTGAGCGGAAATCTCACTTAACTCTAGCGCGCCGGACCCCGGCTCACAAGCCCACGGACTGGCACGTACCTCATTGAGCAGCGGGCTGATTCGCAGCTTCTTCCTGTCGGCTCACAGATTAACCCTGTCGTGTCGCGATCCGAATGCACTAACAGCGAGTTTCGTTTGAACTATCGGATTCCTATCTCGCCGAAACATTGAGTACCACAATACGCGTGTCGGGCCGCTCGCCAGGCCAAGCTGCCGTCCGCGAGCATAGCCCGTTACCAACCCCCAAAAGGGGTGTTTCCGCGGAAAGCGGTGCTGGAATTGCGTCCGGTATGTCTGCTCCGCCGGTGCGATCCTGTAAAATGCGAAGTGACGCGGCGTGGACCCGCGTCGTTTGAAAAGCCGATAGCGCTGAATGACCTCCGGCAACCGACTCGGTTTGCCCGGCGATGGGAATTGGTTGGAATCACCGCCATTTTTCGGCGCTTGACCATTTCGCGAGGACTTCATGATGCAGATCCAGGTCAACACGGGCAATCACACGGAAGGCGGCGCGGACCTGACCCGTCAAGTCGAGGCCGTCGTCGAAGGCGCACTGGGGCGATTCCGGGATCGGATCACCCGAGTCGAGGTCCATCTGACTGACGAGAACAGCGCCAAGAAGTCGGGCGGCAACGATAAGCGCTGCACAATGGAAGCCCGCCCGGCTGGCCATCAGCCAATCACCGTGACCGCGGACGCCTCAACTCTGGCACAGGCCCTCGATAGCGCCGCGGAGAAACTGGAGAAGTCGCTCAAGCGCACGTTCGATCGACTCGATGATCCCACGGGCCGCGTTTCTTTTGCCGGTGAACAACCCTGATCGCCGTTTGTTGCCGCTCATCCTGGCGCGGCATCCATGCTGCGATCCTTGATCCGTCGGGTTTTCCTGCCTGCATCGTCGGAAGAATGACCCCTCATGTCCGTTCCCAGGTCAAAAATCTCGCACTCCGACCGTGCCACCCACGTTCGTACTCTCGCGCGCGTGCTTGATTCGGCCGTGGGCGTGCCGGGAACGCCGGTGCGGTTCGGTCTGGACGCGATTTTGGGCCTGGTTCCGGGGCTTGGGGACGTGGCGGGCGCGGGGCTTTCGGCGTTCATCATCATGGAGGCGGCGCGAATGGGGGCGTCGCGCTCGGTTTTGCTGCGGATGCTGCTGAACGTGGGGATTGATTCGGTTGTGGGCGTCGTGCCGCTGGCTGGCGATCTGTTCGATGTGGCCTGGAAGTCGAACACGCGCAACGCCGCGCTTCTGGATCAACACCTGGCAACGCCGGGACGCACTCGCGCGGCCAGCCGTGCGTTGATTGTGGGGGTTCTGGTGGGCGTCGGCCTCATTGCGGCGGCGGGGGTGGCTGTGGGGTTTCTGGCGGTGCGGGCGGTGGTCGGGTTGTTTACGGGGTGATCACGCCGAATCGGCCGGCCAGACGTAGACGATCTCCTCGGTGCAGGCGCGAAAGCCCAGGGCGCGGGCCAGGCCCATCGAGGCGTTGTTGTCGTCGCGGGCCGACCACACCGGCGTGCGCTTGCGCTCGC
>JBGSYY010000577.1:0-6066 GCA_041750675.1 Isosphaeraceae bacterium | reverse complement strand
ACCACTGGGCCCACTGCTTCAGCACCGTCATGGCCGGCGGCGGCATCCGGGGGGGGACCATCCACGGTGCATCCGACCGCTGGGCCGCCTATCCCGCCCGCGATCCCGTCACCCCCGCCGACATCGCCGCCACCGTCTATCACAGCCTCGGCGTCGATCCCGGAATCGAACTTCTCGACCCGCTTCAGCGACCCCTCCGCCTCTGCCTGGGTAGCCCGTTGACGAGCCTCCTCGGTTAATTCAACCGACCGCCGCGCAACAACTTCACGGTTCAATCCATCGGCTCAGACGATCCTTTCACAGAAGCTCAGCGCTGACGCTTCTCACTACGCACGCCATTCTCCTCCATCAACTTGGCGAACTTTGTCCAGTTGATTTTATGGCCATACATTTTATTGGCCGAAAACCAAACGACCGAACCCCGCGATACATGAAGCGCGCCGTGCGCCACTCCGTCCACCTTGACCTCGAACCGCACGTCCGCACGCCCCAGTTCGCGCGTCGGCAACGTCACATCCACGCCATGAGCGGCCATCGTCGAACTCCAAAGGAAGAAATCAACAGTCGTTCCTGAATACATCCACAATAAACAATCTCGACAAACATTTCGCCACTCTCGCGCGTGCTGGCGCGATCAACCTCCACATTTTTTCAAAGCCCCAGCGGCAGCGTGACGTCCGGACTCTGCACATGCCGCACAAAACCTTCCGCTTGCTCGCACCCTTTCTCCACACCACGCATCCGCGTCACTCGCTCCTGCAGCTCAAAAAACCGCTCCGGTGTCTGGCTCACATGAGCGAAACACGCCCGCCGCTTGGTGTCGGCCGTTGTCGTGATATCCACATACCGCGTGGGCGTGAATTGAACCGTATCCTCGCCATTGGAGACCTCGTAATACGTCAGCACGAATCGCCTGCCCAATCTCAGCCAGGCCTCGTAAGCCAGCATCGCCATCGCCCGATGATCCGCATGGTTGTCGATCGGCCAATGTGTGAGTAGCAGATCCGGTGCTTCCCGTTCCACGATCTTCGTGAACGACTCGTAATGCGCTCGGTCAACAACCGCTTCGCCATCCACCTGCCCGGCGAACATCGGTCGCGCCTTCAAGATCTCGCACGCCTGATGCGCCTCCTTCACGCGCACTTCATCCTTGGGCGCGCCGGCGACTACCCCCTCGTTGAGATACAGCAGCACGACCTCGTTCCCCAGTTCCGTCAACCGTGCGATGGTTCCTCCGCAGCCATATTCGGGATCACCCGGATGGCCGCCCGTTACGACGATCTTGAGTCGATCTCGCCGCGTGGAAGTTTCGCAGGCTCGCGTCGCACTCGCCGTCGCGAGCAAGACGGAACCAGCCATCAGCATACGACGTCGAGGCAGAACCTCCATGGATAGACCTCCCAAGTGCTCTTCGAGATTTAGGATTATTAACGCAGAAGAGGCCGGAAGTCATCGCTCAAGGCGACAACTTCCGGCCCCCCGTTCTTCGCAAATCAGTCAACGCGCCAGTCACTCAGAGCGCCATCTCCAGATCTCCATCCGACCCATCCGGGTTCGCGTCGCTCGAATAATCGAACCAGGCCGGGTCGAAGTCGATGCGCGTCTTGTTCCGCATCGCCAGGTTGCTGGTCAGCGCGATCACGGCGTCGGCCAGCGCCACCTCGCCCCGGCAACGGGGCAGGAGGGTCGAGTCCTCTACCTCGTAAATCCGATCACCGGTGTTGTTCCGGATGCAGTAGGCAAAATGCTCAAGCTCTTCGCGATAGCCCCGCGACGGCGCCTCGTCGTAGGCCGTCCCCGGCACCGCCGGCCCGCTGGAACCGGCCAGACTCGGGCTGGTTTCGACCACCGGCTTGCCGCCGCCCTCCTTCACCGTCACATAGGTGCTCTTGCCGCCGCCGCCGCCGGGCACGTTGGCGTCGGCCTCCTTGTACAGGAGCAGGTCCTTCTCGCCCTCGACGATCATGGTCCCGCGCGTGCCGTAAACCATCTCGCCGTAGTTCTCGAATCGGTTGGTGTTGATCGAAGAATACGTCACCACCACCCGGTCGTGCGTCTTGGCGTCCGGATCATCGCGGGTTGGGAACTCGAACGTGACGAACACGTGGTCGTCGACCTCTCGGCCGTCGTCGTAGAAGAACGTCCCGCCGATTCCCGTCACGGCCTTGGGATGATTCTTGCCCAGGAAGATCGAGCACGCGTCGAGCTGGTGACTGCCCAGTTCGGCCATCAGGCCCGCACCCGTCTGGTTATACAGCCGCCACTGAATCAACTGTTGCAGATCGTTGTAACCATACGTCCACTCGCGGCCCTTGCCGTTCTTGAGCCGGAACACGTGCTGGGTCACGTCGATGTCGCGGTCCTCCGCCGGCGGCTCGGGCTTCCAGCTATCGTAGTAGAGGATGGTCCCCTGCTCGTCACGCAGCGGGACCGGGTTCCCCTGCGCGTCGTAAATGATCTGCCCGTCCTTCTTCTCGTAGCGTGGGGTCGCGTTGTTGCGATGCCAGAGCGCCCGGATATGCCGGATGTCGCCCAGGTGGCCGTTTTCGACCAGGTAGTTGGCGTTGTCATAAAGCGCCGAGTAATGTCGCTGGTGGCCCACGGCGAGCATCTTGTTGGTTTCTCGTGCCACGCGGCACATCGCCTTGCACTCGCCGACAGAGTGCGCCATCAGCTTCTCGCAGAACACATGCTTGCCCGCCTTCATCGCCTTGATCGCCACCGGCGCGTGCAGCCACAGGGGCAAGGCGATCACCACGACTTCCACCTCGGGGTCGGCCAGCATCGCGTCGACATCGGGATACATCCGCTTGGCGAACGACTCGATGTCGCCCGACGAATAACCGCCATGCGCCCGAAGCGTGTCGATCGCCCGCTTTTGCTGGCTGGGCCGGATGTCGCAGAACCCGATGTATTTTAGGTATTCCGGGTTGTGATCCTTGATCATCGCCCCGCAACCTTCGTTGCCGGTGCCGATGATCGCCGCCCGAACCGGGGAATCGAGCTTCTGGTAGCCGAAGTAAAACGCCCCGGCGACCGGCGCAACCGCCGCGCCTTGGAGAAACTTTCGGCGATTGAATCCCAGCACCGAACGGGCGTTCTCCCGTCCAATCGCGCGCTGTTCAGGGGTCACAGTGGTCATCGTCGCGGGCTCCCAGAGAGAGGAATCGGTTGCCGGGGTTCCATCGAGCCCCGCGGGCGGTCGGGCGGAAGCAACACAGGAATACTACCCGGAGGCTCGCCTCCGGACGGATATTTCAGCGGCACGGCACGGTCCTCCTCGCGGCGTCGCCGGCCAATCCAGCCGAACAGCCATGAATCGAGGCCGATCCACAAGCCGTTGGGCGTGCTGGCCAGCACCAGACAGGCCAGCATCTCAACCAGGTTTTTGTTCACAATCCAGTAATGACCTTCCACGTTCGGTGCCACGGGAAGGCCGGGGAAGGGGGGTTGTGCAAAGTAAAACATCGCCAGGAACCCCGCCCCCGCCAGCGCCGCCAGCGGCGTGAACAGACCCAGCAAGAGGCACGCGCCAACGATGGTCAGGCCCCATTTCGTGGCCATGCTCGAAAATTCAAGAAAGGTCATCGGCGGCGTGTATTCACCCCTGGCGGCTTTTTGCTCGGGAGACGGAATGCCCACCGCGGCCCAATCCTTGCGTAGGCTCGTGGTCCAGCCGTCCACGATCCCCGACAGCTCACGCCGCGTCGACTCGACTTCTTTGGCGGTTTTCCACGCCAGCTCGCGCTGATAGGCCAGCGCGTCCGGATCGCGTTCCACGGCGCGAACCTTGTCCAGTTCGTCGAAGTATTTGGTCACCTTCTCGGCGTTGTCGCGCTCCAGGAACCACTCGTCGGCCTGGGTCGACACCGCCGCCAGCGCGGCGTCGGCCTTCTCGCGCTGGGCCGAGTCGATGCCGTAGTGAGTCCCCAGTTGATCGAGTTCGTCGCGCCACTGGGTTTTGATCCCGATGGGACGCCCGCTCGCGTCGCGACTCAATTTCTCGCGAGCGTCGACGTCCGGCACCATGTTGCGAAATGTCGTCGCCAGCGGCCCCTGGGCCGCGCGCAAGTATCCCTCGGACGAGAATGTCTTGCCGTCCGGGGGATTGAGCTTCTCTAGCCCCTCGGTCAGAAAGTGCCAGCCGATCGCCGTGCGCAGCAGCACCAGGAACAGAGCGCCAAAAAAGCCCGGATAGTATCGTGTCGAGGCAGCCAGGGTCGGCTCCTTTCTCCAGCGTTCCCGGTCGTCTTCACTTCAACTTCATTGTAAATCGATCCATCGCTTCCGACCATGCCTTGGTATCTCCTACGCCTCAATCCCGCTCACTTCCCCAGTTCCGCACTCGCACCCCCGCCGCCGGCGTGAAGTCTGTCGCGTCGATCCCAACCGCCACCACTTCCACCCCGATCCCCTCCGATCGTAGCTCCCGCACAAACAGAGCCGCCACCTCCGAGTGCGTGCTCCGATGTGCGGCCGCTCCAGCAGGCCCGAGCAGATGAAACGCCGTCGAGAGCGCATCGGCCCGCGCCGCCGTGGGTGCCAGCACCGTCACGCTCGTCCCGCCCGAGGCCCCGTCCGGCTCGCCGCTCCTTGGGTCAAGAATATGGCCATACCGCCGCCCCTCGGCCTCAAACCACTGAAACGCCGTTCCCGAAGTCCCCAGCCCACGGTTCCGCAGCCAGAGCGTCCCCAACGGCGACGCCGGATCGGCTGGATTTCGCAACGCCACCGGCCAACGTCCGCCAAACCGATTCGGCGGCGACCCCAGGGCATAAAGACTCGATTGCCCTGAATGGACAATCCCCGGCGTGGGCCAGAACCACGCCCGCAGCTCCTCCACCGCGCGATCGACCGCGTATCCCTTGCCGATCGCGCCGAAGTTCAGCACCACCCCGGGCCGGTCGAAGGCCACCGTCCGCCGCTCGGCATCCAGTCGAATATGACCGATTCCAGAGCAAGCCCGAGCCTCGTTCAGCGACTCGACCGTCGGCACCTGCTTCGGCCCCCGGATGAATCCCCAGGCGATCGAAAGTGCCCCGGATGCCACGTCATACGCTCCGCCCGTTGCCCGCCCCAGGTCGACCGCTTCCTCGATCAAACCAAACAGGCCCGCCTCGACCTCGACCGGACCCAGGTGCGCCGTCGCGTTCAGCCGGCTCACCTCCGAATCCTCGCGGTAAATCGTCAACTGCGATTCCAACCGCTCAACCCGGTCCAACGCCCGATCCACCAGGGCCAGACCACCCGGTGTCGTTGCGGGAATCTGCACCTCGAAGAACGACCCCATCGCCGGCCGGCTCGCCTGGAGTAATGAGGCTGTTGCTGGGCGCTCGGGGCGTAGTGTCTGCGTCTGCGGCACCCCGCGCCGCAGCCAGTCTCGCCGATTCAATCCTCGCACGGGCCGTTTCATGAGCGTTCGCCGTTCGCCCCAGTCTCGTCTCGCATCCCACACTTCGCATGCAGTCATCCCCGCGAAGGCGGAGATCCAGGCGAAGGTGCCCCACCGCTGCGGAAAACCTTGAACCCTCACCTCATCAGTATATCCACCCTGTCGTGGACCGTCCGAATCCCTATCGAATGCCGCCACGCCCGTCCGTCGCGCCCTAGGCTCAGGACGTGATGGGGCCGCGCGCCGGCCGAATTCTCGAACGCGACGGATAATCCTCCGGAACCCGGCCGATGATTTCTTTACTACGCACGCGAAACCTGTTTCGGTTCGGTCCCGCCGCGTTTGTGTTCGGTTTCGTGGCGATTTCCGGCCTGATTCGTGGCCGAACCCGCTTCCTGGGCGACCCGGGTACATTCTGGCACTTGCGGCTAGGACACGAAATCCTCCGCTCCGGTCAGGTGCCCCGGGCCGATTTCCTGACATCCACTCGCGCCGGCACGCCCTGGGTCGACCAATCGTGGCTCTTTGATGCCGGTCTGGCGGCCGTGGTCGACCACCTGGGCTGGCCCGGAGCGGTCGTGCTCACGGCCTTGATCCTCGGGGCAACATACGCGGCGCTGACCCGCTGGCTGATCGCCCGGGGCAACGGCCCGATCGCCGCCGCCGCCACGGCC
>JBGSYY010000576.1:0-9696 GCA_041750675.1 Isosphaeraceae bacterium | reverse complement strand
CGTTCCCGCTCCAGCCCAGTGTTCGGGGTGGAGGCCTGCGGCGGCGGCACTGTCACCCGACTTCCCCCGCTCCCGCCGTAGCTCATCGCCTGCGACCTGAGCTGCAAATCCTCATCAAGCGGCCGATGCGCGGCGATCCCCAGTCGCTGAAGGACCGCATGGTACGCCTTCACCGCCTCGACCGGGTCGATCTGCTCATCGGCGATCAGCCGCAAGAACTGGACGAATGCAAGCTGATTCTCGGCATGATTGATTTTGCGGCCAAACAGAGCGACCTTCGCCCCGTATTTCTTGGCATCGTGTAAGAGCTGGAACGCGTCACGCGTCGTACCCGAGGCCCCGCCCAGGATTCCCACAACCAGATGCGGGTCGTACCGAACCAGATCCTCAAGAGCCTTGGGACCGTGGTAGACGATCTTGAGGAATCGTGGCCGGCCCGCCGGAGCGACGCCCGCAAGCATTCGCGCGATCATGTCGTTGAGGTAGTCAGGCAAAACCTCAGGCGCGACGGCTTCGGGCACGTTCGGGTCAAACACTTCCAGAAAGTAATGAAACCCCTTGCGCTCGGCCTCGCGGCGGAAGCCGTGAAAACGCTCCAGCGTCTCCAGGTCGAGCTTCAAAGCGTTGTTAAAAGTGACGCTATACAGTCCAAGGTTCGCGCCCCGCGTGCGTTCCTCGGGCGTGCAATCGAGGTGGCCACACTGAATCTGATCGATGTCGGCCGTTCGGTGAGGGCGCGCGGCCTCGGCGGCGTACGACGAGCCTCGGGCGATGTGAACGTCAGTCGTGTCGTTCGCTCGGACGGCGGGGGTGATCGCCGAGTTGTCGAACAGCCGCTCTTCGATCGTTAACTTGTAACTGGTGCTGGATGACATGAGCATGATGTCAACCAACCCCTGGCGGGTGATCGCCCGGATCTGCTCGCGATAGTCGTCCAGCGTCTTGAACCGTACTTCTCCTGAGTGGGCCTCCGGCGATTGACCTGGCGCTCCGATGCCGAACGCCATGTCGGCATCCTTGGCGTCGGCAAGGATGAATTCGCGGCAGCCCTGCGGGTCGGCATGAATGGCGGCAAGCTTGCGTTCGAGCGATTTAGCGGCCACCGTTGCCTCCCTTGCCGTTGTCCTGTTTACTCAGCCCATACGCCTGCCCACCCAGCCCCATCGTCACTTTCACCGGCCCACGCGGAGCGGGAGCCGCCTTGGCGCTCGCCGCGGTCGATTTTGAAACCGCAACCCCGGGATTACCCTTCAACACCGTGTCGATCGTCTCGCGGAGCACCTGGGCCGAGTGCTGAAGCGCTGAAACTTCTTTGGGCCAGAGGTCGATCTGCAACGTCTGCACGACGCCGCAACGCCCGACGACCGTGGGCACCGAGAGGCAAACATCACGAATGTCGTATGTCCCATTGAGAAGCGAGGCGACCGGCAAGATTCGACGGCTGTCGAGTGCGACCGAGTGGATCACTTCGGCGATGGAGACACCCACGGCGAAACCCGCCCCGCCTTTCAGCTTGATCACCTCCGCGCCACTGCCCTTGGTCCGTTTGAAAAGCTCATCGGCCAGATTTCCCGTCCACCCCGGATACTTGTCGAGCGGCAGACCGGCAGCCTGAGCGGCCGACCAGATCGGCACCATGCTGTCACCATGCTCGCCCAGGATCAGGGCGGTGACCTGCGTGGCGGGCAGGCTCAACGACTCGGCGATCAACGAACGGAAGCGGGACGAGTCGAGAGTCGTGCCCAGGCCGATCACTTGCTTCGCGGGCAGACCGAGGGTTGTCGCGGCGAGATAGGTCAGCACGTCGACCGGGTTCGAGACGACCAGGATGATGGCGTCCTGGCGCAGTCCGTTCGCCTTGACGTTCTTGAGAATTTCCAGAAAAAGCGCGACGTTGCGGTTGATCAGGTCCAGCCGCGACTCGTCCGGCTTCCGCCTCAGCCCGGCAGTAATGCAGATCAAATCGGCCTGGGGAATCAGCTCGTAGCCGCCCGATTTGATCCTCTGGTCAGCGACGAACGGCGCGCCGTGCATCAAATCCAGCGCCTGACCCTTAACCAGGTCGGCGTTGACGTCGAGCAGATGAATCTCGCTGACGATTCCGCCCAGCTGAAGCGCATAGCCGGCACAGCTTCCGACCAGCCCGCCTCCGCCGATAATTGCGACTTTCATGGTGTTCTTGTTCCTGTAGAGTGGGCATCGCCCAGCGTTTTCCCAGCGCGTCGATTGGTCGCAAAAAAAGGTGGACAATGCCCACCCTACGAGTTTGCCGCTTGTTTCGGGGCCGCCATAAAGCGGATGGCGTTTTCTAGGATTTTCATCGGCTCTCGGTTCTTGTAGACGGGATACGTCTCGTGGCCGGGCCGAAAATAAAACACATAACCGTTCCCCAACCGCCACAGGCAGCCGGATCGGAACTTCTCGCCGGTCACCCACGTTTCCTCAAGAATGACGAGGTCCGGCTCGGGCACATGGAAAGGTTCGGCATACATCTCGGTCTGGGGGATGTCGAAGGCTTCGGGGAGGCCGGTGGCGATGGGGTGATCGGGTCGCAGGACGGTCACATGGCTTGGCTTCGCGTCCTCGCGATAACCGGCGATTGAGAACGCCGGTAAACGTACAAAAACCTCGATGTAACCAGGCCGTGTGACGTCGAACTTGTGATCGGGTACATAAGCGTCCGTTATCCGGAATTCATAATCCACTTCGGGAAGTCGGAATGTGGTAGTTGTTCCCTCAAGCGGCGCGAGCGTCCGGGGGTAAAGCGCCGTCGCTGCCTTCGTGGCATCGTCCGCAACCCGTTGACCAATCGCTCGTTGGAATGGCCTCCCAGCGAAACCGGAGTGAAGTACGATCAAAGCGAGCTTTCCTTCTTGCACGCGCTTTGCAATCCGCAGCGCCTTTTTGCCATCAAACTCCCCATCCCTAATGTGGCTCCACCAGATCAGAACATCCGCCTTATCAATCCGCTCGGCGGGCAGCCCTTGCTCAGGATCATCCAGCCCTACCGATTCCACAGTTAGCCCAGGCAATTTTGCCAACCCGGCCGCGATATGATCGCCCAGGAATCCGCCGTCATAACCTTCCTTCTGCTCAGGCTGGCGCTCGTCCCAGACGACGACATGAATCAGCAGTGGATCGTCGGAGCGGCTTTCTTCAGCCGAGGCGCATAGAGCGAGAAGGACAAGGGCAACACATGCATTCATAGCCTGATCTCCCCGTCTGTCGGCCTCGCTTGCGAATCTAGCGTATGCATTTCGAGTCAGTCATCCCCGCGAAGGCGGGGATCCACAGCCGAAAAGCCCCAGATACCTGGATTCCCGCCTTTGCGGGAATGACGTGTCTCGTGTCTCACTCGAATCCGAAGCGCTCGGAAAGCCGATACCTCAAGCCTCAACGATTGATTGCCGACATCACCTGATCGGTGATCCGCTGAACCAACGTCTCGAAGTCCGCATCACCGCTGGGGACCGGACCCGCCTTCGGAGCATCGCAGGCGCACGCCTGGCCGCTCGGGCTGCCGCAACCGCAATCCGCGGGTGGCGCGAGCGCACCCGCGCCCTCGGGACGGCCCAGCAGCTTGGGCGGAATAAACGCGTGCGGCTCGATCTTGAAGTCGCTGTATCCCTCTCGAAACATGCTGTTCCCGCACAGGTCGCAGTTTTCCAGACCCTTTTCGAGCCGGACGTCGCGAATGCCCAGGCCCGGCTTGAGGCGCAGCAGTTCCGCCGCTTTTTCGTCCGAGTAATAATGAACCGCCCCAAGCTGGCGGGTCAGAATCAGGATGCGGCAATACGCGTCGATGATCTCGGTCTTGAAATACGCGTCCATCAGATCGGTGCCCGCTGTGATGGTGCCATGGTTGGCCAGCAGAATCACGTCGGTGTCCTTGACGTAGGGAATCACCGTGTCCGCGAACTTCTGGCCGCCTGGCGTCTCGTAAGGTGTGATCGCCACCTCGCCCAGAAACACCTCGAACTCCGGCATCGTGCACTTCGGAATCGGCTCGTGCGCAACGGCGAACGCCGTGGCGTGCGGCGGGTGGCAGTGGACGCACGCGCGAACATCGGGACGATTCTTCATGATCGTCAGGTGGAGCAAGATCTCACTCGACCGCTTCCGCTTACCCGAAACCTGGTTGCCGTCGAGATCGACGACGCAAAGGTCGTCCGGCTTCATGTAGCCCTTGGAAACGCGAGTCGGCGTGCAAAGCACCCGATTGTCGTCGAGCCGGTATGAGATGTTGCCGTCGTTCGCCGCCGCGAATCCCTTGTTGTAGATGCGCCGGCCCACTTCGCACATTTCTTCGCGAAGCTTCCACTCGTTGACATGTCCATTCGTGTAGCCGGCCATGGTCGGGAGTCCTGATTCTAAGAGAGAAAAGCAGTGGGCGTGGCCCACTCTACGAGATCTGGTCGATGAGACAGGCGACGTACGCGTCGATGGGAACCTTGATCGTGCCGAACGGATTCGCGGCCTCACGGCCCTCGCTGAACCCGATGATCGAGCCAACCCCCGCGCCGAGCTGATGGTCGTAAACAACCAGCTCCTCGCCTCGCGTCTCCGCGCCTTCCAGCACGGCAGCACGTGTGAGCGGACGCACGATCAGCAACCGCCCGGCAGGGAGGCCGGCGTGCTGTCGATTGAGTGTGAGGCGTCCGATCACTTCGCCGATGCGCATGAGCTTCCGTATTCCGTGAATGATGAGGATTGTCGAAAACGCGAGCTGAGATGCCTCCACTCGGGAAGCGACGTAGCGGCCGGCTCCACCACCAGCACATTGGGCTGAAGGCTCGCTATGCTGCGATCAAGTGATTCCGAATCGGCGACAAGCGCGGCCCGAGCCTCCGCCGACCGATGCAGTTGCCAGACTGCCCACGCGCCCCGGTCACTCAGGACGACGGCCGCTCGTCGATCACCCTTGCGTAGCCAATCAGGCACGCATTCCACACTCGCCCCCAGTGTCGTCCAAACTTGCGAACTACTCAGGATCGGCCGCAAATACGCCTGAAATCTCTGCGATTCTCCATCCGTGGCCAGGCCCCACTCGCCCGAGGCGACATGCCCATTGGCCGACGCCAGTGTCACCGCGATTCCGCGCTGCTTGATCGCGTCACGCGCCAGCGGAGTGACGACCGTGCCGCAGGCGATCCGTATCTCACGCACAGAAAGGCTTATCTGTTCAAGCGAACGCATCGAAAGCACGCGGCCGGGAAAATCGAAGCGCGAGCGATCGACCGATGCGCGCGGCAGAATCCGATCGGCCAAAACGGCCCGGATTGCGGCGTCGACCTGGTCAAGGCTCGGCCCGTTTCTCATGACTCGGGAATCCCCATCACACTCCAACGCCCTGGGGTGTCTTTCCCGAGCATTTCCTGAAGCATGCGGCCGTCGTTGGTCAAGATCACACGATCTCCGCGTCGAGCCCCCAGCCGGTCGAACGCCAGAATCGGCTCGCCCTCGGGCGATCCATCGGCAGCCAGCAACTCAACCACCAGCAAGCGCTCACCGTCGAAGGTAGAGTGCTTGAGTGTCGAGGTCGCCGTTCCGATAACGCGGGCAAATTGCATGGAAAGTGGTCGAGATCAGGGGGAAGGGGGGTTTAGAACGTCGGAAGTTGGTTGCGGGCCTCTTCGAGCCAGTTCCGCACCCGCGACTGGGTCGGATAAGCGGCGATCATCAGGATCAAGAGGATCGCAGCCGCCAGCAGGGCGAGAGCTTTACCCTCGATCATGAAGGCAATCAGACAGAAAAACGCCGCGCCTTCGAGCAAGGCCATGCGGATGATGTGCGTGGTCGTGAAGATCGGCAGCAACTCGGCCGCCGCACGGCCCCAGCCCTCGAAGCCGGCAGATTCGCCCCCCGCCGCCAAGGTGGCCCCCTTCATTCCCTGAAACTGCTGCTTGGCAATCAGATTCGGGATCAGGAGCGACATCGGAATCATGCTCGCCGCGAACAGCAGGGCAATCGGCGTCAGCGTTCCTTCCAAGGCCCACGGGTCGCCTTCAAAGACCTGCTTCGATCTCACCACGGCAATCACAATCACGGCAAACATGGCGACGCCCGTCACGAGCGCAAACGTGATGATCCCGATGGTCATCAGGGCTTGAGGGGCAGTCGTGGGGCCTTCTCGTTTTGACATGAAGTGACTCCCGTCCACTCTCTCACGGATCAAAGAAATCGCATCCCGCCGATCACCGCCGTGCGCCTCTGTCGAGTGAATGTGAGCGGAGTAACCACACCTTCGCCGGTCGGTCCGGCAATGGAGAACGACCCAACCGCCGGGGGAGCCAGCCCCGCCGTGCTCGGGCCGTTCACAACGAAGATCGTGCAGTTCATCGCCCGGCCCATCTTCTGCATCACGGCCGTGTCGCGCGAGTGCAGAATCGCCGTGTGGCCGAATCCGTGTTCCGAGTCACGGGCCAGCTCAATCGCTCGGTCGACATTGGGCACACGCACGAACGGCAGGAATGGCATCATCTGCTCTTCCTGCACAAACGGGTGTTCATAGCTGGTTTCACCAAACAGAATCTGCGTTCCCTTGGGAACCTCGACACCCGCGTGTCGACCCAGCACGTCGGGGTCCTGTCCCACGAGCTCTTTGTTCACATGTGGCTTCTTGTCGTCGCCCATAATGAATGCAGCCCGGGTCAGGGCGTCGATCTGCGAGGCGTTCAAGCGGAACCCCCCGAACCGGCCCATTGTGTCTAGCAATCGATCGAACACCTCGGGCACGGCAAACACCTGCTTCTCGCCGATGCAGAGCAGGTTGTTGTCATACGCGCCGCCTTCGATGATTGACCGCGCCGCGTTGTCGAGACAGGCGGTCGCGTCGACGACCACCGGCGGATTCCCGGGCCCCGCCACAATGGCGCGCTTCGGGCTGGCCAATGCCGCGCGGGCCACGGCCGGCCCTCCTGTCACCACAAGCAACCGTACACCCTTGTGAGCGAAAAGCTGCTGGGCGGATTCCAATGTTGGCGTCTCGACGATCGTCAGCAAATTGTCCAGTCCGATCGCCTTGGAGATCGCCTGATTGAATCGACGCACACCCTCGGCAGCAATCCGCATCCCCGAAGGATGTGCATTGAATACCACCGTGTTTCCGCTGGCGAGCATGCTGATCGCGTTTGAGGCCAACGTCGGCAGGCTGTGCGTCACCGGCGTGATCGCGCCGATGACTCCAAAGGGCGCGAAGTCGGTCAGCACCGTGCCGGCGTCACCCGAGTCGCACAGAGTCCGGAGATACTCGACCCCGGGAGTCGACGGAATGCCCATCGCCAGCTTGGCGATCTTGTGATCGAGCCGACCGATGCCAGTCTCTTCCAGTTCCTTCCGGCCCAGCTCGTCGGCATTCTCGACGCAAATTTGCTTGATCTTCTGGACGGCCGTGTCGCGATCCTTGAGCGGTCTCTTGCGATAGGCTTCAAACGCCTCGGCCGCAGCGGCAACCGCCTGGTCAATCGTGGGGAACACACCCGACGCGCCGCCGACGCCTGCGGCCGCGCGACCATTGGTCGCCGTCGAACCACCAGGTCCCCCCATCTGGGTCAGTACCTGGTGAACCACCGATCGGATCAGATCTTCAGAGAGTTGCATGTCGGCAGGCCCGTGAAAATGTAAGAAGTGAGGGAGGTGTTCGGGGCGATCCCCGCCGCGTGGTTCCTTGTTCAGGTCCTGGGATCATCCTGACTGCGAAAGATCGTCTTGCCGCCTAGATCAATGGCGTCGACCAGCCCGATGATTACCGCGTCGATCGGTAGCTTCTCGGTCTCAGGCGTCAAACGGGCCGATGAGCCTTGGCATATCAACACAAGTTCACCCAAACCCGCTCCCAGAGCGTCGACCACCACAAAGGTGCGCCCCGTGGGCACGAGTCGACCCTTGCCGGCCTCGTCAATCCGATACGGCTCGACCGTCAACAGCTTATGCCCGGTCATCGACGCCACCTTCTGGGTGGCGACCACGCTGCCTGTGACTCGGGCAAGAAACATGAGAGATCGTCCGTCGATAATTTGATGGTTGATTCCGAAAGCCCGTTTCCAGGCGCATCTCAGCCGAGGTGTTTCCCTACACTTCGCAGCAGTGCTTGCGATTGACGTGCGACGACGATTTCTTCATTCGTCGGCACTGTCCACACCTGCACGCGCGAATCATCGGTCGAGACGACCGCCTCGCCCTTCGCGTGTGCGTTCCGTGCGGGGTCGACGTTGATGCCGAACCAGCCGAGATCGTGCAGCACGCCCTCACGAACCCGGCCTGAGTTTTCGCCGATGCCGCCCGTGAACACGATCGCATCAGCTCCGCCCAGTTCGAGCAGATACGCTCCGAGATAATGCCGAATTGCCTGAATGTACATATCCAGCGCCAGCTTTGCAGAGGCATCCCCCTGGTCCGCCGCGGCCTCGATATCACGGAGATCGCGATGCCCGCAAACCCCTTCCAGGCCCGATCGATTTGCCAGAGTTTCCAGAGCTTGCTCAAGGGTGAGACCGGCCTCCTTCATGATCGCCGGGAGTGCGAACACGTCGAACTCGCCGACCCGGTTGTTATGGGGCAGCCCGGTCTGTGGACTCATTCCCAGACTGCACGCCACCGATCGACCGTCGCGAATCGCCGTCAACGACGAGCTACCGCCGAGATGGCAGGAGATCACACGCAAATCGGATCGCCCTAGAAGCTCGGCGATCCGCTCCGCGATATAGCGATGGCTCGCGCCGTGAAATCCCCAGCGCTGCACCCCCAGCGATTCAGTCCACTCACGAGGAATGGCATAACGCCGCTGTGCGTCGGGAATCGTCGCATGAAAATCGGTCTCAAACGCGGCGACCAACGGGATCGCGGGAAAGCGCTCGCGCAGGGTACGCATCGCTTTGACATAGGGCGGATTGTGCGCGGGCGCGACCGCATTATACGCCTCCATCGAGTCGAGCAGCACCGTGTCCACCAGATGCACATGATGAAAATCGCGGCTATGCACGGCCTTGAACCCGATCGCCGCCACCTCGTCGGCCGAGCCAAGCACGCCAACCGCGGGATCGGTCAGCCGATCCAAACAGATTTGCATCGCCGCCCCGTGATCGGGCAGTGTCGCGGAGAACGACTGTTCCGCCGCGCCTAGCCAGAGCTTCACGCTCGACTCCCCCGAACCGATCCGGTCGATCGCCCCTCGCGAAAGGAGCGGCTCTCCCGGCTCGCCCAGGTCGTACAGCCGATACTTGAAACTCGTGCTACCCAGATTGGCGACCAGAATCTTCATGGCGTCTCAGAGAAGGCGTGTGAGAGGAGGAAACGAAACGACATCATAATTCAGCCGATGAAGGCTTTGACGACCGCATCCGAAGGACGTGGGATCACATGGGCAGCCCGAAGCTCACCGATCCGGCCGGCAGCCTCGGCCCCCGCCTCGATGGCGGCACGCACGCTGCTCACATCGCCGCGAATCACCACGCTCACCTGTCCGCCATCCAGCCGGATGACCGAGCTGACCACCTCAACCTTCGCGGCCTTCAGCATGGCGTCCACGGAGCTAATCAGGCTGACAAGGCCGATCGTTTCAATCAAACCAATCGCGGTATTCACGTCGTGGTCCTTTCAGTTCAAGCGAGGAACGTCTTGAGGACCATCGGATCGGGCCGGGGAATAACATGGGCGCTCACCAGCTCGCCGACGCGGCTCGCCGCTTCGGCACCGGCC
>JBGSYY010000575.1:0-2582 GCA_041750675.1 Isosphaeraceae bacterium | reverse complement strand
GGCGGCCAGGTCGGTTTCGCGACGGGCGAGGCCGGCCTGGCGGGCGGCGAGCGATTTGGGGCCGGAGGAGAGTCGGTCGCGGAGGACCTTGGCCCGCTGATGGAGCGAGTGGAGATCGCGGAGGTTCTCGGCGGTGGTGGTCATGGGTTGAGGGCCTTCGCAGTCGGAGTTGGCGCGGGACGGGAGGAGGGTCAGGGGAAGGGTTGGGGGAAAAAAAAACGCCGGCCAAAGTGGCCGGCGGTTGGTTGCGTCGGGTTAACCCGTGCTTTCGAGGAAGCCTTCAAGCTGTCGAGAGCGGACGGGGTGTTGGAGTTTGCGTACGGCCTTGGCTTCGATCTGGCGGACGCGTTCGCGGGTGACCTTGAAGATGCGTCCGACTTCCTCGAGGGTGTAGGTGTAGCCGTCGCCGAGACCGTAGCGGAGCTTGATGATTTCGCGCTCGCGGTAGGTGAGGGTTTTGAGGACGGAGTCGATCTTTTCCTTGAGCATTTCCTGAGTGGCGGCGTTGATCGGGTTTTCGGCGGCCTCGTCTTCGATGAAGTCGCCGAAGTAGCTGTCTTCGGACTCGCCGACGGGGCGATCGAGCGAGATGGGGTGGCGTGAGATTTTCATGACGCGCCGGGTCTCCTCGATGGAGATGTTGGCGGCGCGTGCGGTTTCCTCGATGGTCGGCTCGCGGCCTTTTTCCTGGAGGAGTTTCTTGGAGACGTTGCGGAGTTTGGACATCGTCTCGATCATGTGCACGGGGATGCGGATGGTGCGGGCCTGATCGGCGATGGCGCGGGTGATGGCCTGGCGGATCCACCATGTGGCGTAGGTGGAGAACTTGTAGCCGCGGCGGTATTCGTATTTATCAACGGCCCGCATGAGGCCGGTGTTGCCTTCCTGGATGAGGTCGAGGAAGGAGAGGCCGCGGTTACGGTATTTCTTGGCGATGGAGACGACGAGGCGGAGGTTTCCGCCGGAGAGGTCGCGTTTGGCCTGTTCGTATTCGCGGAAGCGTTCGAACATAAGGTCACAACGGCGTCGGAGGCTCTCGGGGGTTTCGAGAGTCATCCGCATGAGGTCGCGCAACTCCTTGAGGTTGTTGGCGAGCTCGTCCTTGTTGCCGCGGGCGCGTTTGGCGTCCTGGATTTCGACGAGGAGCTGCTGCATCCGGTTGGAGATTTGCTCGAGCCGCTTCATGCGGGGCTGGACCTTTTGGGTCCGGATCGAGAGTTCCTCGACGAGGTTGACGGCCTTGAAGCGGCGGAGTGTGAGGCGTTGGCGGATTTCGGCGCGGAGGCGTTTGTCGTGTTTGGCGGCGACGTAGGCGCGGAAGTCGGCCTCGTTGTGGCTCATCAGGAATTCGAGGGTGGCCAGATTGTGGGGCATGCGACCCAGGATCTGTTCCTTCTCGAGGTTTTCGGTGACGGAGACCTTGATGGTGCGGTCGAAGGGGAGTTCGCCGGAGTTGACCTTTTTGAGGTCGTCGACGACGAGCCGGAGGGCGAAGTCGCAGCCCAGGACGCGGCGGCGGAATTTTTTGCGGGTGACCTCGATTTTCTTGGCGAGAGCGATTTCCTTCTCGCGGGTGAGGAGGGGGATCTCGCCCATCTGGGTGAGGTACATGCGGACGGGATCGTCGATGCGGCGGGAGATTTCGTCGAGGTCTTCGGGGGTCAGCTCGGCGCGTTCCTCCTCGGGGGCGTCGTCCTCGGCGGAGTCGTCGTCGGGTTCCTCGTCAATCTCACCGGAGGCGAGCAGCCGGCTTTCGGCCTCCTCTTCGTTGACCAGCTCGATGTTCAGCTCGTCGATCGTTTCCAGCAAGCTCTGGATTTTATCCGTGCTTGAGGCGTCGTCGGGCAGGAAATCATTGAGCTGGTCGAAGGTTAGGAAGCCTCGGCGTTTGCCAAGGTCGAGGAGGGTTTTGAGACCCTCGTCCATCTTATCCATCGACAACACTCCCTCGGCTCGTGCAGTAGACACGTCGGCATAGCTCTCAAAGGGGGGGGACAAACATTCAGGAAGTGGACGTTTTTCGCGCCCGGGGGCGCTGGTGTTGGAGGGCCAGGCCCTCGCGGCGGAGTTGAGCGAGGCGTTCGGAATCGGTGATCGGGTCGAGGCGACGGCGTTCGGCGTCGATGGCGGCGAGACGGCGGCGCCAGCGGCGGAGTTCGTAGCCGCCGAGCAGGGCGTCGAGTTTTTCCTCGCCGGGGGCGGAGCGGACCCAACCGGAGGAGGGCTGGGCGTCGAAGCCGGAGAGGAGGGAGGCGGCGAGGGCGCGCTCGGCGGGGCCGACACGGGAGGCGATGTTTTGGAAGCTGGGGTCGAGGCCCTGGTCGTGGAGGTCGTAGGCGGCGGAGAGCAGGTGGCGGAGGGGTGGGTCGAGGACTTCGTCGAGGGCGACCTGATCGCGTACGCTTGGGAGGAACTGGGGCTGATCGAGGGTGAGGCGGACGAGGTCGACGTCGAGGGGGTCGAGATCGGTGACGGCAATCGGCCTGGCGGTAGTGTCGGTGGCGGCGGCTGGGGTGGACTCGGAAGGTGGTGGCGACGGGGCGTTGGCGGCGCGGCGGAGGTCGCGAAGGCGGCGTTGGAGG
>JBGSYY010000574.1:0-3019 GCA_041750675.1 Isosphaeraceae bacterium | reverse complement strand
GGGCGGCGCGGGGATTGCCGCAGGCTGGGGTGGCTTGGGTGTGGCCTTGCGCGGGCTTTTCCGCGGTTTCTTCGCGGGCGGAGCGGTGGCGGCATCGGGAGCGGTGGAGGACGGCTCGGTGGGTTGAGGCGCGGGTTCGGCAATCGGCTCAGGGGGTGGCAGGGGTGTCGGTGCAGGTGCGGAGGGCGGGGCGGGGGACCAGGTTTTGGCCTCGATGGCGTGGAGGACTTCGATCCGGCGGGCGAGTTCGGTCTCATGAGCGGCGAGCCAGGCGTCGGCCTCGCCTTCATTAATGCGGGAGATTTCACCGAGCATGTCGACGTCGGTGAGGAGGACGTCGACGTGGGCCGATTCGATCTTGAGCTGGCCCTTTTGGGCGGCGACGAAGACATCTTCGAGAGCGTGAGCGAGTCGTTCGGCGGCGGTGAGGCCGACGATCCGCGCGGCACCCTTGAGGGAGTGGGCGGCGCGCATCATGGGTTCGATGAGCGCGGGGTTGTCGCCGCCGCCTTCGAGGGCGAGCAAGCCCTCGGTGAGCACGGCGATCTGCCCGTCGGCCTCGGAACGGAAGAGGTCGTAGAGGGAAAAACCGCTCAGGTCGCCGCTCATGAGCAGGCACTCCTCAGGGATGCGAAGAGCTGGACTTCGTCGATGTAGCCGACGGTGCGGTCTTTCCATGAGAAGACAGCGCGGCTGAAGCTGGAGGCTTTGCCGAAGGTGGCGGGGACTTCGCGGATATCGGAATCGGCGGGTCGGACGATTCCGAGGACTTGCTCGACGGGGAAGACCCAGGGGTCGTTGCGATCCTGAACGATGAGCATACGTTGCTCGGACTCGGGGGTGTGCTCGGGTGGGTGTTCGATGTGATGGCCGTTGGTGGTTGGGGTCGAATCGGGCTCGACGCCGAGGAGGCCGTGGAGCGAGACGCAGATACGGAGCTGTCCGCGCATATTGACGAGACCGAGGAGGACCGAGCCGGTGCGGTGGGGGATGGTGTGGATGGGGCGCGGGGCGGAGACCTCGATGAGGGAGCGGGTATCGAGGGCGAGATATTCGTGGTGGAGGCGAAAGAGGACGACGCTGTGGACGTGTTGATCGGCGACTTCTTCGGGCTGGGCGAGGCGAGCGGCCCAGTTTTCGAGATACTCGCCGGGCGGGGGGCGATCGAAGAATCGGCGGGCGCGGGTGTTTAGCTCGGCCTCGCGGGAGGTGGCGTCGTGGTCGGTCATGTGGGTCGAGAGCTCCGCTGGTGTGCGCGTTGGGCACGCTGTTCGTAGCGATTGGCGGAATCGATGTCGCCGGCGCGGCGTGCCAGGAGGGCGAGAGCGAGGAGGGCCTCTTCGTGGCTGGGATCGAGATAGACGGCACGTTCGAGGGCGGGTCGGGCGAGATCGAGCTGACCTGCGGCGGTGCGGATCACTCCCAGGGCGTGGTAGGCGGCGGCTGAGGGGCCGAAGCGGCTGAGGGATTGCTCGCAGAGTTGGGCGGCTTCGTGGTAGCGGCGGTGGTTGGCGAGATCGAGGGCGGCGACGCGGAGGGACTCGGCGGTGGCGTTGGAGACAAGGGGATTGAGGCGGATGTTGATCGGGAGGGGGGTGAACGTTCGAGCGGTAGGGCTGGGAGAGGGCGGACGTTTGGGGAGTGGCGCGGGTGCCGCGGAGGTGGAGCGAGGTGGTAGAGCTGGTTTGGGTTGCAGGGCGCGGCGGTGGTAGGCGAAGGCGCCTCGGTCTTCGAGGCGGACGAAGTCGCGGTCGAGGATGGAGAGGGATTCGGCGTGTCCGACGAAGAGGATGCCGTCGGGACGGAGCGTGTCACGGAGGCTGGCGAGGATTTTCTCGCGTGCGGAGTTAGTCAGATAGATCAGGAGGTTGCGGCAAAAGATGGCGTGGTAGGGTCCGGCGAGTCCGGAAGCGGGGAGGTCCAGGATGTTGGCGGTGAGGAAGCGGATGGAAGCGCGAAGTGAGTCGAGAACGGTCCAGGAGTCGGCATCGTTCTTGAAGTAACGGGTGCGGAGGGAGTCGTTGACGGCGCGCAAGGCTCGTGCGCCGTATTTGCCGGCGCGAGCGCGCTCGAGGGCGCGGAGGCTGATGTCGCCGGTGTCGATGGCGAAGTGAGCGGGGGGAACGCCGGCTTCGAGGAGAGTGATGGCGATGGTGTAAGGCTCCTCGCCGAAAGCGCAGGGAAGGGAGAGGACGCGGAAGAGGCCGTCTCGATTGGAGGCGAGAAAGGACTGGGCCTGACGGCTGAGGACAGTAAAGGCCTGGGGGTGACGGAAGAACCAGCTTTCGTTGACGACCAGTTCCTCGACGAGAGCCTGCAACTCGGCGGTTGAGCGGCGGAGTAGTGCCAGGTAAGCGTTGGAGTCGGTGAGCGCGTTGGCGGTGAGGCGTCGTTCCACGGCCTTGCGGACGATGGTGTCTCCCAGTGAGGTGAGGTCGAGGCCGATGGCCTTTTCGAGAGTCGGCTCAAACTCGGACAGGTTCATGATTTCCAGTGCCCAGAACGGCATCGAAGATCCAGGCGCGCTCGGAAGGGGAGAGGACGCGGTCGATGTCGATCCATTGGACCAAGTCATCGCCGATCCGCAAGACGCGGCCCAGGCAATCGAGGCCACCCGGAGCGACCTCGGCCGGCTCGGGCGGGCTTTGGTGGGGCAGCTCGACCAACTCGGTGACGCGCTCGGCGATGAGGCCGAGTGGGACGAGGGTTTGGCCGTGTCGGGCGCGGGTGACAACGATGCGGGTGCTGAGCCGCTCGGAGCAGGAAGTGGAGCCGAGTCTCAGTCCCAGGTCGACAACCGGGAGAACCTGGCCGCGGCGATCGAGGAGGCCGGCGAGGTAGGGGGTGGCGCCTGGGACGTGCCGCAGGGGAACGCGAGGGACCACCTGTTCGACGCGGTCGGCCTCGATCGCGAGGCGAGTGGAACCGACGGCGACGAGGAGGACGAGCATCGGGAGGAATCCTTGTTGGTCTCACAACATGGGGACGGTCACCGTGAGGAATCGGAGCCAGTCCACGA
>JBGSYY010000573.1:0-16240 GCA_041750675.1 Isosphaeraceae bacterium | reverse complement strand
GCCGAGGCGGCGGTCGATTTCGAGGATTTCGTGTGCGCCGCGGGCGGCGACGTAGAGAACGCTGCCGTCGGAGTGGACGGCAAGAGCCGACGGATCGGCCGCGCCGTGGCCCGAGCCGTCGAGAGTCAGGCGGAGCGGTTCGAGGTGATTGTCGGAAGCGGCGCTTGCCACCGCCAGATCGCCGTTCAGGCTGAGAGCGAAAAGCTTGCTGGAGAGGACCAGGCCCCAGTCGAGATTGGTTGCGGAGAGTGGGAGCGGGCCGTCGGAAACGAGGCCGGTGAAGAGAACTTCGGCCCTGTCGGGAGAAAGCTGAAATCCGCGGAGATTGACGGCGTTGAGCGAGAAAACGCCGGCCTCGCCATCCGCCTCGGGCCGAAGGATCGCGATGCGGCCCTGGAATGCATCGGCCACGAGTAATCGGCCATCAGGGAGAGGCAACACCTCGGCGGGATCAAAGGGGAGTGGGTAGCGGCCGGGAGACTGGAATTGATCGAGCAACCAGACCGCGCGCTCCCACAGCGCGGTCGCGGCGATTTGGCCGTCCGGCAGCATGGCCATCCGTACGGAGCCGTTGCCCAGGTCGATCTGATGGAGCAGGCTTCCCTCGGCGTCGAGCCAGGCGACTTCGCCCGTTTGGCCGCCGACGATCCAGCCGCCGGCGGAGTTCTTGAGCAGAGTCGCCGGGCGGAACGGGAGGGGCCACTTCGCAATGATCGCGGCCGTCTCGGCATCCACCAGGAGAAGAGCGCAGGCGTCACGCGCGGCGACGAGCAGTTGATCGTGCGCGACCCACTCCAGGGCGACCGGGACGAAGGGTGACTGCGAGTTTGGCCTCGGTGAATCGGGTTGCGGAGAGCTGGACGCGGAGAAGGTGACGATCAGAATCGCCGCTGCAAGCGCAGCGACGCCGGCGCGGACTCGCCGATCGCCTGACATGCACGCACGGTGATGTGATTGGAATATCATGCGTCAATCGGTTCTTGGCCTTGAAAGTTCGATCACTAGCCGCTCCAGCACGGTTTGGGGGGTGAGTTGGGAGCCGCCTTTGAGGTCGAGATCGGCGCGGAGCAGACGTTCGGGGAGGCTGGCGACCCGCGACGGTCCCAGATGAGTATGTTGCTTGATCGTGCTTTCGACGGCGAAAGGCGGGATTCCGGCGGTGCGGCAGGCCTCGCGCGGATCGAGGCGGCGGAGCCGGAGCATTCCTGCGCGGTGAACTTTGCGCAGAGAGGCGCTCATGGCGGCGAGCAAACCGACGGGATGCTCGCCTGAGGCAATCAGCCGATCCAGCTCGTGGAGGGCCTCGGCACCGTGGCCGGTCGTGACGGCGTCGAGGATCTTCCAGATGGATTCCACACTGGCCCCGCCGACCATCCGCGTGACGTCCGCATGGCGAATGTGACGGGCCTCGCCCACATAGGTGATCAGCTTCTCCAGCTCGGAGGCGAGCACACCGACCTCGCTGCCGACCAGCTCAACGAGCGTCTGCGCGGCATCCGCGTCGAGCTTGACCTGAGACTCGCGCTTGGCGCGGCTGATGAGCCATGCCGCGAGACCGGCGGCGGCGGGCGGCTTGCACTCGATGGCGAGGCCGGAGGCGGTGAACTGCTTGGCCAGCCTCGTGTTTCCGGGCCAGGTTTTGACCATCAGAACGAGAACGCCGGTGGCCGCGGAATGCTCGACGTACGCCTCCAGCTCGCGGCGATGGGCCGAAACGAAGCCGTCGGCGTCGTCGAGAACCACGATCCGCTTCTTGGTAAATAGGGGGATCTCGCGGAGGGCGTCGAAGACGTCGGAGAGCTGGGCGGAGTCGCCATTGAGGCGATCGATGGCGAGATCGTCATCGGCGCGGCCGAGGTGCGTTTTGAGGATAGCGTGGAGCGTTTCGCCGCGAAGGAACGGCTCTTCGCCCACAACCGCGTAACAGGCGCGGAGGGCGTCCTCGGGCTTCGTTCGCAGGAAGTCAAATGCGTGCAAGTTGGATCAGGCTCCCGGTTGGGGTCGCACCGGCCAGCATTGCCGCCAGTGTGAGTCAAGGATACCCGAGTTGTGGCTGGAGGGCGTACCTAGACTCTGCTTTGAACCAAAACAGGATACTCAAGTTTCCCAGACTTCCTGGTTTTCCACTTGACGCTCAGGTTTCGATGAATAAGATGAGTCAAACGTTTGTTTCAAACGATCAGAATAACGAAGTGAAGTGAACGGATGTCGATCGCACGAGACGAAGTCGTGAACACGGACGCCACCAAGGATCGACTGCTCGACGCGGCCGGCGAGGAGTTTGCGGCGCTGGGTTTCGAGGGGGCGACGATCCGTTCGATCTGTCGTCGGGCGGAAGCGAATCTGGCGGCCGTCAATTATCACTTTGGTGATAAGGAGCGGTTGTATTACGAGGCGGTGATGGCCGCGCACCAGTGTGAGCTGCCACAAGAGCCGTCGGGCCTGGAGGAGTCGGTCGCCGCGCCTGAGCAGCTCAGACATTTCATTCGCCATTTTCTTGAGCAGATCGTGGCCGTGAATCGTGCGAAATCGTGGCATCACGACCTGATGCTTCGGGAGATGATTCGCCCGACCGCGGCCTGCGACTCACTGACTCAGGACATGATTCGCCCTCGGTTTCTCATGCTTCGGGGAATCTTGGACGGGGTGGCGCCCGGTCTCAACGAGCGTCAGCTCGATGCTCTGTGCTTCACGGTGATCGGTCAGTGCCTGTTTTATCGGGTCGGCACCTCGATCGCGTCGCGATTGGTGGGTGCTGAGCGATGGTCGGGACTGGACCCGGAATACCTGACGGATCACATCACACGTTCGTCGTTGGCGGCGGTTTCCGCCGCGGCCCAGAAAGATTCGGTATCACCATGAGCTGGATCGCGTTGAAGATGCTGACCGGCGACCGCGCGAAGTTCTTCGGCATTGTGCTGGGGCTGACGTTCGCCTCGATGCTGATCACTCAGCAAGGCTCGATTTTCTGCGGCTTGATGCGGCGGACGTCGGGGCAGATTTTCGACATCACGGGCGCGGACCTCTGGGTGATGGATCCGAATGTGCGTTATGTCGATGACGTGAAGCCGATGATCGAGACCAGTCTGTATCGGACGCGCGGGGTGGATGGTGTGCTCTGGGCGGTGCCGCTCTACAAGGGGATCGGGCGAGTTAAGCTCACGGTGCTTGAGGAAAAGCCCGTCGACGCGTCGCAGCCCAAGGGGCCCAAGCGAACCCAGCGAGCGCCGGTGATCGAGCAAGTGATTCTGTTGGGCCTGGACGACGCCTCACTGGTTGGAGCGCCACCGCCGGAGCGGATGCTGGCGGGACGGCTGGTTGATCTGCGTCGGCCGGACGCGGTTTTGATGGACTTCACGCGATTGCCCAAGCTGTTTCCCAATGAAGACTGGAAAAGCTTGCCCAAGCCGCCGGCGGCCTCGAAGTGGCTGGGCGATCTGATTGGACGGAAGCTGGGAACGGTCCACGGACCGACGCCCGAGGAGACCTATCGGGCGGCGCTCCGCCAGTTTTACACACGCTTTCTCAACCGCGAGCTGGAGATGAACGATCATCGCGCGGTGGTGGTTGGGGTCTGCGAAGCGACGCGCACATTTCAGTCGAATGCGGTTGTCTACACGACCTATACGCGTGCGAAACGATTTGTGCCCCAGGAGCGTAAGCCGTTGACCTATGTGCTGGCGAAAGCGGAGCCAGGTCTATCGCCCAGTATCGTCGCCGAACGCATCGCCGCTCAGACGGGATTGAAGGCGCGAACGAGCGAGGAATTCATCTGGGATACGATCTGGTACTTCATGAAATATACGGGCATTCCGGTGAATTTCGGAATAACGACGGTGCTGGGATTCCTGGTGGGAACGGCCATCGCGGGGCAGACGTTTTATAACTTCACCCTGGAAAACCTCAAGCAGTTTGGCGCGCTCAAGGCGATGGGGACCGGCAATCTGCGAATCGTCGGAATGATCCTGCTCCAGGCGGCGGTGACGGGGTTGCTCGGCTATGGCCTGGGCGTCGGCCTGGCGACCTGGTTCGGCGTGTCTAGCTCGGGTGGCGAGCTGGCGTTTTACACGCCCTGGCAACTGTTGCCGATCACGGGTATCGCCGTCGTGGTGATTTGTTTGCTGGCCAGCGTGCTCTGCGTGCGGCGTGTCGTGGTGCTGGAACCCGCGATCGTCTTCCGCGGTTGATGGCTTGAATTCGCGCTCACTCTCAACCCTCCGGAACCTTCGATGAGTGTTATGGAAAAACGGTGGCCCGCGCCGGCGATCGAATCCGAGGCCGATAGCGCAGCAATCGCCGTGCGATTACGTCATGTGACAAAGACGTTCGGCTCCGGCGACCAGAAAGTGGTGGCCATCTCGGAAGTGGATTGGGATGTGCTGAATGGGCAGATGACGCTGCTGATCGGGCCTTCCGGGTGCGGTAAGACAACGCTGCTCTCGGTGATCGCCGGGATTCTCGACGCGGATCGGGGCAGCGGCGTGACGGTCTTTAATCAAAACGTCGGGGCCATGAGCGGGGGGCGGAAGACGCGGTTTCGGCGCGACAATATTGGCTTTGTGTTTCAGCAATACAACCTTCTGCCCGCCCTGACGGCCGCCGAGAACGTGGCGGTGCCGTTGATCGTGATGGGTTGGAAACGTGAGAAGGCCGTGGCCCGCGCCGCGGAGGTTCTTGGTCAGCTGGGCATGACGCCTAAGGTGAACAAGTTGCCCACCCAGCTTTCGGGTGGTCAGCAGCAACGGGTGGCGATCGCGCGTGCCCTGGTGCATGAGCCGCGTCTGATTGTCTGCGACGAGCCGACGGCCGCCCTCGATCACGAGACGGGCCACCAGGTGATGATGCTCTTTCGTACCGTAGCAGTGCGTCCCGATCGCGCGGTGCTGATCGTGACTCACGACAATCGCGTGTTTCACTTTGGTGACCGAATTGCCCGGATGGACGACGGGCGGATTGTCGAAGTGAGCAGGCAGGAAGCGACCACCGATGAGCCGGTCGGGGCATACCACTAGCTGGATCGATCTCATCGCATCGCCAGGCCATTCGTGTTCATACGATTTTTCTTCAACAATGAGGCAGAGCAGGACTCATGTTTAACAAGGTGTTTCTCCCCTTGCTCGCCGTGTTTGGGCTTGCGTTCGGGGTGTATGTGGTCGTTCAGAACCAAAAGCCTGGCCCGGCCTCGCAGCCGTTGACGACTCCTCCGAGTCGACCGCCGGGCGTGCGTTCGATCGCCGGTGCGGGGATTGTCGAGGCCCAGCGCCGGAATATCCCGATCGGCACGCCGGTGGCGGGGATCGTCTCCGAGGTCTTTGTGAAGGAAGGCGACGTGGTCAAGAAGGGCGACCCCTTGTTTCGCGAGGACGATCGCGAGCTGCAAGCGAATCTGGCGGTGCGCAAGGCGCAGCGGGATGCCTCGGCGCAACTGCTTTCGCGGCTGCGCGCCGGGTATCGCAAGGAAGACATTGATATCGGTCGTGCGGCGTTGGAACAGGCTCAGGCGAACTACGATAGTGCCGAAGTGCAATACAAGCGAACGGCGGGGATCTTTGACCGGGGCGTGGGCACTCAGAGCGACTACGACCGCGACCGCTACGCACGAGAAGCGGCGAGTGCGGCGCTTGCGAAGGCCAAGGTGGAATACGAAAAACTACAGGCCGGGACGTGGGTCGAGGATATTCACGTTGCCGAGGTGGAGGTGGCCCGGGCCGAGGCGGAGATCCAGGCGGTGGAGATCGAGCTGAGCCGTCGAACCATTCTCGCGCCGACGGATGGGCAGGTGCTTCAGGTCAATGTTCTGCCAGGGCAGTTCGCGGCGCTGGCGTGGAATGAGCCATTGATGGTGCTGGGCGACGTGGAAAAGTTACACGTAAGGGTCGACATCGACGAGCAAGACCTGCCGTTGTTCAAGCGAGGAGCGCGTGCGGTGGCGACCCTGAAGGGGCGGCCTGGCGTCCAGTTCGAGCTGAAGCCGGTGCGGGTCGATCCGTATGTGATTCCCAAGCGGAATCTGACGGGAGACAACGTTGAACGGGTGGATACCCGTGTGCTACAGGTCATTTATTCGCTGCCCGATGAGCGGCCGCTGGATGTCTACGTCGGTCAGCAGATGGACGTGTATCTGGAGACGGAGATCCCCAAGGATCTGGATTTGGACATGAATTCGGGAGTCGCTCGGCCGTTCGAGCAGCGAGCGGTTCCGAACGCAGACGTATCGGAGGAGCTTAGCCCCGAGAAGGTCGGCGGGGCCGCTCCGACGACGGCGGCCGCGACGACGGCTCCTTGACGGGAGCCGCTTCCGAATCATCGGGCTTCACGACGGTGGGCTTCGGCTCGGTCAGGCGGAATGAGAGGGTACGACGGGCGGGAGGAACGTCCGCGTTTTCGTCGTGAAGGATGAGGTCGGCCTCGTATTCTCCCGGTTCGAAGTTGATCAGTCCGAGACTGGTCCCGATATACAGATTGAGTGGCGGATAATCCTCGGTCGCCTCGTATTCGACGATCCGCTTGCGGCCCCAGAGCACTTTCTTCTGCCCTTTGCGGCGCACGTTCACATCTTGAACGAGATGGACGTGATAGCCCTCATTCTTCTTGATGATGGTTTGGCCGCTGAAGCGGGTGTAGATCATCAGTTTCTCGGTGCGCGCGATCACCGGCTCGTCGAGCGGTTGATAGTCTTCGTAGCCTGCGATTGTGCGACAGGCGATGGGTTCGGCCATTTCGAGGCGCGAATCCTTTGCGCTTTCCTGAAATGCTCCGGAGAGCGTCAAGATCGCGTAAAAAATGGCCAGCATCGAAGAGTCCTCCGGCGACAGAGCGTGCGATTCGGATCGTCTCCGAGCCACGGAGTCATGCTAGCATAAGGGCAGGCGGAGGGATGCTGCCAGGGCCGTTGTGTGGTGAAAGAAATCGGCGCGGAAGTTGCGTGGTGGTTACGGACGTGGTGCGATACAGGAGAGCGACGCGGCGTGCGGGGTGCGCCGTGAGTCGCTCACGACTGTTCTTGAGGAGGTCGATCACGATGCGACCCGAACCGAATCGACGGGAGTTTCTGCACGCCGGTGCGGCGTCACTGATGGCTTCCCGCCTTATGGGAGAAGTATTGATGCGGAACGAGGCTGGTATTCCGGTTCGGGCGTTGGGCACAACGGGTGAACGGGTGACGTTGATGGCCCTGGGAGGTCACTCGAGCACCAATCCCGGCAAGCTCAGCGAGGCCGAGAGCCTGCGGCTGATTCAACGCGCTGTGGATGAAGGTATCCGGTTCATGGACAATTGTTGGGATTATCATGACGGAGAAGCCGAATCACGCATGGGCAAGGCCCTCGCCGAGGGTGGCCGGCGCGATCAGGTATTCCTGATGACCAAGGTTTGCGGTCGGACGGCCGCGGAAGCGCGATCGAACCTGGACGACAGCCTGCGACGCCTGAGGACCGACCGCCTCGATTTGTGGATGTACCACGAAATCGTCTACGACAACGACCCGGATTGGATTTTCGCCGACGATGGGGCGATCCACGTCGGGCTGGAAGCGTTGAAGGCCGGCAAGGTGCGCTACCTTGGCTTTACCGGGCACAAGGACCCGGCGATCCATCTCAAGATGCTGTCGATGCCCTGCGAGTGGTCGGCGGTGCTGATGCCCTTGAATGTGATGGACGCGAACTACCGCAGCTTTCAGAAGCAGGTCGTGCCGGAGCTGGCACGGCGAGGGATTGCTTCCCTGGGGATGAAGAGCCTGGGCGGGAATGGGTCGATCGTGACCGAGGCGGGGATTCCGGTCGATCAGGCGATTCGTTATGTTCTCTCGCTGCCGATCGCGAGCCTGGTGAGCGGGATCGATTCCGAGAAGGTGCTTGACCAAAATCTGGCGATCGTGCGGAACTTCGAGCCGATGGACGAGGCCGAAATGGCCGCTCTCGAGAAGAAGGCCTTTCCGATGGCCGGCGATGGGCGTTTTGAGCTGTTCAAATCCTCGAAGGATTTCGACGGCCCCGTGCATCGCAAGCAGCATGGTTTTGCCGTCTGAGTCCCTCCGATGACGGCGTGAACTCAAGCGAATTGTCGGCGGACGAGCGGCGGTATGGAGACCGCCGCGCTCTGTGGGATTGCCGAATGTCCGCCCAGGAATCGATGGAAGCCGCCGCCCTGCCCTGTTGAGCCAGGGACCGTGGCGCGTTACGACGGAATAAGGGTCGGCGCCCGGGGGTCGGGTGGCCGCGATCCGAGAATACCCGTCACAGTCTCTTGGGGAGAATTGCCAGAGATGCGCAAGCCCAAGGCGTCGTCTTCGATCGGCCCTCATCGTCGTGAATTTCTGGGGAGCGTGGCGGCTGGCGCTTCCGCGTCGTTTCTGATGCCGACCATCGTTCCCGCCTCGGCCCTGGGACGTGGCGGCGCGGTCGCGCCGAGCGAGCGGATTGTGCTCGGCGGCGTCGGGCTTGGCCCGCGCGGCGAATTCGACCTGAAGTGGATGCTGCCCAACAAGGACGTGCAGTTCGTCGCCATTTGCGATTTACGCAAGACCCGTCGCGAAGCCATCAAGGCAATCGCCGACAAGCACTACGGCAATAGCGATTGCAAGACCTATCCCAATATCAAGGAATTTCTGGCCGAGCGCAAGGACATCGACGCGCTCTTGATCGCGACCGGCGATCGCTGGCACGCACCGGCGGCCATGATGGCGATGCGCGCGGGCAAGGATGTTTACAGCGAGAAGCCCTCGTGCATGTCGATTCGCGAAGGACGAGCGGTGGTGAACACCGCGAAGGAGACCGGACGCATCTATCAGACCGGTGTGCAGCGGCTGAGCGAGGAGCCGTTCGTCATGGCGATCGAGCTGGCCAAGTCGGGCAAGCTCGGCAAGATTCACACGGTTCGTGCGCACATCGCGCCGTGGGACGACGCCTACATGCGACGCGACTGGCTGCCCGCGCAGCCGCTCCCGGCGCTCGAAGAAGTGGACTGGGACGCCTGGCTCGGCCCCTGCCCCGCCCGGCCCTACAACGCCGAATATGTGAACGGCGGCTGGCGCGGCCACTACGATTTCCACACGAGTTGCATCGGCGAATGGGGAGCCCATACGTTCGCCCAGGCGCAGGCGGGAATCGACGCACTGGGTACATCGCCGGTGAAATACCAGTGCGTTGATAATGAGAGCGGCGACGGCATGGTCACCGAGTTCGCCAACGGCATCAAGCTGATCCTTCAGCGCGAGGGCTGGAAGGGATCGTGCGGCATGACCTTCGAGGGCGACGAAGGCTCGGCTTCGTGTGCCGATGGGTACAAGGAGACCGAGGTGTCGTCGCCGGCGCTGCTGGAGGAAGGCAAGAAGCTAGTGAGCGAGTATCGCGAGCGGACCGGCCGATCGCTCGATCACGTCCGCAACTTCTTCGACTGCGTGAAGAGCCGTGAGCAGACGGTGGCAAACCCCAGCGTCATGCACCACGCGATGGCGACGGTCCACGCGGCCAACCTCTGCATGTGGCTCCGCGAGGACCTCGAGTTCGATCCGGTCAAGGAAGAATTTCCCAAGAACGCCAACGCCAACATGTTCCTGAATCGGACCTATCGCCAGCCGTGGGCGGTCTGATCCGGCAACCGCTGGGGCGAAGTTGTCTTTGCAAGTCGGCGAGCTGCTCCGGGATCGTTCACCCTGAGCCGCTCGTCGTTTTTTATCGGGAATTGCTTCCAGATGGCCAGCAATCGACGCCCCGCTCCGCCCAGCAAGATCTGTCCGGCATGCGGGCGGCCGTTTGCGTGGCGAAAGAAGTGGGAACGCGACTGGGCGAATGTGGTCTATTGCAGCGAGCGTTGCCGCCGATCCGGTAGCCAGCCAGTGAGATCCAACGATCGAGGAGCCCAGCCCCAATGATGGCGAGCATGGTGAGCCTGCTCTTGCTCGGAACGATCCGCGTCTCAACCGATTTTGAGGGCGGCAGCGTGGGGCGGGTCGAGCCAGTGAGTGCCGATCACCTGCGCTGCGCGGTCGCCGGTCAGGCCGACCATGAAGGCCGCAACCGCCAGGCAAGCTGGTATTACTTTCGGCTCGACGACGTGCCAACCGACCGTGAGATCCAGATCGACCTGGTGAATCTGGTGGGCGAATACAACTACAAGCCCGGCACTCATGCGGTCACTCGGGAGACGCGGCCGGTGGTCAGCGCCGATCAACGTGTCTGGCATCACCTTGGCGACGATCAGGTGACCTGGGACGAGGAGCGGAAGGAGCTGAGACTCCGCTTCAGACCGGAGAGCGAAACCCTCTGGATCGCCCATGTGCCGCCTTATACCGGCTCCGATTTGAAGCGTCTTTCTGATGACTTGGGCGAGCATCCCGCGCTCGTGAGAGCTTCCGTGGGCCGGACGCTCTCCGGTCGCGAGATTCCGCTTTGGACGATTACTGATCGGGAAACTTCGGACCTCGGCAAGTCGGTCGTCTGGTGCATGGCGCGGCAACATGCCTGGGAGGCAGGTAGCTCGTGGGTGGCTGAGGGTCTGGTGCGGTTTCTCCTTTCGGATTCTCCGGAAGCCGTACAGATCCGGGAACGCGTCATTTTCAAAATTCTCCTGATGGCCGACCCCGATGGGGTTGCGAGCGGCGCGGTACGATTCAATGGGAAAGGGCACGACCTCAATCGAAACTGGGATGCCGTCGATCCGGAGAGCATGCCAGAGATCGACGCGGAGCGGCGTGCGATGTGGGAGTGGCTCGATCAAGGGCGGCGGATCGATCTCTTTCTGACGATCCACAACACCGAGAGCGTGGATTATCTCGAAGGACCGATCCACGAGGGCGGCCCGGCGGTTCGAGCGATTGCCGATCGACTCCATGAGGCGCTTTCAAGGTCGCCTGGTTTCGATTCACCCGGCGGACCGCGCGATCTCCGGCCGCTGGAAGCCCAGGGCCGCAAGGGTCGAATGACGGTTCACGAGGCGCTGGCTCGCGAACGTGGAGTTGCGGCTTTTCTGGTCGAACTGCGAATCGAGAGCGGACCGAAGCTGGGCCGCTGTGCGACGGTGGATGACCGTCTTGAGTTGGGGGCCAGTCTGGGGCGTGCGTTGGCGAATTCGGTTCTTGCTCGTGAGTCGGGGCGACTTTAGCGATCCGCGAAGCTGCGGTCAGCTTGTCGATTTGAGGCGACCTTGCGGCCTCAAGCGAGAGAAGCGGCGTCGACTGGGGAAAACGCAAAGAACCGGCGGCATCGCCGGCGCGTGTGGTCGAAATAGAAAGGCGGACGCCCCACTCACGGATGAGGAGGGGGTCCGCCCAACGCGGGAAGCGTGTAGAGGCAGGTGGATGATGGACAGGGACGGCCGTCGAACGCGAGCAAGCTCAGGCCCGGCGAAGCCGCCGGCGTGCCTGAACGACCGCGCCGGCACCCAGCACGAGCGACCAGGCCAGGACGGTGGCCGGCTCGGGGATTCGTCCGAAGGCCACGTCGGAGAAGAGTACGCCTTCCTCCTCGAAAGTGTCGTCGGGCGTGCCGGCAAACGCGATCAGGCTGAAGCCGTTGTCGGGGTCGTAGCCCGGCAGTTTGCTGAAGTTATTGACGGTGAATTGGAAGTCGGGTTGGCTGGCCGACGAGTTGAACAGCAAGTCGCCCTGATGCAGCGAGAGGGGCAGCCCGTAGCTGTTGGCGATTCCGGCGTTGAAGTTCGCGAACGACGAGACGGAAAAGCCATTGAGGCCAGGTCCAGCCTGCCGCTTGTCACCGGGCACGCCGGCGAGAATCGTGGGCTTGCCGGACTTCGTCATGTCGAATCCGACGGTGATCGACTCGCGTCCACCGAGGTTAGGCAGGTCGATAGCACCCTTGGCCGCGGCCGCGGTCGAAACGGTTCCCGGATCGCCGTTGGAATCGGCGTCGCCGGCGATGCCGAAGAAGTTCACGCCGACAAACATGCGGTCGGCCGATTCATCGTACATCAGGCGAATGTCCTTGATCGACCAGCCCGTGCTGAGGCCGTGTTGGGCGACATACGCCTCGGGGTTTTCGGTGGGATAACGGGGATTCACCAGGGTGATTACCCCGACCCGGGTCGATGGAAAATCCGTTTCCACGTTCCCGGTCAGGCTCCCGGCATTGATGGGTCCGGCCGAGATCAACGGCCCGGCCATCGCCGGCAAGCTCAAAACAGCAAGGGCGAACAGACCGCCCAGAACACGACATCCCATGTCTCGGCAATTCATAACGCGTATCCTCCCGCGTCGAGTTTCGGAGCGACATCAATACGCGGAGTTGGGGCGGCAGTCAACTCGAAAGTGAACGCGACCCTCGAAATCGTCGATCGCGTCTCCTCCCATGCACGAGGCTCGGCCCTTCGGCTCAGGGCCGGATTTCCCGCAGAAAGGAAGCTGGCGCAATGAGTTTCTTCCGTGACATCCTGAACACGGTCCAGTCCTGGCGACGCCGACGGGGCACTGCGCGGAGTCGCCCTCGCGCCGGCGTCCAGGTTGAACAAATGGAACATCGGCAAGTTCTCAGCGTTACCTTCACTGGAAACGCTGTAGCCGATATTCCCGACAATGGTTCCCCAGGTACCGCAATTATCCAAAACCCCAATCGGATCGTACCACCCGATCCGATGTTGGCGAACCTGATCAAGGTTTCCGGGTTCGACATCAGCTCGATCCGGATGAAGTACGACCCGGCGATGGACATCCTGGACGTTGCGTTCGGTCAGCCCGGGAATCAGAAGACCATTCCCGAATTTCCGGTGATCGCCGGCGACGCCGACAATAATCTGAACGGCGGAACGGTGAGTCCCGCCGTGACGGCGGTCCAGCCCTTGTTCCAGGATTACCCGACCCTGGGCGGCTCGGAAACGATGGCCGTGTTCCTGGATCTGGACCAGGACAGCATTCCCGACGTTGTGGCCGGTATCTCCAACGATCCGGGCGCGGGCAAGCTCTATCAGGTCGCGGAGGCGGTTCCCAATCCCCTGAACCCGTCGACCACCGCGCCCGGTTTCGGCACGCCGCTTCAGGACAATACGGGCTTCGCTTTCTACCAGGATACCGATCCCTCGCGTGGCGCGTTCGAGTTCAAGATCATTCGGTTCTCCGAGTTGTATCTGGCGCAAACCGGCCAGCCCTTGAAGGCGGATTCGGTGTTGAACGTGGGGGCGTTCGCGGGATCGGCGGATGACTTCACGCCCGAGCTGTTCATCACCGCCAGCCCGGTCAGTTTTGGTGTGAATCCGATTTCGCCCGACTGCCCGCCGCTGTCGCCTCCGGTGAAGATCAACCCGCACCAGCACCGCCACGTCAACACCGCCCATCCGAACTTCGTGCGAGTGACGGTGTTCGGCACGAGTGGATTCGACGTGACGCGGATCGATACCGACTCGGTGCGGTTCGGTGGAGCGGAGCCGGAGTTCTTCTTCCGGCTCAACGCCAATCGCGACGAGTTCCTGGATGTGACGTACGTTTTCCGCGGCGACACCCTGAACCTGCCTCCGGGCAAGCAACTGGCGTCAATCACCGGCCTCTACAACGACGCGGCAACCGGAAAGGTTGTCCCGTTCGAGTCCGGCCAGATCATCTTCGTGCGGGATAGCTCGTCGTATTCGCCGGCCGATCAGGCGGCGCAGGCACGTCGCCTCGATCAGCACGCGGCACAGATGGGATCGATCCCGAATTTCGTCAGCCGACGCGCTCGGGAACGTAACGTCGATCTTGTGCTGGCTGACGTGGTGACGCAGCGAACCGTTGAGCGACAGGCGACGCGTCCGACGGTTAAAATCGCCACCCGGCAGGCGGCCGTTCGGGAGCAGACCCCTGCCCCCGCGATCGCACCCCGAGGTCCGGCGGCCTTCCGATCGCAGCAGACCGCCCGGATTCAGGCACTCGCCCAACGTCGAATCGAACAAGCGACGGTCGCCGCGATGGCTCCACCCACCGTGCGGATCGACATGGCGGGCCACTCATTGCCCAAGGTTCCGACGACCAAGCGGCTCTCGCTGGCGAGCCAGTGGGAATCGGATCTGGGCGAGCTAGCCTCCGACGTGGCATTGGCACGATAAGCGATCAACCGCGAGCGCTCGGAATCGCGATTTCTCGCAGAAGTGTTGTTCGGAAGGGAGTCGCGGTCGTGACGATAGACGACCGCGACTCCCGGAAGCTGACGAGACGGTCGCCGGCCGATAGCATGGGCTTGTCGTGACGTTGAGTGAACGGGATTGTCCTTGAACCTCGTCGAGCAAAGACCGCAATGGCCAATTTTTCGCCCCACCAGAAGAAGATCATCGACCGTTACTACCGGAACTTCGATTCGATCAAGTTCCAGCGGCTCTCCGAGCTGGTGACGGAGCTTTACCTCGCCGAGGGCAAGAAGCGCGACAAAATTTGGACCCAGGTGGAGACCCACCTCAAGGCGCTGGAGGTTCCCGATACGCGGATCACGCATCTGATGACCCGGCGCGACCCCGCTCTGCTCGTGCCGGTGTTGAAGGAGTTGGAGAGCAAGGCGGTTTGAGGACGAATTGGCTGGGCTAAAACGAGACCGGCGCGGGCGTAGGGGCACTGGGCCATCGTGGGGTTTCGACCATCCGTGTAAGGCTTTTCCGACTACGCCGACTCGGGCGACTTTGACGAAACCCGCGCCGCGTGGTTCAATAGAATGCTCGTGGGAACGACCCGGTCCCACGAAAACCGCCCCTTGAGAATCCGCCGGCGTCGCCTGTTGCCGTCGGTTTCGTGGTTTCGACCTCGGGAGGGACCCGGCACACGCAAGCGGCCGTCCGTACCAAGTCGACAGGGGCCTTCTGGGTGTCACGCCGATCGTTCGATTCGGTCGTGACGACGGGGCCTCCCCATTCTTAAGCCGCACCAGCCGACTCGGGGCCATACATGAGCAAGCCGACTTCTTGCCCCGAACCGAGTGCCGTACAGAGCTTCTTGGATGGACGCCTGGTGGGAGCCAAGGCGGACGCGATCGCCGAACATTTGATCGCCTGTGAACACTGCCGCGACGCCGCGATCGCGATGACCTCGCGTCCGATGGTGGTCGATGCGATTCGAGCCTGGTCGACCCGACCCCGCCAGGCACCGCCGGCCAGTCCTCCCACACCGCCGCCCTCGGCGGTTGTTCCCGTATTCTCCTCCCGATCCGAGGTCGCTCTGAAACCAAGCTCCTCGGGGGTCGAGGCGTCGGCTGGGGCGAGCGGCTCGGGCCTGCGTGGTGAGTTGCCGCTGACACAATACGAGGATCTGCAAATTCTCGGGCCGCCGCAGGCCGCGGGCGAGTTGGGTCGAATCGGGCCTTACCGGGTGTTGGAGCTGCTCGGCGAAGGCGGGATGGGACTCGTCTACAAGGCGGAGGATACCGACCTTGGCCGAATGGTCGCCCTGAAGGTGATGAGGCCGGCGGTGGCAGCGTCAGAGCCGTCGCGTCGGCGGTTTCTGCGTGAAGCGCGGGCGATCGCGGCCATCGATCATGATCATATCGTGAGTATCTTCCAGGTCGGCGACTTTCAGGGGCTGCCCTTTCTGGCGATGCCGCTGCTCCAGGGTGAGACACTCGACCACCGGCTCCGCGCCGTCAAGAAATTGCCCGTACTGGAAGCGCTGAAGTACGCCCGGCAGGCAGCCGAGGGTCTGGAAGCGGCGCATGCGCGAAATTTGATCCATCGCGATATCAAGCCCGGGAATCTCTGGCTGGAAAAGAACCGGGATCGCGTGAAGATTCTCGACTTCGGCCTGGCGGTCGACGCGGATTGCGACGTCGAGTTGACGCAGACCGGCGTGATCATCGGAACGCCTGCCTACATGGCACCCGAGCAGGCCTCGGCCGACCAACCGGTGGACGCACGCAGCGATCTCTTTAGTCTGGGGTCGGTTTTCTACCGGATGGTGACGGGGGCCGCGCCGTTTCAGGGTCAGACCTCGCTGGCGATCATTTCGGCACTGGCGTCAACGACCCCCACGCCGCCCCATGTGCTCAATCCCGAGGTGCCGGAGGCCGTCAGTAAGCTCATCATGCGCTTGCTGAAAAAGGATCCAGAGGAGCGACCCCAATCGGCGCGCGAGCTACTTGAGAGCCTTGGGCAGCTCGAACGAACTTTTGGTGGTCAAGCGACGATGACGCCTCGGCCCGATGCTTCCAGCGCCGGCCCGGCGAAATCCTCAGCGGCCCTCTCGGCCATCCAGCGGGTGTTGGTCGACGACGTTGGACTGGTCGAGGAAGGCTCGGACGAGCGTCCCGCATCGCGTCCGACGCCCGCAGGCGCGTCGGCGAAA
>JBGSYY010000572.1:0-5222 GCA_041750675.1 Isosphaeraceae bacterium | reverse complement strand
GGCCGGTGCCGCAGCCGAGGTCGGCGACCACCTTGGCTGTGCCGAGGCGGGCGAGGGTTAGAGCGAGGTCGGCCTGAAGCAGAGGGTGGTTGGCGAAATAGGCGTCGTCCTCGTCGGCGAGGCGATCGGTTTGTGTGTAGGTCCAGAGTGGTGCGTCGAGTCCCGCGGGCATGCGCCAGGCGGGTGGAGGTTCGCGACTGGGACTGTCGGGGGAAGGCTCTGTCATGGCCAGTCGGGATTCGGTGGAGAGGTGGAGTCAAGTTCGCAGTTGCGGAAGATGCGGCCGGCGCGTGGGGGTAGTTCAATGTTGGGGAAGGTGCCCTGCTCTGCCTGGATGTGGGCGTGTGACCAGATCTCTTCGAGGTGAATGGTGTCAGGAAGCTGGTGGCGTGTAGAGATGGAGACGCGGCGGGGACGGTCTTCGGTGTTGATGGCGACGAGTACGGCTTCGGCTTCATGGCGGCGAAGATAGGCGAGGATGCCGCCGTCGGCGAGCAGGGTGGTGAAGTTTCCGCGGCGTAGAGCGGGGGATTCGTGGCGGAGTGCGATCAGGCGTTGGATTTCGTGCAGCAGATCGGTGTTCCAGTGTTCGCTCTCCCAGGGGAAGGCGGCGCGGTTGAGGGGGTCGTGGCCGCCGGGGAGGCCGATCTCGTCGCCGTAGTAGATGGAGGGTGCGCCGATGTAGGTCATCTGGAACATGGTGGCGAGGCGGAGGGCGGAGAGGTCGTTGCGGGCGAGGGTGAGGAAGCGGGCCATGTCGTGGCTGTCGAGCAGGTTGAGCATGGCGAAGTTGATGGCGGGTTGGTAGAGGCCGAGGATGCGGCGCAGCTCGGCCTCGAAGGCGGCGGCGTCGATTGGGCGGGAGGCGGAGAGGATGGTGCGGTCCAGTTCGGAGCGGTCGGCCTTGTCGCCTATGAAGAAGCTGATACACGCACGCGTGAACAGATAATTCATCACGCCATCCCACATATCGCCCTGGAGCCAGCGCTGGGATTCGTGCCAGACCTCGCCGACGATGTAGGCGTCGGGGTTGGCGAGCCGGACTCGGCGGCGGAACTCGCGCCAGAATTCGTCGTCGTCGATTTCGTTGGGGACATCGAGCCGCCAGCCGTCGATGCCGAAGTCGATCCAGTGGCGGGCGGTTTCCCAGAGAAATTCGCGGACGGCAGGAGTTTTGATGTTGAACTTGGGGAGGGCGGGAAGGTTCCACCAGGCGGCGTAATTGGGGGGCTGACCGTCTGTGTAGGCGTTGAGTGGGAAGCCGCGAATCTCGAACCAGTCGAGGTAGGCGGAGTTCGGGCCGTTTTCGAGGATGTCGTGAAACTGGAAGAAGCCGCGGCTGGCGTGGTTGAAAACGCCGTCGAGGACGATGCGGATGTCACGGGCGTGGGCGGCGTCGACGAGGCGGCGGAGGGAGGCGTTGCCGCCGAGCATGGGATCGACGGTGTGGTAGTCGTGGGTGTGGTAGCGGTGGTTGGAGGCGGACTGGAAGATCGGGGTGAAGTAGAGGGCGTTGACGCCTAGGTCGGCGAGGTAGTCGAGCTTTTCGACGACGCCGACCAAGTCGCCGCCCATGTAGCCGTGGGGGGTGGGGGGTGAACCCCAAGCCTGGAGGTTGGAGGGTTTGGGGACCGTCAGACTGCGGGCGAAGCGGTCGGGGAAGATCTGGTAGAAGACGGCGTCGGGGAGCCAGTCCGGGGTAGTCGCGGGAGGTGAGGGCACGGCGTCGCGTTTCCTCCGGGTGAGATCAAGGAGGTCGGATCGGTTCGGGAGATCGCCCCCCGGCACATGAGGCATGCAGCGCTGGATACCGGAAAAATCTAGGAGAGTGCGACGACGGCGTTGCGGAAGAGGCGGAGGCCGTCACCTTCGGAAGTTTGTGGGCGGCGGGTCCATTGGGGGTGGTGCCAGGGGAGGATGTTGCGCTCGGGATGGGGCATGATGCCGAGGATCCGGCCGCTCGGGTCGCAGATTCCGGCGATGCCGCCGGGGGTTCCACTGGGGTTGGCGGGGTAGGATTCCGTGGGGGAATCGTGGGCGTCGAGGTAGCGGAGTACGACCTGGCCGTTAGCGGCGAGGCGGTCGAGGGCATCGGGCTGGGACATCTGAAACTTGCCCTCGCCGTGGGCGGAAGGCATCGAGATCAGAGTATCGTCGGTCAGAAACGGCGTCTTGCCGAGGGTGGGGCGCATGGTGACCCAGCGATCCTCGAAGTGGCCGCTGTCGTTACGGGCGAGGGTGGCGGGTCCGAGGGAGGGGTCGCCGGGGAGGAGGCCGGCGCGGACGAGCACCTGGAAGCCGTTGCATATGCCGAGGATGAGGCCGCCGCGATCGCGCAGCTCGCGTACGGCGTCGGCGAGGACGAGGCCGATGCGGGTAGCCATGACGCGGCCTGCGCCGAGGTCGTCGCCGTAAGAGAAGCCGCCGGGGATCGTGAGGATTTGGAAGGCGCGCACGGCGGACGGGTTGGCGAGGAGCCGGGCGACGTGCCAGGTTTCCACCTGTGCGCCGGCCTGCTCCCAGGCGAACGCGGTCTCCTCGTCGCAGTTGGTTCCGGGGGCGCGGACGATGAGGACGCGCGGGGCGGAGGGCATGTTAGTAGGGAACCTCGGAGGTCGGGGGCTGGCCGTATTCGGATTCGGAACGATAGGCGAGGTTGCGGCGGATCAAATCGGCCTCGTAGATCTGGACAACGAAGTCGGCGGCGATCTTGAGGCGTGATGAGGCGCCCTTACCGGCGAAGTCGGCCTGAGCGCCGCGGCGAAATTCGATGACGCCGACGTGCTTGGCCTTGTTCTTGACGTAGTTTATGCCGGGGATGCCATCGGCGTCGCCGGAGATGAGGATGGCGACGTCGTAGGTTTCGAGGAGGGCGATCATGTCGACGGCGAGGGAGGTGTCGAGGCCCTTTTCGGTGACGGTGTGGTGCAGGAGGTCGATTTTCCAATGGCCTTCCTGGCGGATCTCGACGAAATCGGTAGCGGCCTGGACGCCGTGGTAGAACCGCTTCTTGCGCTCGAGCGCCCGTCGTTTGTTCTCGTACCAGTCACGGGTTTCGTTGAAGCAGATATTCCAGGCCTCATCGAGGCGACGGTCGGCAGAGCACTCGGGCATGCGGCGCTCGATGTCTTCGAGGTAGCTATCGCGAAGGCGTGTGTTGAGCTCGAAGCGGCTGCGCAGGCGTGATTCGGCCTTGGGGTCGCCGAGGTCCCATTCATCGAGCTTGCCGACGACGTACCAATAAATTCGGGCGTGCTGAGCGGGTGGCCAGGGAGAGCCTTCGGCGAAGGTCTTGCCCCATTCCTGGACGCTACTCTCAAAAACATGACGATAGAAAGATCCGTAGTCGTCGACGCGGAGATTCAGATGCTTGAGGACGCCGTCGAGGTTCGAGCCGTCGACGAAGGTGACAAATCGAAGCATTGGGAAATTCCTTACGCTCGGTCAGGTCGTTTGGAGAGAGTTGAATAAAAGGAGAGCGAATCGCAAGGCAAACGAAGGAGGCTACGGGAACGGAAACAGAGAGGGAGCGGGTCAATCGGCGAGCGGGCGTTGCCAGGAGTGACGGAGGCGCTCAACTGGGAGATCGATGAGGGACGCGCCGGAGGGGCTTTCGATGACAAGTTGCGGGGGTTCGGTGGCGGTTACCTCACCGATCGGAGCGCAGGCGTCGATGCCGGAATCGAAGAAGAGGGAGACGAGGGATGGCAAGTCGGCGGGATGGACCTCGAGGAGGAAACGGGAGGGCGTCTCGGCGAAGAGACGGATGGGATCGGGCAGGGAGCGATCTGAGGTCGGGCCATCGGCGAGGGTGAGGCGAGCGCCCAGGCGGCCGGCGATGGCCATCTCGGCGGCGGCGACGGCAAGGCCGCCTTCGCTGAGGTCGTGGCAGGAGCGGACGAGGCCCTGGTTGATTGCCTTGTGGAGAGTACGAAAGGTGGCGAGCGCCGTGGGGGGATCGACCATGGGCGTGCGTGCGTCTGATTCGTCGAGATGTTCGAGCCAGAGCGAACCGCCCGGCGCTTCGGTGGTGGCACCAATGAGGACGAGAAGGTTGCCGGGGGACTTGAGATCCATGGTGACGCAACGGGCGACGTCGGGCACCTGGCCCATAGCGCTGATGAGCAAGGTGGGCGGAATGGCCGTGGATTGTCCATCCTGGCTGAATTCGTTGTAGAGGCTGTCCTTGCCGGAGATGAACGGGGTGCGGAAGGCGAGGGCGAGGTCACGGCAGGCCTGGGCGGCGAGGACGAGAGAGCCGAGGGTTTCGGGGCGTTCGGGATTGCCCCAGCAAAAGTTGTCCAGGAGTGCGATGCGGTCGGGATCGGCACCGACGGCGACGCAGTTGCGGATGGCCTCGTCGATGACGTTGGCGGCCATGGCGTAGGCATCGATGGTGCCGAGGCGGGGGTTGATGCCGCATGAGAGAGCCAGGCCGCGTCGCGAGCCACGGACGGGGAGAATCACGGAGGCGTCGCCGGGGCCGTCCTCGGCGGCACCGACGAGTGGCTTGATGACGGTGCGGCCCTGCACCTCGTGATCATATTGACGGATAATCCATTCCTTGCTGGCGATGTTCCAGTCGTGGAGCAGGGTGAGCAGGTCGTCGTCGAAGCGGGCGCGGGCGGGGAGGATGGCCTGGGCTGTGGGCTTGGGGGGGCGGGTGGCGCGACGGACGATCTTGGGGCCGCCCTCGTGGAGGAAATGCATGTCGAGATCGGCGACGGTGTGGCCCTGGTAGCGGAGGGTGAGGCGGCCGGTGTCGACGAAGCGGCCGAGGCCGGTCGCCTCCACGTGCTCCGATTCGCACAGGGTCTTGAGTTCGTCCCAGTGTTCGGGCGGGACGGCGAGGACCATTCGCTCCTGGGCCTCGGAGATCCAGATTTCGGTGTAGGAGAGGCCGGCATATTTGAGTGGGGCGTTTTCGAGGTCGACTTCCGCGCCCATCTCGGCGCCCATCTCGCCGACGGCGGAGCTGAAGCCGCCGGCGCCGCAGTCGGTAATGGAGCGGAAGAGACGTCGATCGCGGGCCTGGAGGACGACGTCGAGGACCATTTTTTGGGTGATGGCGTTGCCGATCTGGACGGCACCGCCGGAGAGGTCTTCGCTTTCGCTGGTGAGTTCGAGGGAGCTGAAGGTTGCGCCGTGGATGCCGTCGCGGCCGGTGCGTCCGCCGAGCGCCACGATGAGGTCGCCCGATTCGACGTGCTTCTCGGCGCAGC